>LJHD01000190.1 GCA_001983475.1 Candidatus Epulonipiscium fishelsonii | reverse complement strand
TAAATTCAGTTGCATCAGGTGACTGTATGGTGGCAGTGCCTTTTGTTTCTGAAGCACTAGCTCAAATTGAAGCTGGAAATGTAATTCCTTTAGCTATAACTTCTGGTGAAAGATATGCTCTAAGCCCAGACATTCCAACTGCAATTGAAGAAGGCGTAGATTTTACTCATACTATGTGGCGTGGAATTGTTGCTCCCGCTGGTATACCTGAAGACATAGAAACAACTTTATCTGCTGCATTTAAAACAGCCTTTGATAACCCTGAATTCCAAACAGAAGCACAAGCAGCAGGAGTATTTCTTGAATACTTAGATGGAGCAGAGTTTGATACTTTCTATTCGCAAAACCATGAAGAGATTAAAGATATGATAGAGTAGGGGCGAACAATGTTCGTCCTTTATAAAAAGATAGAGTACTATCCTTTATATAGTAGGATAATATTTTTTCTTAGGTTATTCTGAAGTTTCTTATCCATATAGGGGGTGTAAAAGATGCAGGCAAAAAGAGATATTGTAACTTCTGTTATATTGTTTATCATATGGATTGTATTTTATTTTCAAACCATGAGTATTCCACAAGAAGCAAAATCATATCCTTTGGGAGTTTTATATTTAACTTTATTTTTATTGATAATTTACTTTGTAAATAGTATTGCTCAGTTTAAAAAACATCATAAAACTTATGATAAAGAAAAAATAGTAAAAATTCCAAAGATTGTAATTTTGATGGGAATATTGACAGTAATATACATTGTACTAATCAATATAGCAGGTTATGTAGTATCAACCATTTTGTTTATTTTGGCAGCTTTGAAATTATGTAATGAAACATCTATAAAAATGTATATAGGAGTTACTATTGGGTTAACTGCCAGTATATACTTAATATTTACATATATTTTGTCAGTAATGTTACCTTCAGGATTTTTAATATAAGGGGGGATTTAAATGTTAGAAAATATTTTAATGGGATTGGTAAATACATTTAGTCCCATAAATTTAACACTGTGTATATTAGGTGTTGCTATCGGGATTGTCTTTGGAGCATTGCCAGGTTTTTCTGCCACTATGGGTGTTGCTGTGTTTGTTCCATTTTCATATGTTCTTCAACCACAAGGGGCATTACTACTTTTAAGCGGAATTTATTGTGGCGGGGTATATGGCGGATGTATTCCAGCAGTGCTTTTAGGAATTCCAGGAACCCCTGCTTCTGCACCCACAGCATTTGAAGGTAGAGCACTAACTGCAAATGGAGAGTCAGGAAAAGCACTAATGCTTGCTACATTAGGCTCAACTATAGGTGGAGTAGTAAGTTCAATAGCATTACTATTGTTTGCACCAGTTTTGGCACTTATTGCCATGGAAGTTGGTGCTCCAGAACAAGTAATGATTGCTATTTTTGGGCTAAGTATTGTGTGCATGCTTTCAGAAGGAAATATGATTAAAGGAATGTTGGTTGGAGCGGTAAGTTTATTACTTGCAACCATTGGTCAAGACCCTGTTTTAGGATATCCACGATACACCTTTGGAATGTACCAACTGATAGGGGGGCTATCTGTTGTTCCCGTATTAATTGGTTTGTTTTCTATGCCTGAAGTATTTGCAATGCTTGAGCAACCACTAGGGAAAATAGCCGAAGTAAGTGCTATTAGTAAAATGAAGATATCCATTAAAGATTTAACTTCCAACGCTGTTAATTCTTTTCGCTCAGCAATTATTGGTGTTGTAATTGGAATTATTCCTGCAGCAGGACCAGACATTGCATCTTTCTTGGCTTATAACGAGGCGAAAAAAGTCTCAAAGAAACCAGAGAAATTTGGCAATGGTTCGGTGGAAGGAATTATTGCAGCAGAATCAGCAAACAACGGTGTTACTGGTGGCTCACTTATTCCGTTGCTAACTTTGGCTGTCCCAGGCAGTGCTCCAGCAGCAATATTTCTTGGAGCTATGATTATACATGGGTTACGCCCAGGCCCATTGCTATTTACTCAAAATGCAGAAGATGTATATACGCTTTTAGTTGGTTTTTTAGTTATTAACATATTGATATTCTTTATAGGGTGTTTTTTCTGTAAGATAGCAGGAAAAATTCTTCTAATACCAAAAACAATTTTAGCAATTACAATTGTAGTTTTGTCTATAGTAGGTTCTTTTTCAATTCAACAAAATATGTTTGATGTAATTGTTATGTTTATAGCAGGAATTATAGGTTATATTATGACTAAAAATAATTTTCCTCTTTCACCAGTAGCACTAGCGTTGCTTCTTGGGCCAATGTTAGAAGAATCTTTAATGCTTACAGGGGTTATGTTTGACGGAAATTACTTAATGATGTTCACCAGGCCTTTAACTATAATATTTGCAGTTTTGACTTTGGTTTCAGTGGTTTATCCTATCATAAAAAATAAATTTGTAAATACCAAGCAATGATGTGTAGTATCCATCTATATGAAGCAGAAACTTTAAAGATAGCATATCCAGAAAATGCTATCTTTTTTCATTATAAGGGAAAATCCCCTTAAACTTTTTCTCTTATTAATCAAACTATATTAAGGAGTGTAAAATATGATATTAAAAGCAAAAAGAATTTTAATAGGAAAAAACTTAGAAGTATTAAATAACGGAGCTATTGTTATAGAAAATAACATAATTAAAGATATTATTAAAAATATACACTATAGTAAAGAAGAAACTCAGATAATTGATTTTGGAGATGCAACTATTCTCCCTGGTTTAATTGATTTACATAACCATATTTCACTGGACGCAAGAGAGTATAATCATTTGGATGCTATGGCTGACCCGAAAGAAATTCTTCTTGAAAGAGGCATCCGTAATATGAAAGATGACTTATATGCTGGTGTAACAACCTCAAGATGTCTTGGTGAAAAACATTTTGTAGACCATATTATAAAACAAATGATTGAAACAGGTGAAATTGTAGGGCCAAGAATAATAACCGCTAGTATAGGAATGAGGTCATCAAGTGGTCATGGATATGTTGGCGAAGGAATGGAAGGAAAAGAACAGTTTGAAAAAACTGCTAAAGAAAATATTAACCGTGGAGCCGAGGTATTAAAGTTATTTTTAACCCCAGGAATTGTAGATAAAGATGAAACTATTCCTTGTAATTTAAGTGATGAAGAAATATCTGCTGTTGTAGATGTTGCATTATCTAACAACGTTCCCGTCACAGCACATTGCATTGGTGGCTTGGGGCTTATTCGAGCAGTTGAAAAAGGAGTAAATATTATTGAGCATGCTTATTTTGCAACAGAAGAAGAAATTAAATGTATGAAACAACATAATATATCTGTTTGTTTAACATCGGGCATTATATTGGATGAAACACGGGAACCGTTTTGTCCTCCAAGTTTCGTAGAAAAGGTACACCGAACCAGAGAGTATAGCAGACAGTGCATGAGTAATATAGTAAAATCTGGCTTAAAGTTTACTTTAGGTACAGATGCTTATCATACTTATCTTTATAAAGAAGTTTTATATGCACAAGGTCTAGGTTCAAGTAAACTTGATGCCTTAAAAGCAGTAACTTCCAATGGAGCAGAAATGTTGGGCAAGCAAAATACTTTAGGGCAAATTGAAAAAAATTATCTAGCTGATATAATAGCTGTTAAAGGTGATTTGATGGCAGATTTAAGTAGATTAAAAGACGTTATATTTGTAATGAAAGATGGGACAATTTACTAATTTTGGAATATAAACAGGTTATAAAAAAAGGCTAGCATCGCTAGTCTTCTTTTATTTTATCATTCATTCTTTCCAGTACTTTTAAAATAGCAGCTTTTCTATATACATCCAATAATGCTTGGAACATAAAAAACTAAACTATGTTAATTATTCAACAGCTTAATTAAACGCTTATAATTTCTTGTAATTAAATAGCATATTCGATATAATATTCATATAGTAGTAAATTTATTAATAATAATATAATTAAGCAATGCTATACGGAAAAGGAGTTAAATAAATGAAAAAAAAATTTAAAGATTTTCTGAACATAATAAAAGTTAAACTAGAGCAGCTTGAAGTTAAAGTTAAACTAAAACAACTAAGTGTTAAACTAAAGCAACTTAAAGTTAAACTAAAACAACTTGTTAATCCAGAACAAATTAAAGATAGACTAAAGCAGCTTAAAGTTAAATTAAAGCAACTTGCTGTTAAGCTAGAGCAACTTAATCATGAACCTATTGGAATCATCTTGTTACTTATAGGCTTTAGTTTTATTGGAGCAAACATAAATATTCATATATGGGAAAAAAATTTTCCAGCATATAGTGAAGTTAAATGGCAAACTACAACAAACGAGACAGGAATATCTATCACTTTGGATAAAGTTATTCTAATGGAAGACGAAATATTAGTTTATACTACAATGAATAAGGTAACTACTGACGCGGTATTATATAGTTGGCAAAATATGTACATAAATGGAAAGAAATTACAAGGTGGCCTTTCAGGAACATATGATCATACAGATAAAAACAGACAAAAAGCAATATTTCGTTTTGTTTTAGATCATGAAATTAAACCCAACGAGAATATTAAAATTGAGTATATTATAGAAGATTTAAAATATGGAAATTCCAACTACGAAACAAAGTTAATATCGGGAGAATGGTCATGGGAATTTATTGCTAAAGCATCGGAATTATCAATTGAAACAGATATAGTAGATATTAACCAAAGCTTTATTTTGCCTAATGATCAAGTAGTAACTATTGATTATCTGGCAAATAATTATATTAACAGCAAACTTTACTTTACTATCTCCGAGACTGAGAATGATATGGAATTTATTAAATTTGAAATCATAGATGATAGCGGAAATAAATTAACTAGTGCTCATGGTACATATTTTAATGAAGAAGGTGGTTATTATGCCTTTGATTCAATCGATTTAAATAGAACTTCTTATATCACTATTATTCCTTACTTAATGAAAGACAATATTCCTTTTAATGATGGATTTACCGTTGAATTTTAATCCATATTACCATATAGCAAATATAGCTCTCTGCTTTAACAACATGAGTTACAAGTTTGTCACTTTATATAGACAAAATTAGCCGTACGGATAATTTTGTCTATAATTGCTTCATTTAATTTTTAAATGTATAATAATATTATCGAAAAAATTAAATTACTTGGAGGGATAAATTATGCGTTACACAGGAGAAGTTTACCGTCACCCAATGGAAGCTTATACCCCACTTTTAGAAGTAACTATTGGCTGCTCACACAACAAGTGCTCGTTTTGTACAATGTATAGAAAAACACCATTCAAAATATCACCGCTTGAACACATAAAAGAAGACTTAGAAGAACTTAAATCTTACGGAGGACACATAGACAGAATTTACCTAATAAATGCAGACCCATTTGTGCTATCAGCAGAAAAGCTAATTACAATTGGCGAACTAATTAATAACTATTTTCCAGAGATTGAAACTATAACAGGCTATGCATCAATAAAAAATATAAAAAGCAAATCTGTAGATGATTTAAAAAGAATGCGTAAATTGGGATTTAATCAATTTCATATTGGACTTGAAACTGCATACAATCCTGCTTTAAAAGTAATGAACAAAGGCTTTACAAATGCCGAAGCTTATGAACAGCTAAATAAACTTGAACAAGCGGGTATTGAGTATGATGCACTTTTAATGCTAGGGATAGCTGGAAGAGATGCTGGAATTAACAACACTAAGGCTACCATTGATTTACTTAGTAGCTATAAACCATATATGATTTCCATTATGCCAACCTCTGTCACTCCAGGAAGTGAACTAGAGAAAATTTGTAATAGTGGAGATTATATTGAACTTACCGAAAGAGAAATGTTAATGGAAGAAATTAAATTTTTAAAAGCATTAGATGTAGACGATAATTGCTTTTTCTTTGGTAGCCACAACTTTAACCTTGTTCCAGTAAGTGGAGAAATGAAAGATAGAGACGTTATGATAAATAAATTGCAGAACGCTCTTAAAACGCTCCCCCCTAAAATTTTAAATAGCACCAAACCTAGAGGTCCAATTTAATACAACGTCCATAAGCCTATCTTATAAAAAGTAGAGTACTATCCTTTTATATAGCTATTACTTATCTGCCATTAGCCCATCCCTTTAAAGATGGGCTTTTAATCAATTAAGCAAATTTACCAGTATAAAATCTACTTGAAATGCTAAAATATAATAGTATTGATTTGATTGTCAATCTTCCTTGTTATTGTATTGAGTCAATTACTAACCACTATAAATGGTGTGAGCTTGATAAAAATACGTATAAACTTCTTAAAACAATACAAGTCAACTACTAAATGGTGTGAGCTTGTAAAAGCTCGGTTGATTAGACTAAGTATATTTATATACTTCGTTATTTTAGTTATCATTCCCTAGACTATTTATCCTGGTTCTAGGCTCTGTAAACATCTCTTAGAGTATACGCACGTTGTATTAGTCGTAATCCATTAGCAAACTTTTAAGCAAGTTGGAAAACATAACAGGCAGATACATAAAGCAAATATTCTTAAAGATGAGAAAAAGAAATTCAATATATTTAGACTATTTCAAACGGTAGAGTATGATAACAAAAAGGATTTATATTCGGAAGAAGAAACACAGGCTAGTATAATTGTAAGTTATAAGAAGTTGTCAGAAAAGGTTTAGAAAGGATTTAGAAAGGAGGATGCAAGGACTATAGGGCGCAATTCCTATCCCATTGGGATTATCCTTGCTATAAACAGATGAAAAAATTAATATTATTAGCAATTTTAGCTGGCAGCATAGCTGGCAGCTTGGCTGGTTGCAGTGGCATGACAACAATAGATGATGAAGAAAACTTATTCAGAGATGAAACTGGTATACCATACCAAGAAGAAATTATAAAAGAAAAAGTACGAGTAAGATAAGAAACTAAACACAAAAAGAAGGTAGCTCACAAGCCTATCTTCTTTCTCTCTTCTCTCTTCCCTCTTCCCAACTAAAAAACTATTCTAAAATATTTTTCCAAAAATTTTAAAACAACACTTGATATTCCAACTAATTTTTAGTTATAATAAAGCGTAAATCAAATTTAAAAATATTTTATTTAAGGAGAATTTTTTTATGAAATTTGTTAAGTTAAACAATGGCGTTGAAATGCCTATGCTTGGCTTTGGAACATATTTAGCTAAAGATGGAAACGAAACTACAAGCGCTGTTAAAGAAGCCTTAAAAGTTGGATATCGACATATTGATTGTGCTAAAATCTATAACAATGAGCAAAGTGTAGGTAAAGGAATTAAAGAAAGTGGCGTTCCACGTGAAGACATTTTTTTGGTTAGTAAAGTTTGGAACACTGATCAGGGATATAATTCTACCAAAAAAGCATTTTCAACCTCACTAGAAAAGCTAGGCACAGATTATTTAGACCTTTATTTAATTCATTGGCCAAAACCACTTAACTCTGAAACTTGGCAGGCTATGGAAGAACTTTATGATGAAGGAAAAATTAAAGCCATTGGAGTATCCAACTTTCTAGAATCACATCTTAAAGATTTAATGAAAAATTGTAAAATTACTCCTATGGTAAATCAAATTGAGTACAGTCCTAAACTTACCCAACCAGAACTTTGTAAATTTTGTCAGGATAACAAAATTCAAGTTGAAGCTTGGTCTCCACTAATGCAAGGCAAAATATTTGAAATTGAATTACTAAAAGAACTTGCTGAAAAATACAAAAAATCTATTGCACAAGTGGTATTAAGGTGGAATATTCAAATGGATGTTGTAACTATTCCTAAATCTGTCACTCCAGAACGTATTGCACAAAACTTTAACATATTTGATTTTGAAATATCTAAAGAAGACATGCAAAAAATTTGTTCGTTAAATGTGGGGCACCGAACAGGTCCTGATCCTAACAATTTCGATTTTTAGTACAAAATACCCTTTTTTAGAGGGTATTTTGTACTATTACTCAATATAACCTCATTAAACTATTGATAAATTTGTATTTACGTCATATACTTGTATTATAAATAAATTTTATACAAGAAAGGAATCTAAATATGAACAAATTTAAAAATTCTAATTTATCAGGTAAATTAGCAACCACTATCGGTGGTGTCGTTACTGTAATATTAATTACTTTAACTGTTTTAGTAGCAATACAAGTTTCAATTAGTACCACAAACTATATCTATTCTGTTTTTAGCAATAAGGCTGAACTTAGTGGCATAAAAGTTCAGAATATTATTGACCAGACATTTTCTACAGTGTCTGATTTACAAGCATATTCTGAAAAACAATTTAATTATTTAGGAAGTGCTTACCTAAAAAATAATGAAGTCGACCCAACATCAAAGAACAGTGCAGCTTACGATTCTCTTATGTCAGCTGAAAATGTTGAAATGGAAAATTATATACTAAATACAGCTTGGTCTGCAGTTGGTGGTAATGAAGATATTAGCGCTTTAGGAGTATATTTTGAACCTTATGCATTTGACCCTTTAAGAGAAATTTATGGGATAGAAGTTTTCAAAAAAAATGCTGAAAATAACACTGTAGAAGCAATTAACAATTATGACGACTATGCATCTCAAGAATATTACACTGTTACCAGAGATACAAAAAAACCTCATATAACCGCTCCGACAACTGACCCAACCGGCAATTTAATAATCTACATATCTTTTCCAATAATTTATCAAGATGAAGTACAAGGTGTTATAGTTATGGATATATTATTGGAAAGCTTTGAAAAAACACGTTTTACGGACACAAAATATGAGACATTATTTTCAGCAATTCTAACAGAAAATATGCAAATTATATATGACTCTGAAGATGTTAACAATGTTGGTAAATTTGTTAGTGATTTCATTCGAGATGAAGACATTGCTGAATGGAAAAAACTTGCTGCAAAAAAAGAACCTTTTGATCTTACAACTAAATATAGAGACGGTGTAGAGCCTAAAAATCTTAAACATGAAAGATACTTGTATCCAATAACAGCTGCTGACCAAACATGGTGGGCTCATGTTGAGATAACTACAAATGAACTATATGCATCTATAAGAGAATTACTTACATTAATTATAATATTTTCAATAATGGCTTTAGGGATTGTAATTAGCATTACAGTTTCAATTTTATCAACTGCATTAAAACCATTGAATCATATATTATTAGCTGCAAAAAGTTTATCTGAAGGGGATTTAGATATATCACTTAATATTAATAGTGATAATGAAATTGGAGATTTAGCTAATGTATTTAAAAAGATGTCTACTTCTTTACAATTTATTATTTCCGAAATTGAAGTAGTTTTATCGCACATGGCAGATGGAGATTTTACCACCATCAAACACATTAAAGGAAAAGAATATTTTGTGGGTGCATATGCTCCCATTAGGAAATCCTTAATTGAAATAGGAAACAAATTAAGCGAAACCTTATCAAATATATCTCATGCTGCTAAAGATGTTAGTGTTAGTGCAGAAGATATTGCAAAGGGATCATCCGATCTTGCAGAAGGGACAACCAAACAAACCAATATAATTCAAGATTTTGCTGTTATAGCTAATGAGATTGCGCATAATATTAATAACACTGTTTCCAAAATGGAAGAAACTAACCAAATTTCAACCGAAGCAAAACTTAAAGCGAATCAAGGCACAACAGCTATGACCCAAATGTTAACATCTATGGAAGCCATTAATAATTCAAGCCGAACAATTTCTACAGTACTTAAAACCGTTGAAAATATTGCTGAGCAAACAAATCTATTAGCTTTAAATGCTGCCATTGAAGCTGCTAGAGCAGGCGAATCTGGAAAAGGATTTGCTGTTGTTGCAAACGAAATTAGAGACTTGGCAACCCGTAGCAGTGCAACAGTAAAAGAAATAGAAGAAATAATTCACCACAGTATTGAGGATGTTTTACAAGGTCAAGACATGGCTAATAATACTGCTGAAAGTTTAAAAGAAATTGTTATTACTATAGAAAAAACTGCTGAAATCGCAGGTAGTCTTTTATCAATAACAGAAAACCAAAAATCAAGTTTGAAAGATTTAACTGATGGAACACAACAAATATCATCACTTATTGAAGCAACCGCTGCAACTTCAGAAGAAAGTGCTGCTGTTGGTCAAGATTTAGCCTCTCAAGCTGAAAACTTGGCACATATGATGGATTACTTTAAAGTTAATTAATTAGAGCGAACAATGTTCGCTCTTTTTTTTATATCTTACTTTTTATTGTCTAGTATTATGCAAAAGCCACAACAAACTTTGTATAATAAATAAATTGATACAACGTTTTCCTAGTGGTATAATTAACCAAAGAATTTATTTTCTTACTACAAACAATTGTAACAGAAGTTTAAAGTAAAAAAAATCGGAGGAAACTATGAACAAATTTTTAAAGACAGGATTAATCTTATTAAGTATTGGTAGTATATTTGTTGGGTGCTCTAGCGATAAAGACACTGCTCTTGGTAATGAAGTTGTTGAGATAGACTTTTTAGGCTGGGGAGGAATTGAAGAAAAAGACTTAATCGATAGAATTATAGCCGAGTTCGAAACACAAAACCCAAATATAGACATCACGTTTGAAATACCTGCTGACTATTGGCCAAAGTTACAGACTAGGATTGCAGGCGGAAATGCACCAGATGTATTTTATTTAGGTTTTCCAGAATTTAAGGAATATCATGAACAAGGTGTCTTGTTAAATATGGATGAGTACATAACAGATTTAGATCTATCAGATTTTTACGAAACAGGTATAGACGCATTTTCTGGAGAAGATGGGGCTATATATGGAATGGCAAAAGATTGGGGTACATATGTATTTTATTACAACAAAGCGTTGTTTGAACAAGCAGGCATAAAATCTCCCGCTGAATATGTGGCAGAAGAAAACTGGAATATGAACACAATGTTGCAAGTAGCAAAGGAAATTCAAGCTGCATCCTCTGCTGAATTTGGAGTGGTTGTTGAACCAAATAGATGGAAGGCTTTTGTTGGAGATGACTGGGTGGATGAAAATAAAAATGTTGATGTTACATCAACCCAATTTGCAGAAGATTTACAGTTTATGGCTGACTTGTGGCTTAAAGAAGGCGTTGCACCAAATGTGGAAGACTTAACTACACTTGGTGCTAGTGATAGATTTTCACAAGGAAACACAGCAATGTATATGAGCGGAAGATGGATGGCTATAAAGCTAGACGCCGTAGAAGGATTAGATTGGGATGTTGTTCCAATGCCAGTTGCACGTGAAAACGACAAATATACTTGGGTTGATTCGGTATGTTTATCTGTTATTAAAAACACAGAACATCCCCAAGAAGCTATGCTATTTATTAAATTTTATGTTGATGAATGGGCACAAGCAGAAATGGCACGTAGCGGATTAGGTATTCCCGTTAGAAAGTCTGTTGCAGACTCAGAAGCATTTTTAAGTGGAATGGAAGGTATAAACAATAGTGCCCATGTAGTATATGATGCAAGCACTTTGCCCGTGTTTGATAACTGGAGTAGTATTTGGAAAGAACTAGATTTAGCCTTTACAGATGTATTCAACGGAAAAATTACAGCCCAAGAAGGAGCTAGTTTAGCTCAGGAAGCTATTGATCAGATAAAAGATTAATAAACGCTGCTTAAGAGAAGTTGTTGAAAAATTAACTTCTTTTAAGCTTATCGCCCTATTATAACCTGAAATTTTTTAGGCCATCACTATAGATATTTGTCTGTTAGAAAGGAGATTGATTTAGTGAAATCATTTAGAAAAAATTGGAAAGAATGGTTGGGTGCATATATTTTTATTGCACCCGCTATGATTGGATTATTTTTATTTATGGTTTATCCATTGATAAAAGGAATGTATTTAAGTTTTTATGACGTTAAGTTAATGGACCAAACTTTTATTGGGCTAGACAACTATGCCAAGTTATTTAATGACAAACATTTTATTCAAGCACTAGGCAACACTGCTCAGTACACTTTAGGAATAATTGCTCTTGGAGTGCCTTTATCTTTAATAATGGCTGTATTTATGAACCAAAAAATGACAGGCATTACAGGGTTTAGATTATTTTATTACCTACCGGTAATTACAAGCATGATAGCTGTATCCATGGTATGGAAAGGATTGTTTACAGCAGATGGGTTAATTAATCAAATTATAGGATTAATAGGCATTGACCCAGTAAATTGGCTTACTGATGAACGTTATGCTCTTATGGCTGTTATTATAATGAGTATCTGGAAAGGCTCTGGATTTAATATGCTTGTATTTCTTGGAGGACTCCAAACTATTCCAACCTCTATTTATGAAGCTGCTGATGTAGATGGGGCTTCACCTATAACCAAATTTTTTAAGATAACATTGCCCCTTCTATCTCCTACTATATTTTTTGTATCCGTAACAACTATTATTAATTCTTTCCAAGTATTTGAGCAAGCTCAGATTCTCACAGACGGTGGGCCAAAAGGTGCAACTTCCACTATAGTTTTAACCATTTACGAAAATGCATTCGAGGCATTTCAACCTGGTTACGCTAGTGCACAGGCAGTTGTATTGTTTTTAATATTGTTATCTATAACTATATTACAATTTATAGTACAAAAAAGGTGGGTGTATAAAATTGATGAATAATAAAACAAGCAAAATATTAGTTTACATAATTTTAATAATTGGAGCAATCTTAACTGTTCTTCCACTATTATGGATGGTTGTAACTTCCTTTAAAAATATAGACGAAGTTTTTACTATCCCTATACAATGGATACCAAAAGAATTTAAGTTTTCAAATTATTCCGAAGTTTTTGCTGTTATGGATTTTGCACAGTATTACCTTAATACCGTTATTGTTACAATAGCTAGAATATGTGGACTATTTTTAACTGCTACAATGGCAGGATACGCCTTTGCAAAGTTAAGATTTCCAGGGAGAAACTTCCTTTTTATGTTGTTACTTATAACATTGATGGTTCCAATTCATACAATTATGTATCCCGCTTATCAAGTTATCTCTGAACTTGGAATGATCAACTCTTATCAAGGACTTATTATCCCTCAAATGTTGGGAGCCTTTGGTGGAGCCTTTAGTATATTTCTAATTAAACAAGGCTTTGAATCTATTCCAAACGAATTAATGGAAGCTACCAAAGTTGATGGAGCTGGTATATTTAGAACGTTCTTTCAAGTTATGTTGCCCCAGATTAAACCTGTATTAGCATCGTTTTTTATATTTAGCTTTAATGCCTCCTGGAACGACTATATTTACCCGCTAATTGTAGTTAATGATGATAATATGAAAACTTTATCACTAGGGCTGGCAGGTTTTACTTCAATGAGAGAAGGCTTGACAAATTATCCTCTTATGATGGCAGCTGCTGTTATGACATTGCTCCCTGTAATCATATTGTTTATTGCAGCTCAAAAATATTTTATAGAATCTGCTGTGGCTAGTGGACTAAAGGGTTAAAAAAAATTTGTTAAAAAATTTAATAAAAATAGAATAATTGTTTTCAATATTGAAGAAAGTATTACTATTGTAAATTTTCTTATTTTAGGAGGCAATATTGCATGATTGAAATTGGATCAAAAAACGAAATACAATTTAATATTAAAGAAAATCAAACAGCAAAAGAAATGAAAACCGGTGGCATTGAAGTATTTTCATCAGCTTGTATGTTCGCTGCTATGGAAGAAGCCTGCTTTGAACTTTGTAAAAAATATTTAGAACCCGAAAACACTACTGTAGGGATTCATATGGATTGCACCCATGAAAAAGCATCTCTTGTAGGAGAAACTGTAGTAATTAGCTGTGAAGTTATAGAAGTAAATGATAGAAAAATTAAATTTTCAATTTCTGGCTCTACACAAAAGGGAATAATTGGAAAAGGAACACATCTTAGATGTATTGTAAACACAGAAAAATTTATGAGTAAACTAACTAAATAAGGGAATAAATCCCTTGTTCTTTTTTCAAGACTCGGGAATAACTAAAAGGGTTTATCGTTCTGGGTAAACCCTTTTACTATTCAAAATCAAACTATGTATAATTTTTTGTTCTATATCAGAACCTAAAAGGAGATACTTAAATGGATAAATTAAAAGATTTAGCTATACTTATTTTAATGGGCGGTCAAAATAGACGTATGAAAGGAAATCACAAAGCTTTTTTAAATATTAACAACACTTCTTTTCTTCAAATGATTATCTCAAGCCTACATCAACTTGCACCAATTTATATTTCAGTAAACGATGTGTCTATTGCACTAAACCTTTCTTATCCTTTAGTAAAAGATGTTTATAAAAACATTGGTCCTATTGGAGGAATATATAGCGGCCTAGCTACAATTCCTTATAAATATGTATTTGTTATTGGGTGTGATATGCCATTTATATCCGCCGATATTGTTCAATATCTATATAACCATATTGATATTAATAAAGATTGCACTGTTTTATGTGATAATTATGGCAGGCTTTTTCCAACTGCTGCAATATATCCCACCAAATTGCTGCCTAACATAGAACAACAAATTTTAAACCAAAACTATCGTCTTTATACTTTAATGAACAATGCTACCATTATTAATATCGAAAATACTCCTTTAAACTTAAATCATTTAACAAATATAAATACTCCTGAAGAATATCAGGCAATATTAAACACTCACTAGGGCAAACAAATCTGTTGTAATGGCTTTGATAAAAACAAAATTACCAATGAGTTTAGAATAAGAGAAAAAGCTCAAATGGATTTTTCTCTTATTTTAAATTATAGTGAATTTAACTATCTATTCATGTTTTACAACAACTTATTGATATAGACAGTTAACTATAGCATTTATAGAAGTGGCGAAGTTGTTTATGCTAATTGCTCAGCTATTTTTCGAGTTTTAAGTGCCATTATTTATTATAACTTATTTACTTCTCACGGTATGCATACTATAAGATAACATTTCACCATCTTTATTATATTCATATGCAACGTAATTCCATAATTGCCCGTCACGATAGAAGCTATCCTTCAATAACTTCCCCTTCTTGTTATATTCATATTCATAATGACCTTCCAGTTTGCCTTCTTTAGAGTATAGATTTTCTTTTGTTCTATTCCCTCTTTTGTCATATTCATATGTCTCATAGCTAAATATTTCACCATCCACATAGTAATTTTCTCTTATTAAATTGCCATGCTTGTCATACTCATATGTATAACCTGTCTCTACCTCTGGTATTGTCTGAATGCTTGTAATTGACTCTTTAGCATCACTAAAGTTGCTCGGCAGTAAAATAGTAGTCAAAATACCTGCTACCACTATTTTTTTTAATAATCCCGTTTTTTTCATGTTTTTCTAGCAAGGATACTCCCAAAGTACAAGAGGAATTACGTCCTATAATCCTTGCTTCCTCCTTTCTGTTAATAAACAGTTTCTCATAATTTTAGTTTCTTATAAATTAAACTTAGGTACACTAAAAATAAACCAATACACATTTAGATTTCTAATTGTGTCTAGTATAATTATGTCCTCTAAAGTTCTTATATCAAAATATGCTTCTTATCATAAAATAACATTTTTACAAAAATATATACTTTTTATATCAATATATATTTTTTAATTATACTATATATAAGGAATTAATACAAGTTTTATTTTATTACAATTATATTAATAATAAATTGTCGATTAATAGTATCACTATTCTACCTCTACAATAAGGTGTACAAATTGCACAAATGTGCATAAATATACATTTTTTAGTAATTTCAATTATATTGTGCAACATTCGCTAGTGGGAAGAAATATATTAGGATATTTTGCCGATTGTGTTTTATTATATATGGGTATATACTTTAATGGTTAAGCAATGTGAAAAAAACGATTAGCAGAGTAATCGCGAATAAATAAGTAGCAATTTAGCGAATAAAATAAGTAGCAATTGGGCGAAAAAAATAAGTAGCAAATTTAGCGAATAAATAAGTAGTAGAGCAGACGTGAAAGAATAAGTAGCAACCCCTTAACACTTAAAAAAAACTAAAATTATATTGTTTATAAAAAGTAGTAATGATTCAAGCCTTAACAAAAGCTTAACAAAAAGTAATAATGATTCAAGCCTTAACAAAGGATACCCATGGCCATGGACCTTAGTTTAATGTAATACTGTTTATAATCTCTAAAAAAAATTAAACCTTAGATAAACATAGCGTTACCTTACTAATAATCGTACATTTGAGATTATAAACAGGTTATGTAAAGGTTATAAAAATGCTTCTAAGTGGCATTATAACAGAAAAAGACTAACTTTTCTCTTACCTGTGAACAGAACAGGCGAGTTTTTAGTGTGAAAAAATATTTTGAAATAAATTACGCAAGTCAACAATAGGTTTTTTCACTTAGTTATTCAGCTTCCATACACAAGCAGCTTTTTCACTTAGTTGTTCTAATTTCATACACATTTGCCTTTTTCATTCAGTTATTCCTTTTCCATACACATTTGCCTTTTTCATTCAGTTATTTAATTTCTATATGTATTCAGCTT
>LJHD01000189.1 GCA_001983475.1 Candidatus Epulonipiscium fishelsonii | reverse complement strand
AGGAGTTGGAACAGGTAAACTAACAGACATATCATTTTCAATAAGAGATGTTACTGAGCCAGGGGACATTATATAGCCACCACCAACTTGACTATTATCATACCAAGGACCAGGATCTGGAACAGGCACACCAACAGACATATCGTTATCATAATAATACCCAGGACCAGGTCCCCAAACAGACATGTCATCATCATTAGGATATGTTGGGAATGTGCCAGGGGACATTATATAGCCACCACCAACTTGGCTATTATCATACCAAAGACCAGGATCTGGAACAGGCACACCAACAGACATATCATTTTCATAATCATACCCAGGAGCAGGTCCCCAAACAAACATGTCATCATCATTAGGATATGTTGGGAATGTGCCAGGGGACATTACATAGCCACCACCAACTTGACTATAATCATACCAAGGACCAGGAGTTGGAACAGGTAAACTAACAGACATATCATTTTCATAAGGATATGTAACTAGTGGTTGTTGTGCTAATAAAACATTAACATGGTCAATTACTTCATCTAAATCAAATACTTGAATTTTTATTCCTTTGTCATCTGCTACTTCATGTAAATCTTCAAACAATTCTGGCCTGTATCCATTGGCCATTAATATACGTCCTACTTTAAATTCTTCTACAACTTCATCAAGTCCACTATCAGATAGATTTTGCGTTCCAATAACTGTATCAATCCTAGAGTGTCCTAGTCCTTCTATATAATCAATTATAAATTTACTATCTGCACTTTTTCCAGCATTAATTAAAGTTGTTGTAAAGTTCGAGTTTTCAATAAATACGCTATGGCCCCCTGAAACTTGTAAAATATAAGTTTTTTGTTGCATAGATGGAGCTGAAGAATATAATTGTGCACCCATAACAGGAGTTGCACCCATAACAATAGCCATCATTCCTAAAACTAATTTTTTCATTATTAACCTCTTTTCAAATTTAAATTTAGACTCAATTATATTTTAACATCATATTGTTTTTTTAACAATATGCTATTTTCTTATAAGTAAAAAATACCGCCTTACAATTAAGACGGTATTTTTTTTAAAAAGTTTCATTTTTTTATTTGTCTAATAAATATTTATTTTTTTTAAACCAAATTTATATAGTATAGAAATCTGTA
>LJHD01000188.1 GCA_001983475.1 Candidatus Epulonipiscium fishelsonii | reverse complement strand
ATAGATTAAAGTAATTATGAATAGATTAAAGTAATAGTTTAAATAAGTTTAAGGACTGCCTAGCATATTATGAAATAAGGTGCAAAGTACATAGATATGGGGATATGAATTAAAGAAATATATAAAAATAATCAGGTGAGCTGTAGTGATATAAATAGATAGATTAAAGTAATCCTGAATATGGTAAAGTAATGGTTTAAATAAGTTTAAGGACTGCCTAGCATATTATCAAATAAGTTGCAAAGCACATAGCTATAGGGATATGAATTAAAGAAATATATAAAAATAATCAGGTGAGCTGTGATGATATAAATAGATAGATTAAAGTAATAGTTTAAATAAGTTTAAGGACTGCCTAGCATAGTACCAAATAAGTTACAAACTCACTAGCCAGAGGGATATGAATTAAATAAATATATAAAAGTAATCAGGTGAGCTGTAGTGATATAAATAGATAGATTAAAGTAATTATGAATAGATTAAAGTAATAGTTTAAATAAGTTTAAGGACTGCCTAGCATATTATCAAATAAGGTGCAAAATCCATAGTTATTGTGATATAAATTAAATAAATATAAAATATATTATAGAAAAAAACTCCCCTTGGAGGGGAGCTTTGTAATTCTAATATAAAAATGATAGTAAATTTTAATATTAACGTTTTGAGAATTGTGGAGCGCGTCTTGCTGCTTTTAAACCATATTTTTTTCTTTCTTTCATTCTTGGGTCCCTTGTTAGAAATCCTGCTTTTTTAAGTGCTGGACGTAATTCTAGATCTACTTTAAGTAATGCACGGCTTATACCATGTCTAATAGCTCCAGCTTGACCAGAAAATCCACCGCCATAAACATTTACTTTGACGTCAAATTTGCTTTCCATATTTGTAAGAGCCAAAGGTTGACGAGTGATAACTTTTAAAGTTTCAAATCCAAAGTAATCATCTATATCTCTTTTATTAATTGTTATTTTACCATTACCTGGTACAAGGTAAACACGTGCTACTGAGCTTTTACGTCTGCCTGTTCCATAAAATTTTGATGTTGCTACTGCCATTTGGAATACTCCTTTCAATTATTATTTGTTAAATGTAAGCTCTTTTGGTTTTTGAGCTTCATGTTCATGTGCATTGCCAGAATAAATACGAACATTTGTAAGAAGCTGTCTTCCTAAGCTATTTTTTGGTAACATGCCTTTAATAGCGTGCATAAGAATTCTCTCAGGGTGATTTTTTAATACATCACGTGCTTTAGTTTCTTTTAATCCACCTGCGTAGCCTGAATGTCTTCTGTATAATTTTTGGTCCAATTTTTTTCCTGTAAATACAACTTTTTCTGCATTAATAATAATAACATGGTCCCCACAATCAACATGTGGTGTAAAAGTTGGTTTGTGTTTGCCTCTTAAAACCATAGCAACTTGACTAGCAAGTCTACCTACAGTTTGATCAGCTGCATCTACAATAAACCATTCTTTTTGAACATTTTGTGCATTTGCCATAAATGTTGTTCTCATAGTTATTACCTCCTTAGTTTAATTTTATATATGCTTAAATAAAATCCAGGGCATTAGAATTTTATAAGTGGCGTTTATCAACATAAACTTAATTATATTATAGGGCATGTTGCCTGTCAAGTCCCTAGCCTTATAATATAATTAAGCTATGAACAGATAGAATATCTAAAATAATTTGTGTTAATTACATCAAGTGAAACAAAACTGCAATTATAAATGATAAAATATAATGGTTAAATTTTACTTTAATGGTAGAAGTCTGGATAATAAACAAGTTAAAGTTTACTTTAAGGCATAGAAGAAATGGTTAAAATTTACTTTAATGTATAAGTCTGGATAATAATGAGTTAGATTTATTTTAAATAGAGCAAAAGTAGTTATAAACTATATCTATCAACGGCTAAAGCTATTGTAATTTCATGAATATAAATGGTTAAATTTTACTTTAAGATGCAGCTGAATAGTTAAAGTTTACTTTAATTCTTACTTTAAGGCTTGCTTTAAGATATAAGTTTTTTCCTTATTTATGATAACAACTGAATAGAAGAAAATCTTAAGAATTTTTAAGAATTAGTATACAAGAATCTTAAGAATTACATGGTAAAATAATCCTGTAAGTAATATAAAATTTATAGGAGTGATATATTTTGGCGAAATTATTAAAAAAATATTTATTAGGATTACTAGCAGTTGGGTTATTTGTGCCTACGACTATATATGCTAATACTGAACTTACAAACAAAGAGAAAGCCGAAGAATATGCAAATATGTTAATTAAAAATGCTGGCTTAACAGACATTCAATATGCTCTTATCAAAGATGGAGAAATTATTTTATCTAATGCAATTTCAAAAGATAACACATTAACAACAGATACTATGTCTCCAATTGCTTCTGTTAGTAAGATGTATGTTACTGCAGCTATCATGATGCTAGTTGATGACGGGCTAGTGAATTTAGACGAACCCGTTATAACGTACATTCCAGAGTTTGAAATGGCCGATGAGAGGTATAAAGATATTACAGTTAGAATGTTACTGAATCACTCATCGGGATTTATGGGGGTTAAAACGACAAATACTTTATTATACAATGATAATGATACAAGTGCTCATGATACTTTACTTAATAGTTTAAAAATGCAAACTTTAAAGGCAAACCCAGGGGAATTTTCTACATATTGTAGTGATGGATTTTCTTTAGCTGAAATAATAGTTGAACGTGTTAGTGGAGCAACATTTACACAATTTATTCAAGAAAATATTTCTCAGCCATTAGGATTAACTAAAACTAAGACTCCACAAGACGAGTTTGATTTATCCCAAATAATACCAACACCTACAGGCCCTCATACAAGCGATTCTATACAAACAAATACTCAAATTGCTACTGCAGGAATGTATTCTACAGCAGAAGAAATTGCTTTATTTGGATATATGTTTACAAATGAAGAGTTGTTGTCACAAGAATCAATTGATATGACAATGGCACCTGAATATGCAAATGGTTTATGGCATGGTGAAGAAGATACATTTGCACAATATGGACTAGGATGGGACGATGTAGAAGTTTATCCATTTTTTGAACAAAACATTCAAGTTGTGACTAAAGGAGGAGACCATGCTCCTCATCATACGGCCTTAGTTGTTGCACCAGAGCAAGATATGTCTGTAGCTGTATTGATGACAGGTCCAAAAGGCTCCAGTGCATATGCAGAAATGATGGGTTCTCGATTACTTTTTGATGAAATGACTAGTGATGGTGTACAATTTGATGACTTTAAAAAGCCGTTTGATAAACCAACGCAGGCTGTTCCAATTCCACCAGATTTAAAAAAGTATAACGGAATTTATAGCTCAAATATGGGTATGACAAAAGTTGAAATGACTGATTCAGGAGTAATGCTATATACAGGTTTAGATAAAGAAAATAAACAACCATCAATATATTATCATTTGGGTGATGGAATTTTTAGAAATAGTTTTAGATTTGAAATATCATTTGTAGAAGAAGATAATGGTGAAACATACCTCAAAACGCGAAGTATTATGGATATAGGGCTTATTCCATATGAAAAAACTGAATATAGTCATCAAAAAATAGAGCCTATTTCAGTTGATGAAAGTGTAAAAAAAGCTTGGGAAGACAGGGCTGGAAAAATGTATTTAGTAGTTAGTGAAAAATATAGTTCCAGAATAT
Source organism: Candidatus Epulonipiscium fishelsonii (assembly GCA_001983475.1). GTDB lineage: Bacteria > Bacillota > Clostridia > Lachnospirales > Cellulosilyticaceae > Epulopiscium_A. The sequence goes on along the minus strand of LJHD01000188.1, from coordinate 25,035 downwards.
ACACTCACCCTACTTTTAGTAATGCTATAACTTATACTTTAAGTTCATATAATCCAGTGGAAGGATATTTTGATGGCATGCAAATTATCGATGAAAATACGTTAATGCATAAAATAAAAATTCCACAAAATTCCGGCAGAGATTTATCTACTACACACATGTATATAGAAAATGGTGTTGAGTATATGAATAGCAACGAAATTATTTATGTCGATTTTAACTCTATACCTAATTTATCTCAAAAAACTATAACGATAGGCGAAAATGGATATGGACAATATTATCATATAACAGATGAATATGCGAATAGAATGCTATCTACTGAAACGACTGGAAATTGGTCAATTATGGTATATAATAGTGAGGGTGAATGTATTTATAATTCTTGGTTAGATGGAAATAAAGATGTCATTTTACCTGAAGACGGATTAATTTTATTTGCTGGAGATGTTGGAACAAGTTTTAATCTTAAAATAAACTAGTTAATAATTAGTTAATAACTACCCCATAGCCTCTGGCGGTGGGGTCTTATGTTTTCCGAGACATCTACATAAGCGTTATAAATTTGTAACACTAGGTACTTAGAACAGTTTTTAATAAAAGCAAAATAAGTAAAAAATTTTTTTAAACATATTAATGAATTACTTAGTTTCTTCCTGAAGTTTAGTGGAAACAACACATTAATGTATAAAAAATCTAATTAAAGCTATAAAAGGAGTGGAGACTTTAACTTCATATAGGTGTATAGTACGCTAGTGTTAATAAATTTTTAACATAAATAGGATTTCATATTTTTCGTAAAATCCTGAACTGTATAATTATTAAAACACTTGGAAGGAAATAACAAAGTATGAGGAAAAGAACAATGAAAGGAATTAAAATTAGTAGGATAAAAGCAGTTACACAACAAGTTGGAAGAGAATATGACATAAAAAAAAATAGTGCTTGCAGGTAATTTTCAACGTGGAATTTTAACAAAAGATGATAGAGCTTGCATTATATTAGATTTTAATGAAGACAGTTGATATGCAATGTTGATTTACCAGAGGATTAACGAAATGCTAGGAATAGATGATGCAAATTCTATAGTGGTATTTTTGGATATAGACGATACTATCAAAAGAAGCTTTTATATGGAAAGGTTAGCTATTTTATATGGCTTAAAACGATAAATGATTTAATAAATCTAACAAAAAAGATGAGTCTAAGCTGCAATAGACTCTATCTTTAATCTCATCAATATTTCACATCATACAAAATAAGTCCTTGTGCTGGAGCAGTAATGCCTGCTAACTTACGATTTTTGCTTTCGATAATATGCGGTATATCCGAAACTAGGGTTTTGCCTTGGCCTACGTCTACCAAAGTGCCTACTATAATCCGTACCATATTGTACAAGAAACCATTGCCAGATATATCTATGTTAACTAGAGTTTCTTCCTTATTATATATATCTAGCTTATATATTGTCCTTGTAGTTGTGGTAACAGATGCACCTGCTGAACAAAATCCTTCAAAGTCATGTTCCCCAACAAAAAATTGACTAGCCTGCTTCATTTTTTCTAAGTCTATTTTATATGGATAAAACCACACAAAGTCCTTAACAAATGGGTCATTATAGTCTTGATTTAAAATCTGATATTTATAGGTCTTAACTTTAACATTAAACCTAGGATGAAAATCTTTGTCTGCTGCTTCTACATTACTAACTATTATATCTTTTGGAAGTCTGGCATTCATAGCTTTTGCCATTCGTTCTATTGGAATAGTAGTGTCTAAAATTGACATACAACATTGCTTTCTTGCATGAACTCCTGTATCAGTCCGACCTGACCCTAGCACTTCTACTTTTTTGCCAGTCAATTCATAAAGTGATGCTTCTAAGCAAGATTGTATGGTTGAGATATTTCCTTTTTGCTTTGCAAACCCATGATAGTTTTTTCCGTTGTATGCCACATTAAATTTTATCTTCAAAATTGCTCACCTCCGCCTTGTTACTCTAAAATTATACTCTTTTAATATTACTTTTACAATGTCTTATGATTTCTTAATTTTGGATATATTGCCTGAGAAAGGCATTGACCAAGTAATGACATTAATGATATTATCATTTGGAGAAAAAAATATATTGTCAATTACTCCCGCTTGTAAGAAATGTGAGTATCTTTGCTAATTCAAGATGAAAATTTTAATTAATTAACTTTCAAAGGAGAGTGTACATGTCTATTATAAATATTAATCAATTAACATTTCGCTATGATACACATCATGAGAATATATTTGAGAACACCTCATTTACATTAGATACCGATTGGAAATTGGGTTTAATAGGTAGAAATGGCAAAGGCAAAACAACACTTTTAAATTTGTTGCAAGGAAAGTATGAGTATGTTGGTAATATTGTAAGTTCGGTAAACTTTGAGTATTTTCCATTTGATATAAAGGAAAGCGGAACTGCTTTAGAAGTCATTCGTAATATTATTGCCCCTTATACTATGTGGGAAAATCAAATGGAGGCTTGTATTGCGGATGGAACACAGCTTTCATTAGAAACATACGGCGATGTGTTAGAAAATTATATACAGCACAATGGTTATACTATTGATGATTTAATAAAAAAAGAAATTAATTTATTGCATGTTGCTCCAGATGTCTTGTTGCGACCTTTTGAAACTTTGAGCAATGGCGAACGCACAAAACTAATGTTAGCTGCTCTGTTTTTAAAAAGAAATAACTTTTTGCTAATTGATGAGCCTACTAATCATTTAGATGAAGTAGGTCGAAAGATTGTAGCTGAGTATTTAAATCAGAAAAGTGGGTTTATTTTAGTGTCACATGACAGGTTGTTTCTAGATAATGTAATTGATCATGTTTTATCAATCAACAAACAGACTATAGAGGTGGAAAAAGGCAACTACTCAAGTTGGTATATGAATAAGCAGCGTCAAGACCAGTGGGAAATAAATGAAAACAGTAAACTAAAAAAAGAAATTTCACGGTTGCAAGCATCACACCGTGCAGCTGCGGGGTTGAGCAACACTGTCGAGAGTATAAAGACTGGCCAAGGCATACTTGATAAAGGATATGCTGGTCATAAATCGGCCAAGCTGATGAAACGGGCAAAGACAATTGAGGGCAGACAAAATAAGTTAATTAAAGAAAAAGAGCAGCTTTTAAAGAACGTTGAGCAAGTGGAAACTTTAAAAATTCATTGTGAGGCGTATGTAAAATCTATTCTTATCGAAGCCAGAAACATACAGATTAATTATGATTCAAAGATCATTTGTAAACGCCTCAACTTTATAGTGGAACAAGAAGAGCGCATTGCTTTAAAAGGCTCAAACGGGTGTGGAAAATCTAGTTTGATTAAGCTTGTTATAGGAGAGATTGAACAAGCAGAAGGAGAGTTATTAAAAGGGAGTCAATTAAAAATTTCTTATGTGCCACAAGATACTAGTTTCTTAAAAGGAGATATGAAGACTTTTGTTCATGCTAACGGCGTAGATGAAAGTTTATTTAAATCGATATTAAGGAAATTAAATTTTTCAAGAGAAGCTTTCGATAAACAATTGGAAGAATTAAGTGGTGGACAAAAAAAGAAAGTACTTATTGCAAAAAGTTTGTCAGAAAAGGCACATCTATACATTTGGGATGAGCCACTAAACTTTATTGATATTTTGTCTAGGCAACAAATCGAAAATTTAATTTTAGCGTATAAGCCTACTATGATTTTTGTAGAACACGACCAGTTGTTTTGTGAACGTATAGCTACAAAAATTTTAAACCTGGACAATAAGCCATAAAAAAATAAGGAGCACAATGTACTCCTTGTTTTTAAATCCAAATGCAAAATGCTATGAATAATATGATAACTACAAAAGCAATCTTATCTCTAGTTTGATATTTAAGGGAGTTCATTCTAGTTCTTCCAGCTCCTCCTCTATAACACCTTGCTTCCATTGCCATAGCTAGTTCGTCCGCACGTCTAAACGCTGATACAAACAAAGGTACCATAATAGGAACCATAGCCTTTGCACGTTGAATAATGCTTCCAGTTTCAAAGTCTGCACCACGTGCCGTTTGAGCCTTCATAATTTTATCCGTTTCCTCAAGTAAAATTGGAATAAACCTTAGTGCGATACTCATCATCATAGCAATCTCATGAGCGGGCACCCCGATTTTAGCAAGCGGATTAAGTAAGATTTCAATACCATCAGTAAGTTGAATAGGAGAAGTTGTTAAAGTTAGTAAAGATGAACCAACAATTAACAATATTAATCTTAGGGCCATTTCAAACGCTAAAATAATTCCTTCAACAGTAATATTAAATATCCAAAATTTCCACAAAACTGTTTCGCCTGTGGAAAACAATATGTTAATTGAAACTGTAAAAATTAAAATAAATACAATGCTCTTTAATCCTTTTAATATAAATTGTATTGGGACTTTGCTGAGCTGTATAATTATTCCTAAAGCTAATATTACACAAGCATAGCCATAAAGAGCATTTATTAAGAATAATGAAGTTATATATGCAAAGACCGCTATAATTTTAGTTCTTGGATCAAGTCTATGCAGTATAGAGTCTATAGGATAATATTGACCTATAGTAATATCTCTAATCATTTATTTTCCCCCTTTTAAGTACCTTTTAATTTGATAAGCTGCCTCCTCGACGGTTAAAATATCTTCGCTTATATCAAATCCCCTTTGTCTTAATTCTTTTACAATGTATTTTATTTGTGGTGGAGCTAAGCCTATTTCTTCAAGCTCCGTAATATGTTTAAAAACTTCTCGTGGTGTATCGTCATAAATCAATTTTCCCTTAGATAGCACTAATAACCTAGCTGTATGACGGGCCATATCTTCCATGCTATGTGAAACTAAAATTATAGTCATATTTAAAAGTTTGTGCATATTTTTAAGCTGTTTAAACAGTTCTTCTCTACCTTTTGGGTCTAGTCCTGCTGTTGGTTCATCTAAAACTAAAATGTCTGGTTGCATAGCTATTACACCTGCAATTGCCACTCTTCTTTTTTGTCCACCAGAAAGTTCAAAAGGTGATTTTTCCCACAAGCTTTCATCCATGCCCATATGAGTAAGAGCACTTGTTACTCTGCTATTAATTTCTTCTTCGTTTAATCCCAAATTAGTTGGCCCATATGCTACATCTTTATAAATTGTCATCTCAAAAAGTTGATATTCTGGATATTGAAATACTATACCAATTTTTCTTCGGGCTTCTTTTTTGTTCTCTACATCTAAATTTATATCTATACCATCTACTAAAATGTTACCTTTTGTAGGCTTTAACAAACCATTAAACATTTGAATTAATGTGCTTTTTCCGGAGCCAGTGTGTCCAATAATCCCTATAAATTCACCTTTATCAATATGAAAATTTATATTTTCCAAAGCTATTTTCTCAAATGGCTGGCCTTGACCATATATATGAGTTAAGTTTTTTATTTCAATTGACATAACTCTTTGATAACCTCCTCTGTGTTAATAACTCCTGTATTTATCTTTATTCCTTCTTTGTTCAATAAATACGCTAAATATGTAGCATCAGGCACGTCTAATCCTATATTTTTAAGTTGCTCCACATTTTTAAATACATTTTTAGGGCTACCTTCTAATATCATCTTTCCTTGTTCAATAACGACAATTCTATCTGCCATTATAGCTTCTTCCATATGATGCGTTATGTGAATTATTGTAATGCCATGTTCCTTGTTGAGTTTGTTCATTGTGTGCATAACTTGACGTCTACCCATGGGGTCTAACATAGCAGTTGATTCATCAAATACGATGCATTTTGGTTGCATAGCGATTATTCCTGCAATTGCTATACGCTGTTTTTGTCCGCCAGAAAGTTGGTTTGGAGAATGCCTTTTATAATCTTCCATTTCAACTAATTTTAAAGCGTTATTAACTCTTTCGCGAATTTCTTGAGATGGAATACCTAAATTTTCTGGTCCAAAAGCTACATCTTCCTCGACAATTGTAGCTACAATTTGATTATCGGGGTTTTGAAAAACCATTCCTACATTGCTTCTTACTTGCCAAATAATATCTTCATCTTTCATGTCAAATCCATCTACAAACAAAGTACCATCAGTTGCTCTTAATATACCGTTTAAATGTTTTGCAAAAGTAGATTTTCCAGATCCATTATGGCCTAGTACAATTAAAAATTCTCCTTCGTTTACTTCTATGCTAAATTCGTCTAAAGCTCTTACTTTATCTATTATACCACTTTCTTCTTCATTTATATATTCATAAACCAAATTTTTAGCAGTTATTATCATAATTTAGTCTCCCCTATACTTATTATGGAAAAAGGGACTAAGATTTGCTCTTAATCCCAAAATATTATACTAATTCAATAATTACTTCTTCTGCTGCATCACCTTTACGAGGACCTAATTTCGTAATTCTAGTGTATCCACCATTACGATCAACATATTTTGGTGCAATTTCTGAAAATAATTTATCAACCATATCAACATTTTTTGCTTGTCTTCTTCTTCTTACATTAACTTCTGTAACTGGGTATAAAACTTTTAACATTTGTCTTCTTGCATGTAAACGTGAAGGGCTGTCTTTTTTGATTGTTTTTTCAACATTTTCAAAAATAGGTTTTTTCTTACCATCAATCACTTCTTTAATACGGTTTCCATTTTCATCTTTTTTTACTACTTTAGCAGTAATAGTAATTTCTTCGTAGTTATCTTTTTCTTTAATAGCTGAAGCAATTATTCCTTCAGCTATTTTACGAATTTCTTTAGCTTTAGAATCAGTAGTTTTAATCTTTCCATGATATAAAAGATTAGTAACTTGATTACGAAGTAAAGCTTTACGTTGAGACGCAGTACGCCCAAGCTTTCTTTGTGCCATGATATACCTCCTAATGTACATTTTATCTAATTACTAAAAGTTGCTCTTATTCTTCACTAGGCCTAAGAGCAAATCCAAGTTGGTTTAATTTATGAAATACTTCTTCTAATGATTTACGTCCCAAATTACGAACTTTCATCATTTCTTCTTCTGTTTTATTCGTTAAATCTTCAACTGTATTTATGCCAGCTCTTTTTAAGCAATTGAACGAACGAACTGATAAATCTAACTCTTCAATTGTCATTTCTAAAGTTTTTTCTTTGGAATCATCTTCTTTTGTAATCATAATTTCAGCATTACGTGCATTTTCAGATAAATCTATGAATAGGTTTAAATGTTCGCTTAGTACTTTTGCGGCTAAACTTACTGCTTCATCTGGTTTTAATGTTCCTTTAGTCCAAACTTCTAAAGTCAATTTATCATAATCAGTTTGTTGACCAATCCTAGTATCTTCTACTTTAAAGTTTACTCTTTCTACAGGGGTATAGCTTGAATCAACAGGAATAACGCCAATTGGTAAATCAGCTTTTTTTAATTTATTTGTTCCAACATATCCACGTCCAGTAGTAATAGTAAGTTCAGCATATAGTCTACTATTTGGTCCTCCATTTAAAGTTGCAATATGTTGATTAGGATTTATTATTTCAACATCTGCGGGACATTTAACATCTCCGCCAATAACATCTCCTTCACCACTAGCTTCAATATAAAGAACTTTTGGTTCCATATTTCCACTATTATCTCTAATTGCAAGTGTTTTAAGATTTAACACAATCTCTAAAACATCTTCTTTTACCTGAGGAATAGTACTGAATTCATGTAATACTCCTTCAAATTTTACGTTGCTAATAGCTACTCCTGGAAGTGAAGATAGTAAAATTCTTCTAAGGCCATTACCTAAAGTCATTCCATATCCTCTTTCAAGAGGCTCAATTACAAAGCAACCATACTTACCATTTTCTGATAAATCTTTAATTTCTATTTGCGGTTTTTCAAATTCCAACACCCGATAAAACCCTCCTTTATTTTTAAAGTGCTCTTCTGAGGGTGACGAACAATTTTTGAGTAAAGTTCTACGATAAGTATTTTGAATGTTTGCATTTGTTAGTTTATTAATCAGACGAGAACACCCGTAACTTTACATGGGTTGTTGACAATCATCACTTCAACAGTGTTTTAAGTTTCCAATACCACTACTATTATAGTAGCGGTATGAAATTATTAAGATTTACTTAATAATCTTGAATTACACTCTTCTACGTTTTGGTGGACGACAACCATTATGTGGAACTGGTGTAACATCTTTTATTAATGTAACTTCCAATCCAGCTGCTTGAAGTGCACGTATTGCAGCTTCTCTACCTGAACCTGGTCCTTTAACCATAACTTCTACTGCTTTAAGGCCATATTCCATTGCTGCTACTGCTGCAGTTTCTGCTGCCATTTGTGCTGCATAAGGTGTTGATTTTCTTGAACCTCTAAATCCTAATCCACCAGCACTAGCCCATGAAAGAGCATTTCCATTAGCATCTGTTAATGTAACCATAGTGTTATTAAATGTAGATTGAATATGTGCCATTCCACGTTCAATATGCTTTCTATCGCGACGTCTACGAGTTGTTGTTTTTTTAGCCGCTTTTTTTGCTGCTGCCATTAAATTTAACCTCCTTTATACTCTATTTTTTCTTATTCGCTACAGTCTTTTTAGGACCTTTACGTGTACGTGCATTTGTTTTAGTTTTTTGACCTCTCACTGGAAGTCCTCTTCTATGTCTAATTCCACGATAAGAACTTATTTCAACAAGTCGTTTAATGTTAAGAGCAATTTCACGACGAAGATCTCCTTCAACAATTTGTGTTTTATCAATCTCTGCACGAATTTGTTCTACTTGAGCATCTGTTAAATCCTTAATACGAGTATCAAAATCTATACCTACAGTTTGTAAAATTCTACGTGAACTTGGGCGACCAATTCCATAAATATAAGTAAGCCCTATTTCAACACGTTTATTTTTTGGTAAATCTACACCTGCTATACGTGCCATTTATCTGTCACCTCCTTAATTATCCTTGTTTTTGTTTATGTTTTGGATTTTCACAAATTACACAAACTCTACCTTTTCTTTTAATGATTTTACATTTTTCACACATCTTTTTTACAGATGGTCTTACTTTCATTTTTGTACCCCTTTCTTTTATCCACTTATCCATAGCCAAAATATGAGTGCACAAGGTACTCATCCATAGCTTATGAAATGTAGAAAAGTAAAGCGTGATTTTCTACATTTTTATTATTTAGAACGCCAAACAATACGTCCTTTAGTTAAATCATACGCAGAAAGTTCTACAGTTACTTTATCTCCAGGTAATACTCGAATGAAATTCATACGAAGTTTACCTGAGATATGGCCAAGCACTACATGCCCACCTTCAATTTCAACTTTAAACATTGCGTTAGGTAATTTTTCTAACACTGTTCCTTCTACTTCAATAACATCATTTTTAGCCAAGTTACAAACCTCCTTTTATGAAGTTACATTAAAATACTCATTTATGGCATTTCTAATTTCGGAATTGGTAATTCCTTCTTGCTGAATAATTTTATGTTTTATTTCTTTTACGTTTATATTTGTAAGCTGAACATGCTTAATCTTTTTTAATTTTGGTTTTTCAACCAATCTTAATTTGCCATCAGCTAAATATATAAATTCATCTTCTAAAGCCAATATAATAAAGGGATTTCCTTTATCTCTGCCATATTTTGAAAAAACAATTTGGCCTATTGCACATTTATCAATCATGTTTCACCTCAACATTTATTAGGCGTTGATAGTTAAATTAAGTGGTTCATCTTCCGTTATAATTATGGTATTCTCATAATGTGCAGAAGGTAGTCCATCTCTAGTTACAACAGTCCAATTATCCTCAAGTGTTCTTACTTGCCAAGTTCCCATATTAATCATAGGTTCAATAGCAAGTGCCATACCTTTTCTTAATTTAACTCCTCTTCTTAGAGTTTTGTAATTTGGTATTTGTGGTTCTTCATGCACTATTTTGCCTATACCATGACCCACTAAATCTCTAACTACTCCATATCCGAACTTATCAACATAATCTTGAATAGCTGCAGATATTTGTCCTAGATGATTGCCAGCTTTTGCATATTTTAATCCTTCAAAAAAACTTTCTCTTGTAACCTCTATTAATTTTAACTTATCTTCTGATACTTCTCCTACAGGATGTGTTCTAGCTGCATCTGTATGATAACCTTTATAATAAACTCCTAGGTCTACACTTACAATATCTCCACTTTTAAGTCTTCTATTGCTCGGAATACCATGAACTACTGCTTCATTCATAGAAATACATGTAGCATTAGGAAATCCATATAGTCCTTTGAAAGAAGGAACAGCATTTTTTGAACGAATGAATTTTTCAGCTATAGCATCTATATCTTTTGTAGGCATTCCTACTTTTATATGTTTAGCAATTAACTGATGTGTCTCGACTAAAATATCTGCACATTCTTTCATTAGATTTATTTCACGTTCAGACTTAATGGAAATTGGCATCTTAATTTTCTCCCAATAGTTTCATTATACTATCATGCACTTTTATTACATCGGCAGTACCATCAATATATAGAACTTTATTTTGTTTATTATAATATTCAATTAAAGGTTTTGTTTGCATGTGATAAACTTGTAATCTATTTTTTACAGTTTCTTCTTTATCATCTACTCTTTGCATAAGAGTAGATGCACATTCATCACAGTTACCTTCTAATTTTTCTTTTTTGTGTTTTGTATGATATGATGCACCACATTTTGAGCAAACTCGTCTGCCTGACATACGTTCAATAATGTTTTCATCTGGTACATCTACATCAATAACATAATCTATTGAAATTCCTAAGTCATTCAACATTTTATCTAAAGCTTCTGCTTGAGGAATAGTTCTTGGAAAACCATCAAAAATCATTCCATTTTTGCAGTCATCTCTGGTAATTCTATCTTTAACAAGTTCTATAACAAGTTCGTCTGGTACAAGTTGACCAGCATCCATATATTTAGTTGCTTGTTTACCTAAATCTGTTTTGTTACTGATATGTTCTCTAAATATGTTACCAGTTGAGATAGTTGGAATCTTATAATATTTCATAAGCATCTCAGCTTGAGTTCCTTTACCTGCTCCTGGTGCACCTAATAAAATTAGTCTCACTTTATAACGCTCCCTTTTTATAGAAATCCTTTATATTGCCTCATTAGCATTTGTGATTCCAACTGTTTAATTGTTTCTAATGCTACACCTACTACAATAAGAAGTGAAGTTCCAGTAAAAGCAACTTGCATATCAAAAATTGCTGTAAATAATAAAGGAGTCATAGCTAAAAATGCTAAGAATACTGCCCCTATTAAAGTAACATGTGTTGCTATTCTTGATAAATAATCTGAAGTCGGTTTTCCTGGTCTAATTCCAGGAATAAATCCTCCACTTTTTTTCATATTTGATGCTATCTCAACTGGATTAAAAGCAATCGTAGAATAAAAGAATGCAAATCCAAATATTAATAACAAATAAATTATAGCTCCCACAGGAGTGGTCCATCTTAAATTTTCAATCACAGTCATCCATCCATCAGTTGGATGTTTTACAAATAAATTAGTAATTATCTCTGGGAACTGTAATAATGACATAGCAAAGATTACAGGAAGTACTCCTGAGAGATTTACTTTTATAGGAATATGTTGGGATTGACCACCATATACTTTTCTTCCAGACATACGTTTTGCATATTGTACATTTATTCTTCTTTCTCCAAGTGACATCAAAACAGTAAATGCTATAAGAATTACAAATAAAATTATAAGTATTATTGCTTTTATATAATTTTGATATGATAATAATGCAATTATTTCATTTGGTAATGAAGAAACAATATTTATAAAAATAATTAGTGAGGTTCCGTTCCCTACACCTTTTTCTGTAATTTGTTCACCAATCCACATAACGAGCATTGAGCCTGCTACAAAGGACAATATGGTCAATGAAAACATCAAAGGTGTCCTTTCAGATAAAACATTAGAATTATATAACATTAATGTAGTACCTGAACCTTGCATAATAGCTATGAATAAAGTTAAATACCGGGTGTATTTACTGATTTTTTTTCTACCATCTTCGCCTTCTTTTGATAATTCCTCGAGTCGGGAAATAGCAATAGTTAAAAGCTGAATAATAATAGATGAAGTAATATAAGGCCCTACTCCAAATGCGAATATTGCCATTGAGCTAAACGCTCCACCAGTAATAACATTCATTAATCCTAACAAGTTATTGGAATCTGCATTCATCATTGATTCAACAGCAGCTCTGTTAATTCCTGGTGCTGGTATATGAGCTCCAATTCTTATGAAAGCCATCATCCAAAATGTAAAGATTATTTTTTTCTTTAAGTCAGGAACTCTCCACGCATTTATTAGAGTTTTAAACAACTTAAATCACCTCTGCTTTTCCACCCAAAGCTTCAATTTTTTCTTTTGCAGACTTACTAAATGCATGAACATTAACATTTAGCTTTTTAGTAAGTTCTCCATTTCCTAGGATTTTTATTCCATCTCTTGAATTTTTAACTATACCTTTTTTTGTAATTGATTCAACAGTTACGGTTTCGCCATTTTCAAACCTATTTAATAAAGATATGTCAATATCTATAATTTCTTTACTGTTTCTATTATGAAATCCTCTTTTTGGTAGTCTTCTATATAAAGGCATTTGACCACCTTCAAATCCTGGTCTAACTCCACCACCACTTCTTGAGTTTTGTCCGTCACGGCCTCTTCCTGCAAACTTACCATTTCCAGAACCATGTCCTCTACCTACACGAAAAGCTTTAGTTTTTGAACCAGGAGAGGGTTTTAATTGACTTAAATTCATTATCGCACCTCCTTTTTTATTAATGTTTATGCGTTAATTTCTTCTACTTTAACTAAATGTGAAACATGTCTAACCATTCCACGAATAGCTGGATTATCTTGGTGAATATGATTACTATTCATTTTTCTAAGTCCTAAAGCTTCTACAATCTTTTTGTGTTTTGGAATAGCTCCAATTGTAGACTTTACTAAAGTAACTTTAATTTGTGTCATTATTTGTTCCTCCTAACCCAGAATTTCTTCAACTGTTTTTCCACGAAGTTTTGCAACTTGTTCAGGAGTTTTAAGTGAAGCAAGGCTTTCAAGCGTAGCATGAACCACATTTTTTTTGTTATTTGAACCTAATGATTTTGTTCTGATATTTCTAATTCCTGCTAATTCTAAAACTGCACGAGCTGGGCCTCCTGCAATAACTCCTGTTCCTTCTTTAGCTGGTTTTAGCAATACTTTTGCTCCACCAAAGTCGCCAACATATTCATGATAAATGCTATCTGCTTCATTTCTTTCTATAAATATTAAATTTTTCTTTGCATCTTCGATTCCTTTTTTTATTGCATCAGGAATTTCCATTGCTTTACCTAAACCTACACCTACATGGCCATTTTTATCTCCAACTACTACTAAAGCAGAAAATCTAAATGTACGACCACCTTTTACAACTTTTGTTACACGTTTAATTGTAACAACTTTTTCGTTTAAGTCTAGTGATTTATAATCAATTAATTGTCTTCTTGCCACTGAATATTTCCTCCTTCTTTATAGATTAGAATTGTAATCCTGCTTCACGAGCTGCTTCTGCTAGAGCTGCTATTCTTCCATGGTAAATAAATCCACCACGGTCAAAAACTACTTTATTAATATCTTTAGCTAAGGCTTCTTTAGCAAGTGCAGTTCCAACAGCTTGTGCGGCTTCTACATCTGAACCTTTTTTTAGGCCTAAACCTTTTACAACGGATGATGAAGATGCAAGAGTTACTCCTTTGACATCATCTATAATTTGTGCATAGATATGTTTTTCGCTTCTAAATACAGAAAGTCTTGGTCTTTCTGTTGTTCCACTAACCTTATTTCTAATTTTTGTATGTTTTTTTTCACGGATGTTACTTCTTGATTCTTTTTTTATCATTGTTATTCACCCCTTTACTTCTTACCTGTTTTTCCTTCTTTACGTCTAATAACTTCATTAACGTATTTAATACCTTTACCTTTATATGGTTCAGGGGGACGTTTAAAACGAATTTCAGCCGCAAATTGACCAACTTTTTCTTTGTTAATACCTTCAACTATGATTTTGTTACCTTCAACCTTAGTTGTAATTCCATCTGGATCTTCCATTTCAACTGGATGAGAATATCCTAAAGAAAGATTTAATTTTTTACCTTGTTTTTGTGCTCTATATCCAACACCATTAATTTCTAATTCTTTAGTATATCCAGTTGTTACACCATGTACCATATTAAAAATTAAAGTTCTAGTTAATCCATGTAATGCTCTATTTCTTTTTAAATCATTTGGTCTAGTTACAATAATTTGAGCATCATTAACTTCAATATTCATTGCACTATCAAATGTTCTTGTCAATGTTCCTTTTGGGCCTTTTACAATTAGAACATTATTTGGTTCACTTGTAATTGTTGTTCCAGCTGGAATATTAATTGGCAATTTTCCAATACGTGACATAATTACACCTCCTTAAGTGTGGCATTGTTACCAAATAAATGCGATAACTTCTCCACCTACATTTTCTTTTCTAGCAATTTTATCAGTAATAACTCCTTTATTAGTTGAAATTATTGCTGTTCCCAGTCCGCCTAAAACTTTAGGTAAATTTTCAGTATCTGCGTATACTCTTAATCCTGGTTTTGAAATTTTCTTAAGTCCAGAAATAACTTTTTCATTTTTTGTTTTACCATATTTTAAATTTATTCTTATGGTTTGTTTTGCGTCATTTTCCACAAGTTCATATGTTTTTATATATCCTTCATCTAATAAAATTTGAGCAATTGCTTTTTTCATTTTTGATGACGGAATTTCTACTACATCATGTTTTGCGGTATTAGCGTTTCTAATTCTTGTTAACATATCTGCGATTGGATCACTCATTGTCATTTCAAATATACCTCCTTTCTTAAAAATTACCAGCTAGCTTTTTTAATTCCTGGAATTTGTCCTTTATATGCTAGTTCTCTAAAGCATAAACGGCATATTCCAAATTTTCTTAAATACGCATGTGGACGGCCACAAATACGACATCTTGTATACTCTTGCGTTGAAAATTTAGCAGGTCTTTGTTGCTTAATTTTCATAGATTTTTTTGCCATTTTAAACCTCCTCTTATTCATATGAAACAAGGAACAACATATACTATTTCATTATTTTTGGAAAGGCATACCAAACTGTAATAATAGCTCTCTTGATTCTTCATCACTCTTAGCAGTTGTTACAATTATAATGTCCATTCCTCGAACTTTATCAATTTTATCATATTCGATTTCTGGAAAAATAAGCTGTTCTTTAACTCCTAAAGCATAGTTACCGCGTCCATCAAATGCACTAGCACTAACTCCTCTAAAGTCACGTACACGTGGTAAGGCTACATTTACTAATCTATCCAAAAATTCATACATTTTGTTTCCACGTAATGTAACTTTACAGCCAATTGGCATTCCTTCACGTAGTTTAAAAGCTGCTACAGATTTTTTTGCTCTTGTTATAATTGGTTTTTGACCACTAATAGTTTGCATATCTCTTACAGCGTTTTCTAAAACTTTAGCATTATCTTTAGCTTCCCCTACACCCATATTTATTACAATTTTCTCAATTTTAGGAGCTTGTAATTTATTTTTGTACTGGAATTTGTCCATCATATTATTTATGATGGTTGAATTATATGTTTCTTTTAATCTACTCAAATTTATTGCCTCCTTTCATTGTAACGATTATATAAGTTTACGTTCACCTTTAACAATTGCTACACGACTTTTTTTTCCATCAGTAATTTGTGTTCCTAAACGTACTGGTTTACCATCATGTAGATACATTATATTTGAAATGTGTATAGGGCCTTCTTTTTCTATAATTCCACCTTGACCAGTTGAATTTGGTTTTTGATGTTTTTTAATTATATTTATGCCTTCAACAATTACTCTGCTTTTTTTATGGTCAATAAACATAATCTTTCCTTGTTCATTTTTATTATTTCCAGCTATAACAATTACTTTATCGCCTTTTTTAAATTTAGTTTTCATTAATTACACCTCCTTATTAATCTAGCATTTATTCCTTAAAGAACCTCTGGAGCAAGTGATGCAATTTTGTTGTATTTCTTTTCTTTTAATTCTCTTGCTACTGGTCCAAAAATACGAGTACCTCTTGGAGTTTTATCTTCTTTAATAATAACAGCAGCATTTTCATCAAATCTTATATATGAACCATCTGTTCTTCTGATTTCTTTTTTTGTTCTTACAACAACTGCTTTAACAACATCACCTTTTTTTACAACGCCACCAGGTGTTGCTTGTTTAACAGTTGCAACTATAATATCTCCTACACCAGCATATCTTCGAGTAGAACCACCTAATACACGAATACATAAAATTTCTTTAGCACCAGTATTATCAGCTACTCGAAGTCTACTTTCTTGTTGTACCATGAAGGGCTACCTCCTTTCAAAATTGTTATCTTATTTCGCTTTTTCTACAATTTCTACAAGTCTAAAACGTTTTAATTTAGATAATGGTCTTGTTTCCATAACTTTCACACGGTCGCCAACTTTACACTCGTTTTTTTCGTCATGTGCATGAAGTTTATAAGTTCTCTTCATAATTTTTCCATAAAGAGGATGCTTTACATTATTGACAACAGCCACTGTTATAGTTTTATCCATTTTATCACTAGTCACAAGGCCTATTAATGTTTTACGCAAATTTCTTTCTGCCATGGGTTTTCCTCCTTTTTAAATGTTAAGACTGCTTTTGAGTAATAATTGTTTGAATACGTGCAATCTTTTTTCTAACATCTTTAATTCTTGCTGTATTATCTAATTGATTGGTAGCATTTTGAAATCTTAAATTAAAAAGTTCTTTTTTTGCATTTACCAATTCATCATTTAATTCATTGTTATCTTTTACTCTTAAATCTTCTAAAAGTGCTTTAGTTTTCACTACCATCACCTGCCATTTCTTGTTCAGCACGTGAAACTATTTTACATTTAATTGGTAACTTATGAATTGCAAGTCTCAGTGCCTCTCTTGCTACTTCTTCTGCCACTCCAGATAGTTCAAACATAACTCTACCTGGTTTAACTACAGCAACCCAATATTCAGGGGAACCTTTTCCTGAACCCATTCGAGTTTCTGCAGGTTTTGCTGTTACTGGTTTATCAGGGAAAACTTTAATCCAAACTTTACCACCACGTTTTATATAACGAGTCATTGCAATACGAGCTGCTTCTATTTGGTTAGATGTAATCCAACTAGGTTCTAAAGAAACAATACCAAAATCACCATAAGTAATTTTGTTTCCACGCATAGCTTGACCTTTCATGCGCCCACGAAATTGTTTACGACGTTTAACTCTTTTTGGCATTAACATTATTTATTGCTCCCTTCCTTTTTAGTAGTAACTGTAGCTTTTTGTGGAAGAATTTCACCTTTATAAATCCAAACTTTTATACCAATTTTTCCAAAAGTAGTATTTGCTTCTGCAAATCCATACTCAATATCTGCTCTTAATGTTTGTAATGGAATTGTACCTTCAGCATAAGATTCTGTACGTGCCATTTCCGCACCACCCAAACGTCCTGAACAAGCTACTTTAATACCTTTAGCTCCGTTTTTCATAGCTTTATTCATAGCTTGTTTCATAGCTCTTCTAAATACAACACGATTTTCTAATTGAGAAGCAATAACTTCTGCTGATAGTTGTGCATTTCCTTCAGGTCTTTTGACTTCAACTATATTTATTGAAACTGTGGCTTTTGTAAGTTTTTGTAATTCATGACGAAGAGCCTCAATAGATGCTCCACCTTTACCAATTACAATTCCTGGCTTTGCTGTCGAAACATGAATTCTAAGTTTACCATGTTTACTTTGATCTGATGCTCTTTCAGTTTCAATTTTAGATATACCTGCACTATATAGCTTATTTTTAATATATTTTCTAATATTATTATCCTCAACTAAGTAATCAGCAAATTTATCTTTATCCGCATACCATCTGGCATCCCAATCTTTAATAACTCCAACCCTTAACCCATGAGGATTTACTTTTTGACCCATAGCTAACCTCCTTATCTCTCATTTAAAATTACTGTAATATGGCTTGTGTTTTTATTTATTCTATATGCACGGCCTTGAGCACGTGGACGAATTCTTTTCAGTGTTGGTCCTTGTGTTGCAAATGCTTCTTCAATAAACAATCTAGTTGTATTCATACCATTGTTATGTTCTGCATTAGCAGCTGCGGATTTTACAACTTTTTCAATAACATCTGCTGCATATCTTGGAGTATATCTTAAAATACTTAAAGCCGTATTTACATCTTTACCTTTTATTTGGTCAAGAACAATTTTAGCTTTTGTGCTAGATAAACGAGCAAAATTTACTTTAGCTATAGCTCTTTCATCCTTAAGACTATTTCTCTCTGCTTTTATTTTGGATCTATGTCCTTTTGCCATTTCTACAACCTCCTTCCAAATTACTTAAGACTATCTTAATCTAGATTTTTTTTCTGCATCTTTACCATGCCCACGATAATTTCTAGTCATAACAAACTCACCAAGTTTATGCCCAACCATATCTTCTGTTACAAAAACAGGTACATGTTGTTTTCCATTATGCAATGCAATGGTATGGCCAACCATAGAAGGGAAGATTGTTGAGCGTCTTGACCAACTTTTAATTACTTTTTTCTCATTAACTGCATTCATCGCATCTATTTTTTTTAACAAATGCTCATCTGCAAATGGTCCTTTTTTTATAGAACGTGCCATTAAATATATCTCCTTTCAATTTTAATTATTTTTTATGTCTTGATTGTACAATATATTTATTAGAATGTTTGTTTTTCTTTCTAGTTTTATATCCTAATGCTGGTTTACCCCAAGGTGTAGATGGTTCAGTACGTCCAATTGGAGATCTACCTTCTCCACCACCATGTGGATGGTCATTAGGGTTCATAACAGAACCACGAACTGTTGGGCGAATACCCATATTACGTTTACGTCCTGCTTTACCAATATTAATCAATCCATGATCTGCATTTCCTATTTTACCAATAGTTGCTTTACATTCTGATGGTAATAATCTCATTTCACCTGATGGTAATTTTACAGTTGCGAATTTTCCACCATTTCCAGTCCCTTTACCCATAAGTTGGGCTGAAAGTCCTGCTGCACGAACTAATTGTCCGCCTTTTCCTGGTTTCATTTCAATATTGTGTATCATAACCCCAACAGGCATATCTTTCATTTTAAGTGCATTTCCAACACGAGCTTCTGCTGTTTCTCCGCTCATTACTTTTTGTCCTACTTCTAATCCTTCTGGAGCTAAAATATAGGATTTTTCTCCATCAACATAATGTAATAATGCAATGTTAGCTGTTCTATTTGGATCATATTCAATAGCTGCAACAGTTGCAGGAATACCATCTTTATTACGTTTAAAGTCTATTATTCTATATTTTACTTTAGATCCACCTCCATGGTGACGAACAGTAATCTTACCTTGATTATTTCTTCCAGCAGTTTTCTTTAAAGTTACAACTAGAGATTTTTCTGGTTTAGTTTTTGTAATTTCATCAAAGGAAGAAGAAGTCATATGTCTTCTTGATGGGGTATAAGGTTTATATTTTTTAATACTCATGTCAAATTTCACTCCTTTCAGTTTTTTTAATACTCACACTTAGCCGTGTGTTTCATATTTTTCCCAGTAGATTACATTCCTTGGAAAAAGTCAATTTCTTTGCTATCTTCTTTTAATTTTACAATAGCTTTTTTGTATTTGCTTGTTTTACCCATAGTGTTTCCACGACGTTTTGTTTTACCATCATAGTTCATAGTGTTTACTTTGTCCACTTTTGTGCCTTCAAACATTTTTTCAACAGCTTCTTTAACTTGAGATTTTGTAGCAGTTGGGTGTACTATAAACGTATATTTTCTTTGAGTCATATCGTTCATACTTTTTTCACTAATTAATGGTTTTTGTATAACATCATAATATTTTATTCCAGCCATTATGCGTACACCTCCTCAATTTTTGCTAAAGCTTCTTTAGTCACTACAAAAGTATCATATTTTAGAATATCATATGTGTTTAAATTGTTAACTGCTGAAGTTTTTATTCCTTGAATGTTATTTGCAGAAAGCATTACATTTCTACTTGATTCACCTTCTGTAACAATTAAAGCTTTTTTTAGTTGTAGAGTGTTTAAGATATTTACCATAACTTTAGTTTTAGCTTGTTCCAAAACTAGTTTATCTAAAACTACAATTTTTTGTTCACTTGCTCTAGTTGTTAACGCACATTTCAAGGCAAATTGTCTTTCTTTTTTGTTTAATTTAAAAGAGTAATCTCTTGGCTTTGGAGCAAATACAACTCCTCCACCTTTCCATTGTGGTGAACGGATTGAACCTTGTCTTGCTCTACCAGTACCTTTTTGTTTCCAAGGTTTTCTTCCTCCTCCACGTACTTCTGCACGTGTTTTCGCACTTTGAGTTCCTTGTCTTTTGTTTGCAAGATGTGCAACAACTGCTGCGTGGATTAAATGTTCTTTAACTTCTACTCCAAATATATCGCTGTTTAATTCGATATTTCCTACTTCTTGTCCATTTATATTTAAAACTTTCACTCTTTAACTCCTCCTTTCTTTTTTTATACTACCAAGCTTTTACACTATTTTTTACAGTAATTATTGTCCCTTTTGGCCCTGGAACGGCTCCTTTAATAAGAATTAAATTTTTCTCTATATTAACTTGAACAACTTCAAGATTTTGTATAGTAACTTTATCACAACCCATATGAGATGGAAGTCCTTTACCTTTCATAACGCGTCCAGGATTTGTAGCTGCACCCATTGAACCAGCTTTACGGTGATATTTTGAACCATGTGCCATAGGTCCTCTGCTATATCCGTATTTTTTTATTGAACTTGCGTATCCTTTACCTTTTGTAATACCTGAAACATCAACTTTATCACCAGCACTAAAGATATCTGCTTTAATTTCATTACCTACTTCATAAGTACTAATGTCTTCCAATCTAAATTCTTTAAGGTATTTTTTAATTGGTACACCAGCTTTTGCAAAATGACCTTTTTTAGGCTTAATAGTTTGTTTCGCTTTTGCGTCAATAAATCCAATTTGAATAGCTTCATAGCCATCGTTTTCTTCTGTTTTCTTTTGTACTACAACACAAGGTCCAGCCTCAAGTACAGTAACAGGAATTAAATTAGCATGAGTATCAAATACTTGAGTCATTCCTATTTTTTTAGCAATAATGCCTTTTTTCATTTTTCTTACACCTCCTGTTTATCTACAGCGGATTGCATTTGCAATCATTCCAGACGTTTTTTTAAGTATACGTCTATTTCATTTGTTTTTTTAGTATTGCCTTTATTTGATAGTAATAATCTTATTAATGATAACGGATTTAGAAACAGCGTGACTAAATCTGTTATTTACTAGCATCAATTTTTATGTCGACACCAGCTGGAAAATCGATACGTCTTACTGCTTCTCCACTTTTTGGTGTATCTTCAACATCGATCAATCTTTTATGTGTTCTCATTTCAAATTGTTCACGAGAATCTTTATATTTGTGCACTGCTCTAAGAATAGTGATTACTTCTTTTTTTGTTGGTAGTGGAATTGGTCCACTTACTTTAGCACCAGTTTTTTTAGTAACTGTAACAATTTGTTCTGCAGTTTGATCTAACAACTTGTGGTCATATGCTTTTAATATTATACGCATAAAAAAGTCCCCTCCTTTTCGTACTTTGTTTGTATGAAACTAGTACAACGTAGTGGTGACTGTATCTTAAAATATACTCTATATATCTAAACATATAAACTATGTATAGAACAATAAATAATGAAACTATTCATTACTAGGAATTATTTTAAAGTTACAGTGACTTCGTCGTCCCGTTTCTTAACCGAACATTCGCTCCTCAGAAATCCACCTTTTAGGCAACAACCTTCTGAATCTTTGCTATCAATGTCACAACACAAGAGATTATACATTATTTACTAGAGACTTGCAAGGCTTTTTTATATTTTTCCTAGTCAAATTATAAAGTTTTAGAAATTTATGACAAAAAATTTAAAAAAAATAGTGAGGGAATGCTTAAATTAAGAAGTAAATAAAAAAAAGAACACCTATGTTTAAACACAGGTGTTCTAATAAAAGTAAAATAAAAATTTTCTATTCATTTAAAGCATGATTATTAATCATGTCCAAAAAACATATTTATAACATTTACTAATTCTTTCATTGAAGGTTTACTAATTTGCATATCTGCTCCAATAGCTTTTCCTTTGTGATAAAGTTGTTCTGTAATTAAGGAAGAAAATATTATTACAGGTAATGAATTTAAAATTGGATCTTCTTTAATAGACCTTGTTAAAGTATATCCATCAAGTATAGGCATTTCAACGTCTGTAATTACAAGCTGAATTTCTCTTGTAAAATTTTCTCCAAACTGTTCTTTTATTGAAAAAATATAGTCTTGTGCTTGTTTTCCGTTCTCAAATATTTTAATATTATGATATCCACCTTCTTCAAGAGAACATTTTAAAAGCTCTCTGATAGCACGTGAATCTTCAACTAAGATTATTCTTTCATCTTTTTTTAGGTTTCTTGAATTAAAGATAGAGTGACGGTCTTTTTCATATCCCTTTCCAATTCCTGCTTGAATAGTAATGCTTTCAAAATCAAGTAAAACTATAATTTGATCATTTTGCATAACAGTTCCTATAATTACAGTTTCTTGAGAGATAGTATTGGTTTGTTTGATTTCTTCCCAACGAATACGTCTAATTCCTTCAACCTTATTAACTAAAAACACTACAATTGTTTCATTGAACTCGCATAATAATCCTAACATTTCAGAGAAATTCTCTGTTTTTTTACCATGTAAAACTATACTCAAATCAATAACAGTATCCATTTGCCCACGAATACTAGTAAGTCCTGCAATTTGCTCTTTAGATTTTGGTAAAGGTGTTACATCTTCAATAGATACAATACCTTTTACTTTTAGTACGTTAATGCCATACTTTCTTTCGTTTACTATAAATTCTACTATTTCTACTTCACCAGTTCCTGCATTTAATAATATATCATTCATATTTTTCTCCTCTACTTAATTTTAAAGTAATCAATCAATTCTTTCAATTCTAAAGCCTGTGCACTAAGTTCTTGACTTATTGCAGCGCCTTCTTCTGATGATGTTACATTTGATTTTACTACAACATTTAATCTTTTTGTGCCATTATTTAATTCTTCTACAGAGTTCTTTTGTAGTTGTGAATATTCTAATAACTCTCCCATAATTGTGTTTGTGTCTTCAACTGAATTATGAATTTCATCAAATCGTACTGAAGTAATATCTACTTTTTGAGAGCCTAATTCTACTTCTTGTACACTGTCTTTAATCATTTCTTCAATATCTTTTACTGCTTCAGAACTCTTTGTAGCTAAATCTCGAATTTCATTCGCAACAACTGCAAATCCTTTTCCAGTTTCACCTGCTCTTGCAGCTTCAATTGATGCATTTAAAGCTAATAAGTTTGTTTGTTCCGCAATTGATTCTACAGTTTTAACAACTTCAGAAATATTGAGACTTGATTTGTTAATTCCATCCATAGCTATTTTCATTTCGCCCATGCTAATTTTTCCGCTTTGAGCTTTTTCGCGGGTGGTACTAATCATTTCTTTAGTATTATTAACTTGATTTACATTATCCATTAAAATATTTGATAATACAGTAGTTTGCTCTAAGAACTCTTCAATTATTTCTTCTTGTTTAGCTGCACTTGTTGCAACTTGAGTTGAGTTTTTAGCAATAATGGTTGATTGAAGAGTAAAGTCTTGTGCAATTAAAGAAATTTTAGCCAATCTATTATTAGTTTCTTTCATAAACATTTCTATAGATTTTGCCATGTTTTCAAATTCACCAGTATAGTTTTCTTGTAACTCACAATCAAAATTTCCCGTTGATAAGGCTGCCATAACACGGCCTATATCCGCAATATAGGAATTTAATGTTTCCATAGAATTTGCGATGGTTTTTGATAATCTTCCAATTGCATCATCAATCTCATATGTAATATTTGCTTTCAAATTTCCTTGAGACATCTGAGCTGCAATACATTCAAGCTCTTTTAGAGGCTTTACTATACTTGATGTAATTTTTTTAGCTAAAATTGTGCTTACAATAATACACGCAATTAACAATCCTCCTAGTATACTCATGCTTCCTACATTTATAAATCCAATTTTAAGTATCATTATATTTTGGCTGATAGTGATAGCTTCATTTAATTGATCAGCTAATGTTATAGCATTTGCTAAGTATACATTACATTTGGTTTCAAATAAATTATATGCTAATTCTAAATCATTATCTTCAATAGCATTTATAATTTCACTTGCAGCTTCAAGCCATAAATTAATTACACGTTCATATTCTAAAATCAAGTCTTTATTTACAACTTTATTGGACTTCAATATTTCTACATTTTCTTCAATCAAATTTATACATCTTTCAACTTCAGTAATATAACTAGAAAAATTTTTGTCTTTAGAATGTATATACATTTCTCTAACAATTTTTGCTCCCTCGTTAACTTCGATTCTAACCGTATTAACAGCCTTGCTGGCATCGAAGGGACCAGTTACAAAATCGTCTAAAGTATTTTCGCTAGTCCATAGACCTACAACTCCAGTAACAGTCATAAATATATTTAGGGCTATTACTATTTGGAAGCCTCTCATTATTCTTTTTTTAATACTTAAATTAGCTAACATACATTCCTCCCTCATAAATAATTAAAATTGATATAAAAATATAAATTTTAATTAATTATATCATTTTTATTTTTTGCTGTAAAGATAAGCAAATATTAAAAAATATAATTAAATATTTTTTGCAAATTCTTCAATTAATTGTTCGATGATTTTTTTATCTTTATATATAA
>LJHD01000187.1 GCA_001983475.1 Candidatus Epulonipiscium fishelsonii | reverse complement strand
CTCCAAATTATTATAATGAATACTTAACAGGTGAATTAGATTTTAAAAGTGTAAAGAGAGCTTTAGAAAAATATCCTGATGTTGTTGGTTTAATTATGGTTAGCCCAACTTATGACGGAATAGTATCAGACATTGCCCAAATTGCAAAACTTATGAAGCATAAGATATTAATTGTCGATGAAGCTCATGGAGCTCATTTTAATATTAACTCAGTTTTTCCAACAAGTAGTATAAATTTAGGAGCAGATATAGTTATTCACAGCATGCACAAAACTTTACCTACTTTGACACAGTGTGCACTACTTCATATTTGTAGCAGTAAAATTAATTACACTGATTTAATTCAAAATTTAAGATTAACCCAAACTAGCAGTCCTTCTTATCTTTTTATGGCTAATATGGATTATATAAGAAATTATATTCAACAAAATAAACATCAAATTCAAAATTCCTATATATTACCACTAAAACAACTAAGATTTAAACTTAAATCATTAAAGAATTTATACATTTTAGACGAAAATATAAGTAAGCATGATATTTCAAAGATAATCCTTTTTACTAATAATACCAATCTCACTGGATATAGCCTAGGTAATCTTTTAGAAACTAAATATAAAATTGGAATAGAAATGGCAACACAAAACTATATTTTATTGATAACTACTATATCTGATAACAAAAAAAGCCTAGATATATTAGAAAAAATTCTGTTTAAAATAGACAATAATTGTAATGGCAAACAGCCTTTACCAGTAAACTTGAAATATAATAGAAAACTTTGTTTGCCTAAAAACTCCCCAAGACAAATATATTATAGTACCCAGCATTGGCATGATATTGATTTATCTGAAAATCATATTTGCGCTAAAAACATAATGCTATATCCTCCAGGTATACCAATTTTATGTCTTGGAGAAATGATAAATAAAAAAATGATCGAATTTATTAAAATAAATATAAGTTATTTGAAAGGAATTAAAGTTGAAAATAAAAAAATAAAAATTTTAGTTGTTTATAAAAAAGAAATGAGGGAAAACTTATGAGTAATATCAATATTAACAATGTTC
>LJHD01000186.1 GCA_001983475.1 Candidatus Epulonipiscium fishelsonii | reverse complement strand
ATATTTACTAAAATGGGTAGAGAAATTGCAGTTGCTGTTAAAGAAGGAGGCGCAGATCCACTTTTAAACAATAAATTAGCTGATATCATAAGAAAAGCTAAATCTAACAATATGCCAAATGATACTATTCAGCGAAGCATAAAAAAAGCTTCAGGAGACTCAAACAGTGTTAACTATGAATATATAACTTATGAAGGATATGGACCAAATGGTATCGCTGTTATAGTAGACGCTCTTACAGATAACAAAAATCGTACAGCTGCAAATGTTAGAGCTGCATTTACAAAAGGAAATGGCAATATGGGTACAACTGGATGTGTATCTTTTATGTTTGATAAAAAGGGTCAAATTTTGGTTGATCAAGAGGCTACCAACTTTGATGAAGATGAATTTATGTTGTTTGCAATTGATTCAGGAGCAGATGATTTTGAATCTGAAGATGAAATGTATGTAATTACAACATCTCCAGAAGCTTTTAGCGACGTATGCTCCAAAATAGAGGCAGCAGGAATTGAAATAGTTGATGCTAAAATAACTATGATACCACAAACAGAGGCAACTCTTGAGGAAATTAATTTTAAAGCTTGGGATAAAATGATGGCATTGCTTGAAGAAGATGAAGATGTCCAAGAGGTGTATCACAATTGTGAAAATGCCACTGTATAATAAACTTATAAATTATTCAAAACAAAATATACCATTTCATATGCCTGGACATAAATTTGATAAAACAAATATTTTCAAGGATATTAATTTATTTAATTTAGACGCAACTGAAGTAACAGATTTAGATAATCTGTATGAGGCAAATGGAGTTATAAAAGATGCTATGGATTTAATGGCATCTTTTTATGGTGCAAAAGAAACAATTTTTTTAACAAATGGATCAACTGCAGGTATATTATCAAGTTTAATGACGGTATGTAAACCAAATGATAAAATACTAGTTGCACGAAATTGCCATTATAGTGTATGGAATGCACTAATTTTAACAGGGGCAATTCCTATCTATGTA
>LJHD01000185.1 GCA_001983475.1 Candidatus Epulonipiscium fishelsonii | reverse complement strand
TGGGCTTTAAATTACTATTTTAGATGATTATTTTAGGTACAATTTCTAATTGCGTCTAGTATATGAACATAGAAACTCATAAATTCTAAACAGAAATAACGAATAAATTAATATTAGAAAACCTAATCAAATTTTTTTACGCAATAAAGACTTAATATTACGCCTACACGTTATCTCTAATGTCAATGACAATTTACAAAGATACAACAATTTACCCAATCTTAATGACAAAGGAATTCATTGTTTAGTTGGTACAAAAGAATAAAAATAACAGGTTATTATAAATAATAAAAAGGAGAGTTTTTAATGAGCGAAAAACACACAACTGCGTCTGGCACATTGCCATTTGACCATTCTTACGGAATAGGGTATAAAGTAAATCATGAAGACTGGTCACCATTTCCAAGAGTTAATAGATTAAGACAAAAGTTTCTTGATAGACCTTATGAAATTGATGTTGAAAGATTACGACTTGTTACGGAATCATATAAAAAACATGAACGAAAACCACAAAAATTAAAGGTAGCCTATGCTTTTGAAAATATATTAAGCAATACTACTTTATATATTTATCCAGATGATTTAATTTGTGGTGAAATTGCAGCTCCCGCAAAAGCCTCTCCAATATATCCAGAGTTTTCAGCTAATTGGATCATTGATGAAATATTAAACTCACCTTTTGAAGAAAGAGCTCATGATCAATTTTATATTAGAAATGATGAAGAAAGAGCAGAAATTGTTGAGCTATGTAAATATTGGCAAGGAAAATCTATTGAAGACTCTGTAAATGAGAGATTGGAATATGACCAAATTAAAGGTTCTCAAATGGGTGAAAAAATATTTCAAACTAATCTATATCATTATGCTGGAGCAGGACACTTAGCAATTGACTATGCTAAGCTTATGAGAGTGGGCTATGATGGATTATTAAAACAAGCACGTGAACTTCTTGAAGCACTTAGCAAAAGAGATGCTGACTATGGTGAGAAAAGAGATTTTTATCAAGCGATGATTATTATGCATGAAGCAGCAAAAACATATTTAAACAGATATGGTAAACTAGCGGAAGAAATGGCAGAAACCGAAAAAGATGCTCAAAGAAAACAAGAACTTGAACAAATTTCAAAAAATTGTTATGCTGTAGCTGGGCCTCCTCCAACAACATTTTGGGAAGCTTTACAACTATTTAATATTGCAACTACTCTAATTCAAATAGAAAGCAATGGTCACTCTATTTCTTATGGACGTATGGATCAATGGTTATATCCATATTTAAAATCAGATTTAGATGCAGGTAGAATCACTAAAGAAAAAGCATTAGAACTACTTGAAGTAGAGTATGTAAAAATGAATAACCCCACCAAATTAAAAGATAAAGGGACTGTAGCTGTTCGTAATGGACGTGGATTTGGTGGTGAAAGTTTGACTATTGGCGGAATGGACTCTGAAGGCAATGATATTACGAACGATTTAACAATGTTAATGCTTGAAGCTTCTGCACATACACGTATGATGAACCCTTGGGTTTGTGTACGTATGCATGAAAACACACCATATGAATTAAAAGTTAAAGCTGCAGAATGTATTCGTTGTGGTTATGGCCATCCAAAATTGTTTAATGATGCACCAACTATTAAAGGTATGATTTCAAAAGGAATGACTTTAGAAGAAGCAAGAGAATATGCTGTAGTTGGATGTGTTGAGCCTACTCTACCAGGAAAAGAATATGGTTGGCATGATGCTGCTTATGTAAATACTCCAAAAATGATGGAAATGGTATTTAATGGTGGACGTATACTTGATGGGCCAAATGCTGGTAAACAACTTGGACCAGATCTTGGAACCCTTGAAACTTATGAAAGCTTTGAACAAGTTTTAGAAGCTGTAGAAGGGCAATTTAGATATTGGACTGATCAAATGATATCTAGTTTAAATATTATTGATAGAGTTCATAGAAATTTAAAACCACTACCATATTTGTCAGCATTTTATGAAGAAAGTTTAATGAGTGGGTATGATGTAACAGAAGGTGGGGCTAAATATAATGGTACTGGTCCTCAAGCAAGTGGAATGGCTACTTGTGCAGATTCATTAGCAACAATCAAACAACTAGTATTTGATGAAAAGAAATATACTGGTGCGCAGTTGTTACAAGCAATAAAAGATAATTGGGATGGCCATGAAAAGTTATATGCACTAGTAAACAGCTCCAAAATTCATCACTTTGGAAATGATGATGATTATGCAGATGAACTATTTAAATATATGTTCGAATGCTATTGTCGTAATGTTAAAAATGTACCAAATGTAAGAGGAGGCCACTTCAGCCCAGGAGTATATTCAGTTAATGCAAACGTAGCAATGGGTCTAAATACTAATGCATCTCTTGATGGCAGAAAGAAATATGAACCTATTTCAGATAATATGGGGCCTGTTCATACAGATGGTGGTTCACATGATATAATGGGACCAACAGCTCTTGCCAATTCAGTTGGCAAAGTCGATCATTCTTTAGCATCAAATGGAACACTATTAAATGTAAGATTTCCTGAAGAAGCAGTTTCAGGTGTTGAAGGTAGAGATAATTTAATTAGCTTTATTGATGAATATATGTTTAAAGGACCAATGCATGTACAATTTAATATTATGAGTTCCAAAACAATGAGAGCCGCACAAAAGAACCCAGAAAATTACAAGGATATGCTAGTACGTGTTGCAGGTTATAGTGCATACTTTGTTGAACTTGGAAAACCATTGCAAAAAGACTTAATTCAAAGAACAGAATTACATTTTTAATATTGTAATGGTGAATATCTTTTACCCTATAAATTAACTAAAGGAGCATACTTTAATGAAAGATTTTAATTTTAAAATACCACAAACTGTTGAATTTGGAATAGGAAGTTTAAAGAAATTACAAGCGATTTTAGAAGAAAATAACTCTAAAAATGTGTTTTTAATCTCAGATAGAGGACTTGAAAAAATAGGAGTAGTAAAAAAGGTACTAGATATATTAGACAATGCAGGAGTTACTGTTTCAAGTTATCTTGATGTAGTATCAAATCCAACTGTAGATAATGTAAATGAATGTACAAAATCATATAAAGATAGTGAAGCAAATGTAATTATTGCACTAGGAGGTGGAAGTCCAATAGATATCGCAAAAGCAGTTGGAGTTCTTGCAACTTATGGCGGTAAAATTACACAATATGAAGGAGCTCATATTGTTCCTGGGCCAATTACACCTATAATTGCTATACCAACTACAGCAGGTACAGGTTCAGAAGTAACAGCTTCGGCAGTTATTAGCGATGAAGAAAGAAACTATAAGTTCTCTATATTTAGCTACAATAATATACCTAAATATGCTATCTTAGACCCTGAATTAATCATGACTCTACCAGAATTCATTGCTGCTCCAACTGGATTAGATGCATTAATTCATGCTATTGAAGCTTATCTTTCTACAGCAGCTACACCATTTTCAGATGCTATGGCAGAAAAAGCAATGGAACTAATTGGTGCAAACCTTCGCCAGTTTGTTGCTAATAGATCAAATGAAGATGCTGCTTGTGCAATGATGTTAGGTTCGAATTTTGCTGGAATTGCTTTTGCTTGGGCAAGACTTGGAAATGTTCATGCCATGAGTCATCCTGTAAGTGCATTTTTCCATGTTCCACATGGTACAGCTAATTCTATTATTTTACCAACTATTATGGAATACAATGCACTAGCTGATAATGGACGTTATGAAAAAATTTACAACTATATCAAAACTTCTAAAGATAAAACTGAAAATTTTGTGCCAGAAATATTAATTAGTGAAATCAAAAAGCTAAACAAAGATTTAAAAATTCCAGCATCTTTAGGTGAAGTTGGAGTAACAAAAGATAAAATTGAAGTTATGGCTCAAGATGCAATGAAATCTGGAAATGTGTTGGTTAATCCAAGAAAAACTTCATTACAAGATATGATAAATTTATTTGAAAAGGCAATTTAACATTTGATTATATTTAAAATTGTAAGTAATTGCTATAGTGTGACCTGCTACCAATGTAGCAGGTTTTTTTGTTACACATAAAATTTTAGTTTTAGTACATACTAATTAGGTTATCAAAAATAATAAAATCAATTAAAATTTTTATTAAATATTGTATACCAGTCACTATTTATTTCTAAATAGCTATTTTAATTGTATGTAACTTACACCGCTTATCCCAGCTGCATAAACATTAGGGAGTACTTTTTAAGTTGATTTTTATAGCCTTTAGTTGTTCGGCTTCTATAGTTACTAATAAAAATTAAAACTATTAACTTCAGCTTTTTATATATTTATTATACAGATTTCTGTACTATATAAAATTTAGAAAAGAGGCATTTAAATGAATTATGAAAAATTTTTAGAACAAATTTTAGAAATTAAAGATAGCTTAGCAGATGATGTATCAAAAGAAATATTTGATGATATATTTTTACGAAAAATTGATCCAAAAATTGATAAGATGAGATTATTAAAAAATATGTCTAATAAAACACTTTATATAGAACCAATTGCAACTCTTATAGAAGACCCCAGTTATAAGCAAAGATTGAATGTTTTAAATAAATACAATAAATTATCTTTAGAAGAAAATATTGTTTTATTTGGAGTAGATAAATCTACTCTGAATTTCTTCAAATTGTTTGGATTAGATCAAGCTAATAATTTAGTTATATGTACAAAAGATTTAACTCCCCAAAATATATCTTTATTAGAGACTTGTAAAAAACCTATAATATCATATGAAGATCTAATCTTACACTATAGAGATTATAGATTTATTGTGTTATCTTCTCAGCCGATAAACGAATTAATTTATATTGGATTTAATACAAATGATATTTGGAAGTTTGCACATTTTGATCCATATCAATATTTTGATGATATAGTTAAATTATCTCAAAATGAAGTATTTGTTGACTTGGGAGGATTAACTGGGGAAACAAGCATAGAATTTGCCAAAAGAACAAATTACACTTATAAACAAATCTATATATTTGAACCTGATCCATTAAATTATGAAAAAACAATAAATAATATTGATAATTTGAATTTAAAAAATGTAGAAGTATTTAATTTAGGTGGGTGGAGTGAAAAAGATACTTTAAGTTTTGCTAGTAATGGTACGGGTCAGAGTAAAATAGATAATGAAGGAACCTATAAAATCAATGTAGACAGTTTAGATAATGTATTAGGAGACACACCTGTGACTTTTATAAAGATGGATATAGAGGGAGCAGAATTAGAGGCATTAATAGGTGCTAAAGAAATAATAAAAAAATATAAACCACAGTTGGCTATTTCAATATATCATAAACCAGAGGATATATTTGAAATTCCACTATATATTAAAAGTCTTGTACCAGAATATAAATTTTATATACGTCACTACGGTTGGAATGCAAATGCTGAGACAATATTGCATGCTTTTTTATAATCTTTGTGAGATACTTTTTTTAAAGACACAAGAGGTTAAGATAAATTATATATATGAATATTCATAAAAAAGCTGACAATCTTAAAAAATTGTCAGCCTATATTAGTTACTACATCATTCCTGGCATTCCTGGCATTCCGCCACCACCCATATTTGGTTCATCAGATTTAATATCTGCAACAATACATTCTGTTGTTAAGAACGTAGCAGCAACTGAAGTTGCATTTTGTAATGCACATCTTGTAACTTTAGTTGGGTCAATTATACCACCTTCAACCATATCAATATATTCTTCAGTTAAAGCATTAAATCCTTTACCTTTTTCAAGGGCTTTTACATTATTAATAATAACTGCTGGCTCAAGACCTGCATTAGCAACAATTTGTCCAAGTGGAGACTCAAGAGATTTAATTATAATTTTAACTCCTGTTTTTTCATCACCTGCTGTGGAATCAAGTAGAGCCTTTACTTCTTTAATAACATGAATATAAGCGCTTCCGCCACCACAAATAATTCCTTCTTCAACAGCTGCACGAGTAGCCGCTAAAGCGTCTTCCATACGAAGTTTTTTCTCTTTCATTTCTGTTTCAGTTGCTGCTCCCACTTTTACAACAGCAACTCCGCCAGCAAGTTTTGCTAATCTCTCTTGCAACTTTTCTCTATCAAAGTCTGAAGTTGTTTCATCAATCTGACGACGAATTAAAGCAATTCTATTTTTAATTTCATCTTTGTTTCCACCACCATCAACTATAACAGTGTTATCTTTATTTACTTTAATACTTTCAGCACGTCCAAGTTGTTCAATAGTAGCTTCAGAAAGAGATAAACCAACTTCTTCAGAAATTACTGTACCACCTGTAAGAATTGCAATGTCTTCAAGCATTTCTTTTCTTCTATCACCAAATCCAGGTGCTTTTACAGCAACACAATTAAATGTTCCACGAAGTTTATTTACAACTAAAGTTGCTAAAGCTTCACCTTCAACATCTTCTGCAATGATAAGAAGTCTTGCACCAGATTGAACAATTTGTTCAAGTACTGGTAAAATTTCTTGAATGTTAGATATTTTTTTGTCAGTAATTAAAATATATGGGCTATCCATATTGGCTTCCATTTTTTCAGTATCTGTAACCATATATGGTGATAAATATCCTCTATCAAATTGCATTCCTTCAACTACGTCTAGTTCAGTTGTCATAGTTTTAGATTCTTCAATAGTGATAACTCCATCATTTGACACTTTTTCCATAGCATCTGCAATAAGAGTTCCTACTTCATCATCTCCAGCAGAAATAGCTGCAACTCTTGCAATATGATTTTTACTTTCAACTGGTTTGCTCATACCTTTTATAGCTTCAACTGCAACTTCAGTTGCTTTTTGCATACCACGACGAACAATAATAGGATTTGCTCCAGCAGCAACATTTTTTAGTCCTTCTATAATCATAGCTTGAGCTAATACTGTAGCTGTTGTTGTTCCATCTCCAGCTACATCATTTGTTTTTGTTGAAACTTCTTTTACAAGTTGAGCTCCAATATTTTCAAATGGGTCTTCAAGTTCAATTTCTTTTGCAATTGTAACTCCATCATTTGTAATTAAAGGTGTTCCATAAGATTTATCAAGAACTACATTACGTCCTTTTGGACCAAGTGTTACTTTTACTGCATTTGCTAATTGATCAACTCCTGATTGAAGAGCAACTCTAGCGTCTGTTCCAAATTTCATTTGTTTTGCCATTATTTTATAAACTCCTTATATTTAATTTCATTTGTACTCGTATTTTAACTACTTGACACTAAACTGACAAGATTGTTAGTCTAAACAAAAGTAATTATCTTTATTTTGAGATTTCTAGTGTATAGTGTTACTATGGTTCTAGAAGGCTAGTAAAAGATTTAATAACTCTAGTCTAGCTTAATGAGACTTAGTTAAAGCTCATTTAATACTAAATTTATATTTATGCTTGATTTTCGAATTGATCAGATTACACCCTAATCTAAAAAGAAAATTATTCAACTACTGCTAAAATATCACCTTGTTTAACTATTACATATTCTTCTTTATCTAAAGTTACTTCTGAACCAGAATATTTTGAATAGATAACTTTATCGCCTATTTTAACTTCCATATTAACTTTTTCTCCATCAATAATTCCACCTGGTCCTACTGCCACAACTTCAGCTTCTTGTGGTTTTTCTTTTGCCGTTCCAGTTAAAATTATCCCTGATTTTGTTTTTTCTTCAGCTTCAAGATGTTTAAGAACAACTTTATCGCCTAATGGTTTTAATTTCATAAATACCTCCAAAAAAAATTTTTCTTTTATTATAAGGAACAAAAATTTTTTCCTATTTTTTTATACAATGCAAAATTATTGTTGCATTATTAGCACTCTATTTATACGAGTGCTAACTGTACCTTTATATTATACTAATTAAAATTATTTTTCAAGACTTTTTTTGTTTTTTTTTATCTCAGTAATACTACTTTGCAACTGAACCTCCCACCCATAAAGGAGTGGGGTTATTAAAGTCTTTTATTAAGAAGTTTGATATATTATATCCTTAAAGGCGTATTCAGTTCGCCCCTACTGTATAGGACTATTAAGTCCACAACTCTACATTTCTTAATACATCTGCATTTAAAGTATTTACATGTTTTAATATATTTAAACGTTTTTATTAAGAAAAAATATTAAGTTAAATATCTTTAAAAAACCCACACCCTTTAAATGTGATTGAGGTTGTCGTTCAATTAGAAACGCTACTTTCTAACCAGTTCTCTTATGAACTTCTTTATATTTCTATAAAGTACAGACTATATTTTCT
>LJHD01000184.1 GCA_001983475.1 Candidatus Epulonipiscium fishelsonii | reverse complement strand
ATACATGATAATTAATAGAAGATTGCTCATAGGTACCTGGGATAATCCACTAGTTTTATATTTTAGGATTGATTGCTTGATTAAAGGAATAATTGTCAATTACCACACACCTTAAATGGATAGTGTTTTCTGCCTTAAATTTATAAAACTTATAAAATTTTTGAAGTGGACTTAAGAAAAATTTGGGTTTACAGACTATATTTAATAGGCAGTTAATTGCTGTTATAGTAATTATCTTGAATTTAAAAGCTGTAAGGAGTGAACAAATGAGAAAAAATATTAGCTATACAAGCTATGCCCAATATAAAGCAAAAAAACAAAATTTACAACGAATTATTATAATAGTTATTATTTTAATAACTATGTTTGTAGGATATTTTTTGGATATGCGAAAAGGGTTTAAAATTCTTATGTATCCTGAAGTTGAAGAAATGATGTATACACTAGGGGATTTTATACAACCAAATTTAAGTTGTGATATAAACAAATCTCCTACAAAAGTAAAGGGAATTTATATTCCATCACATAAAATAAATAAAATAGATGAATTAATAGATTTGGCTAATTCAACTGAAATAAATAGTTTTGTGATAGATATTAAAAATGATTCTGGTTATTTAACTTTTCCTACAACAAATCCTCTTTTGATTAAAATGGGAGGGGTTTCTGAAACTCCTTATTTACAAGATATAGAAGAAATTATGGATAAATTATATAAAAACAATATATATCCAATTGCTAGAATAGTAGTTTTTAAAGATAAAATTGCTGGAAAGAAAGTACCTGAACAAATGATACAAAACTACGAAGGAGAAGTATACGAAAATTCAAATGGCGAAACATGGTTAAATCCTTATGACAAAAGAAATTGGGAATATATATTTGAAGTATGTAAAGAAGCAATTAATTTGGGATTTAAAGAGATACAATTGGACTATCTTAGATTTCATGAATCTATGAACAGCTCAAAAGTTAATATTCCTGAAGACTATTCAAAAATGGATGTAATTACGGATTTTGTGGAATATATAACAAATAAATTGGACCCATTTGGGGTGTTTGTTTCCGCAGATGTTTTTGGAACAATTATTACAAGCAGTATAGATGCGGAGATTGTTGGTCAAGATTATATGGCGCTGGTTAGCAGACTAGATTCCATATGTCCAATGATATATCCATCACATTATAGTGAAGGTTCATTTGGTCAGAAATATCCTGATTTAGC
Source organism: Candidatus Epulonipiscium fishelsonii (assembly GCA_001983475.1). Classification (GTDB taxonomy): domain Bacteria; phylum Bacillota; class Clostridia; order Lachnospirales; family Cellulosilyticaceae; genus Epulopiscium_A. The sequence goes on along the minus strand of LJHD01000184.1, from coordinate 575 downwards.
TCCATATGAAATTATACTTGCATCAATGCGAGCATCAAATAAAGTTATAAGTAAATTAGATTTAGAAGACCGTAAAGCTATAGTTAGGCCATGGTTACAAGATTTTACTGCTTCCTGGATTAAAAATCATCAAGTATATGAGAAAGAACAAGTTCGTCAACAAATAGAAGGAGTTTATGATGCATTATTAGATGAATGGATATTATGGAACGGTGCAGCGATATATACAGAAGATGCATTATTAGATGATTAAAAGAAAGGGATTTAAAAGATGTTAGACAAAGAAAAAGTTATTTTAATGACTGATATTGCAATACAAGAAAAACATATTATAGAAGATAAAAAAATAGCATCTTATTATATAGAAGATTATTTATTTATTAATAATTTTAAAACTATAACTTCAACGTTAGTAATTAGTTTTGGAATGATATTAATAAAAATTTTAATTTATGTGGAAAAAGAAATAAATTTTCCTGATACAATTTCAGGGTTAGTTGAAGAATTTATATCACCATTTACTTGGAAGATAATTTTCTTTGTTATTATATATTCTCTTATTTCGACCTACATAT
>LJHD01000183.1 GCA_001983475.1 Candidatus Epulonipiscium fishelsonii | reverse complement strand
AAAAATATAAAAATATATAAAAAAGGGTTGACTTATTTTGCAAACTAATGTAATATTATACAAGTCACAGGGAACAAATAACAAAGCAACACAGCATTCCTAGTGATTGATTTGCACATTGACAAACAAATACTATAACGAAGATTAAAATACAACTTAAATCTAGTAAGTGAACACTAGAGATAAGTATAATTAAAATCTACAATGAACCAATAAAACCAAGAATAACACAACGACTTAAATATAGGTCAAGCTACAAAGAGCGTAGAGTGAATGTCTTGGCATCAAGAGCCGATGAAGGACGTGGTAAGCTGCGAAAAGCTTTGGTAAGCCGCAAACGGGCGTTACAACCAGAGATATCCGAATGGGGAAACCCAGTCAAGTAAACCTTGGCTATTATATACTCAATAAATAGGTATATAAGGGGAACGTAGGGAACTGAAACATCTAAGTACCTATAGGAGTAGAAAGAAAAATCGATTTCCTAAGTAGTGGCGAGCGAAAGGGAAACAGGCCAAACCAGGTTATTTATAATCTGGGGTTGAGGACTGCGATGTGGCAAGATTAAGGATAACAGAATTGTTTGGGAAAGCAAACCGAAGAAGGTGAAAGTCCTGTAAGTGAAATCCGAGAGAAGCCTAGCAGTATCCAGAGTACCACGAGACACGAGAAACCTTGTGGGAAGCAGGAGGGACCACCCTCCAAGCCTAAATACTACTTGATGACCGATAGAGGATAGTACTGTGAAGGAAAGGTGAAAAGAACCCCGGGAGGGGAGTGAAAGAGAACCTGAAACTCTATGTTTACAAGCAGTGGAAGTACGATTTAACGTACGACTACGTACTTATTGTAGAACGGTCCGGCGAGTTATTTGTAGTGGCAAGGTTAAATACAAGAATGTATGGAGCCGAAGGGAAACCAAGTCTGAATAGGGCGAACAGTCACTGCAAATAGACCCGAAACTGGGTGACCTATCCATGTGCAGGTTGAAGTTACCGTAAAAGGTAATGGAGGACCGAACTCACGTATGTTGAAAAATGCGGAGATGACGTGTGGATAGCGGAGAAATTCCAATCGAACCCAGAGATAGCTGGTTCTCCTCGAAATAGCTTTAGGGCTAGCGTTTATTTAGTCTAATGGAGGTAAAGCACTGAATTTCCTAGGGGGGCGAGAGCCTTACCAAAGAATATCAAACTAAGAATGCCATAAAGATAGAATAAGCAGTCAGACTATGTGTGATAAGATTCATAGTCAAAAGGGAAAGAGCCCAGACCAACAGCTAAGGTCCCAAAGTGTATGTTAAGTGGAAAAGGATGTGAGAGTTCAGAGACAACTAGGATGTTGGCTTAGAAGCAGCCATTCATTAAAAGAGTGCGTAATAGCTCACTAGTCGAGAGGTCTTGCGCCGAAAATGTCCGGGGCTAAAACATACCACCGAAGCTATGGAATTAGCGAATGCTAATTGGTAGAGGAGCGTCGTAAAAATGATGAAGCCATATCGAAAGAAGTGGTGGAGAGTTTACGAGTGAGAATGCCGGAATGAGTAGCGAGATATAAGTGAGAATCTTATAGGCCGAATATCTAAGGTTTCCAGGGTAAAGCTGATCTGCCCTGGGTAAGTCGGGACCTAAGGCGAGGACGAAAGTCGTAGTCGATGGACAACTGGTAGAAATTCCAGTACTACCTATGATGAGAAATGTAGGGACACAGGAAGAAGAGGGAAGCACGGAATGGAAAACCGTGTGAAAATACAAAGGTGCATCCTTGAGGAAAAACCCAAGGACGAGACTGAAGTATGATAGGACCGAATAAAAGTAGGGAAGTCCCATAATCTAAACTGTCAAGAAAAGCTGCTATTTAATCATATGTACCCGTACCGTAAACCGACACAGGTGGATGAGGAGAGAATCCTAAGGCCGACGGGAGAAGTGTTGTTAAGGAACTCGGCAAAATGACCCCGTAACTTCGGGAGAAGGGGTGCCAAGGGAAACCTTGGTCGCAGAGAAAAGGCCCAAGCAACTGTTTAACAAAAACACAGGTTTCTGCTAAATCGAAAGATGAAGTATAGGAGCTGACGCCTGCCCGGTGCTGGAAGGTTAAGGGGAGAGGTTAGGAAACGAAGCTTTGAACTTAAGCCCCAGTAAACGGCGGCCGTAACTATAACGGTCCTAAGGTAGCGAAATTCCTTGTCAGGTAAGTTCTGACCCGCACGAAAGGCGTAATGATTTGGGTACTGTCTCGACAGCACGCCCGGTGAAATTGTAGTACCAGTGAAGATGCTGGTTACCCGCGACAGGACGGAAAGACCCCGTGGAGCTTTACTGTAGCTTGATACTGATGTTGGGTGTTGCATGTACAGGATAGGAGGGAGACCGAGAAGTTGGGACGCTAGTTTCAATGGAGTCGACGGTGGGATACCTCTCTTGTAACACTTAATGTCTAACGTGATAAGGAGAAACACTTATACGGACAATGTCAGGTGGACAGTTTGACTGGGGCGGTCGCCTCCGAAAGAGTAACGGAGGCGTTCAAAGGTAACCTCATAATGGTCGGAAACCATTAGAAGAGTATAAAGGCAGAAGGTTGCTTGACTGAGACACAAACAAGTGGAACAGGTACGAAAGTAGGACTTAGTGATCCGGTGGTAAATGAAAGTGGGATTGCCATCGCTCAACGGATAAAAGCTACCCCGGGGATAACAGGCTAATCTCCCCCAAGAGTTCACATCGACGGGGAGGTTTGGCACCTCGATGTCGGCTCATCGCATCCTGGAGCTGAAGCAGGTTCCAAGGGTTGGGCTGTTCGCCCATTAAAGCGGTACGCGAGCTGGGTTCAGAACGTCGTGAGACAGTTCGGTCCCTATCCGTCGTGGGCGCAGGAAATTTGAGAGGAGCTGTCCTTAGTACGAGAGGACCGGGATGGACGGACCGCTGGTGAATCTGTTAGACTGCCAAGTCTATAGCAGAGTAGCCAAGTCTGGAAAAGATAAACGCTGAAGGCATCTAAGCGTGAAACAGACCTCAAGATAAGATTTCCCAATTAATTAAGACCCCTTGAAGACGACAAGGTAGATAGGTTGGAGGTGGAAGTGTAGCAATACATGGAGCTGACCAATACTAATGGTACGAGGGTTTGACCTAAAATCTAAATGAACTTAGTTCATTAAAACATTCGGTCATTGTAAATGTTATAGTATTTGTTTTTGAGTGTTGCAAAACACAAATATTTTTGGTGATTATACGACTATGGGAAACACCCGTTTCCATACCGAACACGATGGTTAAGCTATAGTCGGCTGATGGTACTAGTTTGGAGACGAACTGGGAGAGTAAGTGGTTGCCAAATAAAATGTATCCATAGCTCAGCTGGATAGAGCAACGCCCTTCTAAGGCGTGGGTCCGGGGTTCGAATCCCTGTGGGTACGTAAAAAAGGATGGTCTTAGGATCATCCTTTTTTTGTGTTTTAAATTTGCTATATTTTTTGGAGAAAAAAATACATATTGAGAGTACTCTTTTAGATTATTATTTTATACTATGTCTAATTGTATATAGTCTAGATTTTATTTAGATATTTTAAGGTAGCCTACAAGTCTGGCTGGGTATAATTATTGACTAGCTAAATACGCAGTAAATCCACTAGCTTTGGCTATGGTGAATAATGTGGGTAAGACTTAGAGATAAAGTAACATTCCACATACCTAAAGGCAGGGGATTCTAAAGTGATTAAAGGACAAATTCGTTTCTGCTAGTCCAGTATAGTTTATGGCATGCCATTGATGGGTAGAACATTATAGTTGGATGATATAAAAGACATTTAGTCTTTTACGACTTGTTCTTGTCGTGTTTCACTTTAGAAACATTTTCGGTGCATTGAATATTTGCAATTAAAAATTGCTCAAGAGTTTTACACTAGAAATGACTACTTCTAGCAACAACCTATATTACAATTCAAAGAATTGTTCCCAGGTATTCAGTTGTATCTGAAGCTTTGAAAGTTCTAGTGATATTAAAAAACTACTTTAAAGTTTAGTTATAGACGACAGAATAAGATAAAAAAATTTAATCAAAAGTGTTGACAAGTTCTAAGAATTATATTATACTTACTCAGTAATCAAGTTCCAAAACGTTTGGCCCAGTGGTACAGTTGGTTAGCACGCCGCCCTGTCACGGCGGAGGTCGAGGGTTCGAGTCCCTTCTGGGTCGTTTTGCCCGAGTGGCGGAACTGGCAGACGCGCAGGACTTAAAATCCTGTGGGACCTAATCTCGTACCGGTTCGATTCCGGTCTCGGGCATAAAAAAACCTCTTTCTTATTTAGTTAGGAAAGAGGTTTTTTGTTATATAGAAATTGGGAATGTGATATGAAAAATCACACCTGTAGAAGAATTAGAGACTTCGACAGAGCCACCATAATGACAGATTATTTTTTGGGTTATGGCAAGACCCAGACCAAATTTGCCTTGGTTATCTTTGTAAAGATGGTTAAATATTTTTTCTATTTTATTAGGTGCAATGTTTTCACCATCATTGCCAATAACAATGTGTATAAATTTATCTTTATAAACATAAGTTTTAATAACATTTTTGACATAACGAAGTTGATTATCAAAGATATTTTCTATGGCAATTTCTAGCTGTTCACGGTTTGCATTTACATATATATCTTCCTGTAAATTGATATCCCAATGTATAGAGGTATTAAGTACTTGGAATTTAGTAAGTATATAAGAGAGCATCTCATTTAAACAAATTTGTTCTACAAATAGAGATTTTTGCAAAGTAATATCCAGAGTGTTAAAATATAACATTTGGGTTACTTTAGTTTCCAAACGTTTTGCTTCGTCAACAATAATTTGGGCTGTTTCCTCTAGGCTTCCAATATACATTTCGTCGATAATGGCTTGAGCATGACCTGAAATTATCATAATGGGTGTTTTTAAGTCATGAGAAATAGTTTGCAAAAAGCGCTTTTCTTGTTCTTCTTTTTTATACAACTCATCTTGCATATAATTTATGCTGTTAATTAGACTTCCTATTTCATCGTTAGTTTCAGCTATAAGAGGTTCCATAAATTGATGGTTAGCGATTTTTAGAGCATGTTCTTCTAAGGCTTTTAGAGGTTTACAAATATATTTAGAGATATGATTTGCAATCCAAAAAGAACAAAATGTAAAAGCAAGACTAATAGCCAGAACTTCAACTTGAAAGAACGCAGAGGTTATACTTTTAACATAACTTACTAAATATGAATTGTCGCTAATAGGTGTTGATATAGTATAAATTTGTTCAATAACTTTAAGGTTATGAATTTTAAATTGATAAATATCGTTAGAGTTAATTATATTTGGCATTTCTATTTTTATTTGTTCAAATTCATTTGGATTAATTCCAAATTTTCTGTTAAATGAAAATGCATTAACATCGCCATTATCTACAGTGACAAGTAAGTGGTTAACTCTAATTAAATCTTTTATGTCTATTTCTTGCTCAAACAAGTTAACTTGTTGAATTTCGTTTAATAAAGCTGTATGAGAAGTTATCAAGACTTCTTTAACATAGTTTCTTTCAATGCTGTTAATAATAAAGTTGTAAATAATAGATATTGTAAATATAATAAAAACTGATAAAATTACAAGCGTGTACCATATACGGGTAGAGAGAGAGTTAAATTTTAAATTGTCCATTTATAGCCATATCCATAAATTGTTTCTAAAGTTGTATCAGGTAATTTTTTACGAATTCTCCTTACAGTGTCATCTACCACTCTATCTGAACCAAAATAGTCTTGTCCCCACACAGCATTTAAAATTTGTTCTCTTGTTACTACACAGTTTTTATTGTTGATAAAATAAACTACTAATTCAAATTCTTTAGTTGTAAGCTGAATAATTACATCATTCAACCGGACCACTCTTTCTTTAAGCTGTACTTGATATTTGTTTACTAAAATTATATCTCCAAGCTTTTCTTCTTTACCATATATTCTTTCTAACAAATTTTTAGTTCTAATAACAAGTTCACGTGGTAAAAATGGTTTTGCGATATAGTCTTCGCTTCCAAGTTCAAGCCCAATCACTCTGTCTAATTCTTCATTTCTTGCAGACATAAAGATAACGGGGGTGTTACTGTTAAATTCTTTAATTTTCTTTATAAGGTCATATCCACTAATATCAGGTAAATTTATATCAAGTAACCAAATATCTGGATTGTCAAAAATACTTTTTAGAGCTGAAACACCATTAGAAAATGCTGTTACAATATATCCTTCATGTTGTAAATATTTAACTAGGAGATTGGATAATACTAGTTCGTCTTCGACTAAATAAACTTTTTTCATAGATGTACTCCTTTCATTTTATAAGGGCTTGTTAAGTTAATTTCTATTAAATATACGCTATCCGAGCTCCAAGCCAATGCTATAATTTTTCATTTTAATTTAATGGTTCCTATTATAAACTTATATTAATATTAAACTTACAATAATTATTAGTCAATAGGTAAAACTGTTATTTATAGGTTGTTGAGAAGTAAAAAAGCTCTTTGTTATTTCCCTTGTCAACAGGGTTGGTCACGTTGTTCCTAAATCTGTAATTCAGAAATAATAATGAAAGTAAATTTCCGAAGCCAAATTTATTATTAAACGCAATTGTAAACTGAAATATTCTCTTGAGAGTTTGGGAGCTTCCTGCTAGAAATCAAATTTAGTTATTACTTTATAGTATCATGAAGCAGCATATCATAATATAAAGAAAGCAATTTTATTGGTTAAATTATATTTTTATAGCGAATAGTTACCTGCATAATAAAATGTATTAATTTAATTTACTCTTAGTATATATGTATATTATAGTCATATAATTAAGATTATATTATATTAAGATAAAATTTAATGAAATGAGGAAAGTTATGGGAAGGTCAAGAAAAGAAAGTCAAGATATAAAGTTACATTCAGGGACAAGAAAAAGAAATGATTATATATTTTTATTGGCTGGAAATATAATCATTGGACTAGGGATAGCAGTATTTATAAAAGCTAATTTGGGAGTGGACCCATTTACAATGTTTAATATGGGGCTGAGTAACACTTTAAATATTAGCTTCTCTGTAATACAATGGGCAGTGGGACTTAGTATTTTAGGAGTAGTATTTTTTATAGATAGAAAAAAAATAAACATAGGGACAATAGTTAATATGATAATGGTAGCGCCTGCTATTGAGGGAGGAGCATGGCTTCTAAACAACTTTACGCCACAAATAAATACTCTTATTGTAAGTATTATTGTAGCAGCAATAGGTTTTGTAATTTTTTCTGGAGGAGTAGGGATGTATTTGGCTGCTAATTTGGGTATAGCACCGTATGATTTAATATTTGTTATACTAGCAGAACGAACACCGATGTCACTCAGAGTATCAAGGATATGTTCAGACGGATTTTGTTTTTTCGTAGGATTTTTATTGGGAGGGCCATTTGGAATTGGAACAGTGCTTTGTGTATTTTGTGTAGGGCCATTGATTGCGTTCTTTACACATAAGAGTGAGGAGTATTTAAACTCGCACTAGAGGAGACGTCACCTAGAGTTTAACGGGAGTTTCAGAGAATTAACTAGAAGAAGGAGATAGGAAAGATTGTATCCGTAAAGAATATGCAGCAAAAAGCGTATGAAGAAAAATATAGAGTACTATCCTTTATAGTGCTAGTTAAAAAATAGTTTAAGTAAAGATGACACACTTTAGTGTTGGTTAAAAAATAGTTTAAGTAAAGATGGCACACTTTAGTGTTGGTTAAAAAAATAGTTTAAGTATATGTTTATATCATTTAGATGAGCTAAAGCCATAGTTGAAGAGAGATAGAATACTGTGTTAGGTAATTGAAGAAACAGTTGGAGAAGGAGTGCTATCCTTTATAATGAGGGACAGAAACTATTAAAAGGTATAAAAAAAGGAGCCGCAGCTCCTTTTAAGTTTAAGTGCCAGACTTCCTGGCAAGTAGTTAACCTGCTAGAAAGTCATTATTACATACGCTTTAAGAAATTTCCTCTTAAAGGCCGATGCCAAGTAGTAAATCACATAGTTCTTCGTAGGTAACATCGTCTGTTGGGTCAATATCGTTAATTAATCCAATAGCGTACGCTTTAGAAACATTTTCTTTATATGCAGGGGCAACGCCAGCAAAACTTACATTTGAAGGCTTAATTCTGCCACCAGTTCTTAGTTCATGTAATCTTAAAACACCACTTACAGCTTCTTGTTCAGTGACAATACCAGAACGGTCTTCAATAAATAAACCAGAAATAGAAGCCATGTCATAACTTGCATCACTAAGCCAGCCATCAAGATCAATATTTTCGTCGTCAGCAGTAATACCAAGTAATAAGTTAACAAATTGAGGTGGTTGAACAATATCACTTTGAGTATATTTTTGTCCAAGTTGTTCTATACCGTATTGAGTAGCAATATATTGCATACTATAAGGAAGCTTTTGTATACTTTGGGTATCCTCAATAACTTGTAAAGCATAAACACCAAGGACAGGAGTTTTAAAAGTTAAATAAGAACCATCATCCAAATAATCTATATCAACAAAAGGAACATCTTCCCATTGACGGTCAACCTGATCATATATCACAGGTTTGATATTTTTAGAAATATAGTCGTATTCGTTTTCTAAACGCATAGAAACTTGCATATAATCTTCAAGTTGAACCATATCCTCAATAACTTTGGTGTCACTATTCAAACTAACGGCCATTGATTCGGCAGAGTTAATGGTATAAGGATAAGCATTTTTAACTTGTTCCAAGTCATATTCAAGCAATGTTTGAAAATCAAATTGAAGGATATCGCCTTCTCTAGCTTGGTCAGTGTAATATTGTAGCCCATCAGGATTAATTTTATACTGAGCAACATTTGTTACAACTTTAAGCTGCATATTAAGATTTTGTAAAGCAGACATTACTTCTTTAGGCATTTTGATAATTCTTAGATTTGCATCATAAAAATCTCTATAAAGTTGCATATCTATTTCAAAGACATAATCATCATCATCTATAATATCTGTTATAATTTTATTTGTATTTAAGATTTCGTATTCCCAAACTCCATCTTCAAAAGTTTCATCATAATCTTTATCATATTCAACAACGTTTTCGTTTTCGCCCCCATCAAATTCATTATCGCTAGATTCGGTCGAAATCATAATTCCAGAAGTAAACTCTGACTCAGCAGAAAGAGTTTTTTCTATTTCAGTATTAGTCAAGAAATAAAGAGTTTTAACACGTACAAAATAGTTTTTATTTGGTCTAAGAGCATTAAATTGTACAATGTTTTTAGACAGAACTTCTTGAGCTTCGCCAGCCTCTCCACCGCTATCATCGGTTATAACGGTAATAGGTTCAAAGAACTCGTCGTTATCAGCAAATTGAACTAAATATTTATACTCTCTTTTAAGTTTACCTTCTACGTCTGAGCCTTTGTCGTTATCATTTAAAACCCATTCAACAGTGATATAATCCCAACTTATAGGGTCCATGTCAACACCAATATCAAGAAGACTTTGTAAAGCAGCAGGACCAACACCAAAAGGTGGATAAGGTGCAACAATGCCGTCCGTTACTCCATAAACGGGGTTACTCCAAGCAGAAACTTCACCTGATTTTGGGTTTGTAGCTCTAACCCAGAAATAATAACCTGTGTCAGGGAACAATCCATTTACAGTAACATAAGCAGAATAGCCATCAATATATTCACCATCAGAAGGAGCAGAGTTTTCAGAAAGATCTGAAATATCCCAAGAAACAGCGGTATTAATATTTTCTTTCAAGCTATAAACTAATTCGTATGTAAAAGCAGGATTATATGCATCCCAAGTTACAGTGATAGTGGTATCAGTAACAGCTTCAAGTTGAAGTTCTGGAGAAGTAGGAGTTTCATTTGCTTCTTCATCATCAGGTTCAGTTGTAAATAGTAAATAACTAGGGAAAGTTTGCATACTTTTAGTACCATCAGGCAATACTCTAAAGACACGAATTAAAGCAATGTATTGAGTATTTGGTTTTAAGCCAGTAATGCTGTGTTCTTTCCACATAACAGCGTCAAGTTCAGGGTCTTCTTCGTCAGTGGGGTTAATGGTGTCCCAATTTTTATTGTCAGAGGCAGGTAAACGTGAAACCCATTCCTCAACGGTACCATCTCCAATTTCTTCTTGTATGTCTAAAAATTTCTCTAATCTAAATTCATAATGAACATTTGTCCCAATGGTTAGTTGTCTATCCATATAGTAGTTATCGTAATAATTACTGCCAGCAAGGTCGCTAACATCTTCAATAAATTCGTCTAGGTCATTTTCAACTCTAAAGATACGTTTGCCTAAGACATTATCATCAGCTTTTGGTTTTTTTCTATTTGAGTCGTCATCATCATCTTCAGCAGACTCTGGTGTTGTTGCATTTATATTTCTAAATCGAATATAAGGAGTCTTATCATGAAGATAAACAACAGAGTTCCAAGTTTTTGCTAAAATATATTCAGTTGGATTTCCAGCATATACATCGGGCTCTTTTGGCATAATTTCATGCCATGATTCAAGCCAAGTTACAATAGCTGAAGTTGATGTAACACTATTTTCTTTAATTTGAAAAGGAGCTTTACCTAATAAAGGTGGTTGAAAAATATCTCCACCAGTACCAACATTAATTATAACTATGGTTGGTTCAGAATTTTTTCTTGGGTCATTGTCAGGTATATTTCTATACTTAGCAACAGCCTTGATATAATATGTTTCATTAGCAATTAAATCTGCTTTTTCTAATACGCCACCTTCTGCTTGGGTGTAATATGTTTCTAACTGAGATTTATAACCAATTTCTTTTCCAGTATGAGTATATACAAATTTATCGTCAACTGAACCAAGAGGATCATAAATAAAGTTTGGAGGAACATTAGGATATAGTTCTTCATCAAGAGATTCTCTTTCTGTAGCAACCCAAATATCAAATAATATGTTGCTATCAACACGATTATTTTTATCTTTGTAAATATCCCAAACAAGTTGTATTTTAAGAGGGTCTTCTTCAGAAGAAACATGGAATAAGTGTTCCCATATGCTAAAAGCATCAGCATCAATATCATCACCTGTTACCAAATAACGTGATTCAAGTTCATCTGGCTCAAGTTTATCAAAATCCATATCGTTACTTACAGGTTCTGGAATTGTAGGTGAAGCAGGTTTATAAGCTGGTGCAGTTGGGTCAATTACAATTTTTGTACTTTGAACCTTATCAGGAGTTTCTTCGTTATCATCATCCGCAAAATAGAATATTAAATAATATTCCGATCTAACTGTGGGATAGAGTATTTCAAACGGCCCACGGCTTACCGTTATCTTCTGAGACTCGGGTCTAATGGTGGCCATTTTTCGGTCAATTCCACCATCTGAACTCATCCATACTTCAATTTCTTTTAGCTTTAACTGACCTAAGTTTACAACCCAGTTTAAAGCTAGGTGATTGCTATCTACTTCAAAATAAGATAAAATAATTTCTGCTACTGCTACAACAGTTTTTGAATCTATGTCCAATGGTAAAAATGTATCATCTAAGTATGGACTTAGCCCAGGTACTCTAGGAAGAACTACAACTGTATAAGTTCGCCCAGGCAAAGCATCATCATAATTCCATTGCATAAGGCCTCGGTCGTTAATAAAGTCATAAGCCTCTTGAAAGGTTATTTCTTTTTTTAGAACGCCTTCAAAATCTATAAGGTCTTGTGGATTGCTAAATTTACCTGAACCAATATAAATTTCATAGTCCATATCTTTTATATATTGCCAAGTAACTTGCATTATATTTTTAACATCAGAATCATCGGTTGAGTCTTCCGCTGGTATAACGTACATTTTAGTATCAAACGGAGTTACAAAATACTTGGTTGTAACTGGTGAAAAAATAGACACTATGGAGCTACCCTCACCACCTGGATCTGGTACGGATCTTTGAGCAACTGCTTGCACATCTACTTTGTAATAAGAACCTGCTGCAATCTCCAAGTTAACATTAGCAAATAAACCTACAAGATCAATAGTATATTCAGTCATTTCAAGGTTCTCTACCAATATAGTTTGTAATACACTTGGCGCCCCTATTCCGTCTGAAATATCTGTTAAAAATATTCTGTAATATGCTATATCTCCATTTTCTGGATTGTCTTGTGGATTTGGCTCATCTAAGTGTAAAGTTACAGTTGGAACAGCTGTGTTTGAAAGAAGCTCAAAATCACTTACAATTGTGTCAATCACTGGCTTATCTGGTGCAGCAAAAACTGTTATAGGTAGCAATGATATAAACATTACTAGCACCATAAGTCTTGAAATCCCCCTTTTCATAAAGTCCCCCTTTTATATTTATATGGGTAAATTACGGTTCCCCATATATACATGCATTATCAATTGAAAGCATATAAAGAATTTTACTTCTCTATATGCTATTTACTACATTTTAGATATTATGGAACAATTTTATCAATAATACTTAATATGCTTTCAATGCTCATTTGTTTGCTTGGAATTACCTGTGAATTCTCTGGTTTAATTATTCCAAGAGCAACAGCAGCAGAAACATAGTTTTGGTATTTTGGCTGGAATGCTCCAATGTTTGTGATACTTTGTCTGTTGTTCACTTGAACTTTATCAACATCAATTTTATTCATTTTTTCATAAGCTTGCATTAAGACATAGATTGCTTCATCTTGTCTAATTGCTTGGTCTAAATTGGCTCTTATAATATCTATGCCATTACGTTGTAAGAACATTATAGGTTCAGCATTTTCTGGTGCACCTAGCATTCTTGCAACAGCTTGATAAGTTGCATTTTTAGTTGCGCCATATTGCATTGAAGATTCATCTGTTGAAAATAAGTCATCAAGTTGATATTGGCTTAAAATGTCATCTTTAATTGGTACAGACGGTATACTAACTGAAGTATTTTCTTCTTTACCAGTTATTGCATAGGTTCCAAAGTTTTGTGCATTAACAGAATATCCGTTTGGAACTTTGAAAGAGCTTTGTTTAACCCAATCATCATATTCATTAAAATAATACACATTAATTTTGTTGCTATCAATTTTAATATTTAAAGATATGCTGCCATTAACTTCTGTAATTTTAGTATCTCCATCTATTTCACTAGAGATTACTCTACCAGCTGAAGATTTATGTTTTTCTTTAACATCTTCAATTTCTTTTTCAACAAGTTCTTCAAGATATTCAACGTCTATATATGGGCGTTCAAATTCTTCTTCCAAGTTTCTTTCTAGGTCTTCTCTTTCTTCTGCAATAATATTTCTTAATTTGCTTTCAATTTCGTATTCAATTGTGGAGTCTTCTTCCTCAAGACTTACAACATCGGCATTAACTTCAAGTTGAGGTAAAATTGCTTCTTGACCAGAAACTAATCCTCTTGGCTCTTTAACTTCAAGCTCCATCATAATATAGTAATCTTCTATTCTTCTTGTAGATTCTTCATACTCAGCGTCTTCAATAGGCTCAAGAGAGTCATCAATGGTACCAGGTCTTATATCTACAGCGTAATCTCCAATTTCAAATCTTAAAGTAGTGTTTTCGTCGTTTGCTGTTTCAAAGGCTTCAGATGGAAAATAATAGATTGCTTTTTCTATATCTTCCTCAGTTTTAATATTATATGAATCTGTTACTGCAAAATCTGTTTCTAAATATGACATTCTATATTTATATACTTTTTTTGTGTCAGTGCCATCAAGTTCCCAGAATGAGCTGTTTCCAAGCTGACCTGTTTCATAGTCATATTTATCAAGTAAATCTTCAAATAAGTCATCTTTTTCTTCTTCTTCAGCGTCAAACTCTGTTCTATGACTTACCATATTTGAGAACAATGATCTTAAAATTGTTCCGTCTTCTTGTATTTGGATAAGTCTAACTTTAATGTCATATCTTTTACCAGGGTCTAAATCTTGAATTAAGAAATCTACAAACTCAACTCCTTCTTCTGTAGATGGATCCGAGTTCAATCTGTCTGGATTTTCATACAAGTCATACGGGAAATTGGGGTCTGTGGACCCGATGTAATCTTTGTCGTTTTCCCCTCGTATTGCAATCTCAAAAGCATATTCATCATCCAATGGTCCTGGAGCTAGAAAGCTAACAACAACTTCACTTTTTAGATCATAATCATAAAACATTGGTAGCTCTACTTTTAAGTTAGTAGGAGGTTGAATAGATTTTGTTGTTACAGGCAACATAATCCACTCTGAATATAGTTCTTCACCAGTTGATAGAGTGATTACTGCACGTAAATAGTAATAGTACAATGTATTTGGTAATAAATCTACATTTGTAAGTTCTGTTGCAGTACCAACTTCCTCATTGGTAAATAATGTAATATCGTCATTTTCTTTGAATATTTGATTTAAAGTTAATTGTTTTTCAAGATATTCTTTATCAAGTTTTCTGTTATTTGTTCTTATAAGTTCATAAGTTGCTTCGGTTACAGTTGCAGCTTTGGTCCATCCAAGTTTAGCTGATGAACTTGATAAATCTATAATTTTAAAGTCCGTTGGAGCAATAGGTGTTTGCTCTTCTGGGGTTGGCCCTGTTGGAATAGAATTTGTCGTAAATGTTTTTATTTTAGACAAGTCTGAATATAAAGTCCATTTTTGTGGGTCTAAATTTTCTCCGTCAAGAAGAGGGTCCCTTGCAACTTTAATCTTTACCCTAACTTGCATGTAGTAAATTTGATTTGTGTCAAGGCCTTTAAAAATTATCTCACGTTTATTCATATCTCCATCACGTGAATTAAAGTCCATAGTGTCATCGAAATAATATCCTAAAACTTGACCTTTTCTTAGAGCCTGCATTTCAAATTTGCTTAACTCAATTTCTGGTGTATATAAATCATCTGTTGTTGACTCGATTTTTTGCATATCATAAACTAATTTATTACTAGAACTTTCGCTATAATTTAGGTTTAAAATATCTTCATCCCAGTTTAAGTCTCCTTGAATCCCATATTCTGGTCCTATATCATCTTGAAGATATCCTTGCTCTGCATCATCTACATCATCTGATGGCTTATCTTGATATAAGAATATTTCATAAGTCCTATTACCATCTAATATATACCCAGGGGTAACCCTATTTATATCATCATCTCCGCTATCAGTGTCTTTACTGTCTTCATCAATGAAAGCTCCTTCTAAGTCCCACATTTTCCATGATGTTGGAAATAACATTGTTTCATAATAATCTTTAAGGTTTACAATCTCAAAGCCAAGTTGATGTCCATCAATTTCTCCTGTTTGTTTATTTATTGCTACTTCTTCATACATTTTTTCAATACTTGGAACAATATCTTCTTTTATTGAAGTGTTTGCTACTCCAGGCATTGAATAGTTACTTGCTAACAACTTTTGTGTTTCGTATGTTTCTGTAGTTGTAGAATTAACTAAATCATCATCATGAAAATCATATACTGCTCTTACGGTTATATAATATACGTTTGGAATTTCAGCTTTTACTGGTTTTCCTGGATGTATTTGTTCGTTAGAGTTATCTGTTCTTCTTGAACTTGGATAAAATGTCATTCCTAAGTGACCTTTAAATTTTTCATCAGGCTTATCTTTGTCATAATTTTCGTTTAAGATAGGGGCACCAAGTGTTGGAATAGTTTGTTCATAAATTCCTTTTAGTTGCATGTCAGATATCTTAAATTTAAATTCGCCTGTACCATCCATTGGACCAGCTTCAATTTGCATAACAGGTGACTTTTCCGATATATTATTTTCTTCTAAATTGTTTTCAGCCATAAAGTCTATTACCTTTACCTGTTTTTCTGTTTCATCAGGAATACTTTTGTCTTGTGTTACTTGAAGTATTTTTACCAAAGATTTATCATCTTCTATTTCATCGTTGCCTATTGTATGGAAAAATATTTCATAATATAAATCTTTTTCTTCAAGTTCATCATACAATCTTGATTCACTATTAAAAGGCATATTCCATGATAAATCAAATCCAATAGCTTCCACTTTATCAGGGTCAAAAGGATATCTCAT
>LJHD01000182.1 GCA_001983475.1 Candidatus Epulonipiscium fishelsonii | reverse complement strand
CTATTATAATCTTAAACTTCATATAAGTATTTTATTTTTCTTAAAATTTTAAGAAGATTATAATTAGGTTATATAAAATGGAGCAAGTAAAGGGGAAGGTTTAGGAAATCAATTTCTATCACATATAAGAGAAGTTGATGCAATTGTGCAAGTTGTGAGTTGTTGAAAATGAAAATATTATACATGTTGTGAAAAAACAATTGATCCAATTCGTGACATTGACTATTAATTTAGAATTAATTTTTTCTGATGCTGAACTTGTTGAGAGCGTCGTTTTAAAAACTAAGAAAAAACAGCTAAATTTGACAAAGGTAGTGTATGAAGTTGAAATTATAAAAAATTTATTAGATCATCTCTTGAAAATGGAATTCCTGCTCGTACATTTGAAGTGGATAGTGAAGATGAAAGAATTTATATCTTCACATTGGGGTTAATCTTCAAAGCCAGTATTATATGCTGCAAACGTAGCAGAAGAGATAACTTGGTAAACGGAAATAATTGTTGACAAAGTTCGAGAATTTAGTCTAAATGAAGGTTCAGAAACACATTTATTATTTGTGCTCAATGAACAGGAGAATTGTCAACTTGATGAAGAAGAAAAAAAGAAATATTTTTACAAGACTTAGGCATTTCTGACACAGGGTCAAAAACTAATTACTGCAAGCTACAAAAAATTTTAGGTTTAATAAGTAAACTTAGCTGGGCCAAAAGAAGTCCGTGCCTGGACTATTACAAAAGGAAAACAAAAGCTCCTGGAGCAGGGAAAAATTCATTCAGAGATTTTGAACGTGGATTTATTCGTAGAAGTTTTGAACTTTGATAACTTAATTTCAGCTGGTTCATATGTATTGCAGCTAAGGAAAAAGGACTTATTGGTTGAGGGTAAAGAATACGTAGTTAAAGATGGAGATATAATTTTATTTAGATTTTTAATGTAAGATTGTTTATGACAATGATGGAAAGCTTAAAATTTTCCGTCATTTTTTATTTTTTCTTTATATCGTAAAAATATAAAATACTTTGTTTAATACT
>LJHD01000181.1 GCA_001983475.1 Candidatus Epulonipiscium fishelsonii | reverse complement strand
GGAAGCCATAGGATTTGATAGACGTGGGGAGTGTCAATAAATGAATTATTCACCAACCTATTATAAAATATTTAACTAGCATAACTGGTTAGATAGGCTTTAATTAAATAACTTCCTAAAATGTGACTAGATAAAGCTTCTAAAACACATTATATAATTAAGGAGGATTTTATATGAAAAGCTTATTTTTACTTATTTTGATTTTGTTTATTTCTGGATGTACTATAATTAATGATAAAACAAATAAAAATGATAATATTAAAACAAATAAAAAAGAAGATTTTGTTTCTATTCACTTTATCGATGTTGGGCAAGGAGATGCCATTTTTATTGATTATAATAATTTTGATATGCTTATTGATGCAGGTGACAATGATGCAGGTGATAAAATTATCAAATATTTAAAAGAACAGGGTGTAGAAACTCTGGATTATTTTGTTTTAACACATATGGATGCGGATCATATTGGAGGAGCAGACGAAATTTTAAATGCGTTTCAAGTTGAAAATATTATAGATTCAGGAGATACAGATAAAACTACTAAAACCTATGAAAAATATAAACTAACTCGTAATTCCGAAGATGCTATTTACAAAGAAGATAGTAATATGAATATTAATGTTGATGAAAATTTAAATTTTCAAATTATTGAAACAGGAGACAGCTTTAAAGATGAAAATAACAATAGTGTTGTTATAGAAATGACCTATATGGATACTAAGGTTTTGTTTACTGGAGATATGGAGAGTAATGCAGAAAAAGTTTTTATAGAGTTTGCAGAAAATATTGATATTCTAAAAGCAGCTCATCATGGGTCTAAAACTTCTTCTACAGAAGAATTCTTAGACAAAGTTGATGCAGAATATGTTGTGATAAGTGCAGGTCGAAACAATAAATATGGGCATCCACATGCTCAAACTTTAGAAAGATATAATGATCATGATATGGAAATATATCGTACTGATTTAGATGGAACTATAATTTGTACTATTTGGCAAGATAATGATATAACTTGGACAACAGAAAATTAACATGTAATAGGGAATACACCCCACGCTTTTGTAAGCATGGGGTGTATTAAAAACTCTAAAATAGGGACAGTCTTTAAAATGTTTTAATTAAATTAAAAACTTGCTCAACAGTGTTGACCATATTTCGATGTGCATTTATTTTATCTATGGCTTCACTTAAAGGCATAGCTTTATTTACAATAGAAAAATATGCATCAATTCCTTCTTTATTACATTCAGTGGCATCATCTGCTGTTGCTCCTGCAAAAGCCAATACTTTTTTATTATACTTTTTAGCCAATTTTGCAACCCCAATTGGTGCTTTACCCATAGCTGTTTGGTTATCCAATCTACCTTCACCAGTAATAACTATGTCTACATCTTTAATTTTATCTTCAAGATTAATTTCCTCAAGTATAATTTGTACTCCAGATTTCAGAGTAGCATTTAAAAATGTTAAAAATCCAAAACCTAATCCACCAGCTGCTCCAACTCCAGGAACCTCTGAGTTATCAACTCCAAAAGTTTTTGCACACACATTTGCAAAGTTAATCATACCTGCATCCAATCTAGTGACTAGATCAGGAGTTACACCCTTTTGAGGGCCATATATTGCTGTTGCACCTTTTTCACCGTATAAAGGATTGTTTACATCACAGGCAATTTTAAAGTTGCATTCGTCTATTTCTTTAATTTTATTTTTAGTTTCTATATAGGCAATTTTTTCTAAAGCTTCGCCACCTTGGCCAACAGGGTTTTTATTTTCATCTAGAAATTCAAATCCTAAGGCTTGCAACATCCCAATTCCACCATCATTTGTAACGCTGCCACCTATTCCTATAATAAAATTTCTGCAATTATGGTTTATAGCTTCTTTTATCATCTCTCCAACACCAAAAGTTGTAGCTTTTAGTGGATTTTTTTCAAATTCAGGAATTAAAGTTATTCCTGATGCTTCTGCCATTTCCATTATAGCAGTGTTTGAATGTTCTAATATACCATAAGTAGCAGTTACTTCTTTTAACAAAGGACCCTTTACTACAATTTGCTTTTTTATCCCCTTCATTCCCTCAACCAGTGCTTCAACAGTGCCTTCTCCGCCATCTGCAAGAGGCATAACTTCAACTTGAGCCTCTTTGTAAACTTTCAAAATTCCGTCTTTAACTGCGTTTCCTGCCTCAATCGAACTTAAACTTCCTTTTAATGAATCAACTGATACTAATACTTTCATTTAACTTTCCCCTATCTTTAATATTATAATCTCTTGTTTAGTATTTGCTAATTTATTTAACTATATGTAGGAAAATTTGTAAGCTGGTTATAATCTATTACAAAGTAGATTATCTTCAGCTTAAAAAATTAATTAGGAATCTTATACTTAGTGATTTAATCTTGCTCTGGACGAGGATGTTCTTGAAATTGTATAATTTTTGGCATATAATACGTTTCAGGATTTGGAACTATATTACTTGCCTGAATGGTAGGTGTTGACCAACTTTGTACATATGTATTTGAGCTACTTGGAAGTCTAACTTCTGATATAGATTCGTCAAAATAGTAATATACAACAGGTTCTAGAGGATATTTAATATCTTTTACGCGTTGCAATGTAAGAGGATTAAGAGGTTCACCAACTTTTATTGAAGTATCATCAACTTCATAGTGCAAGTGTTTTCCGTTACTACTTCCTGTATTTCCCATATATCCAAGATGTGTTCCAGCTTCAACTCTATCACCAACTTCCACTAAGGGTAAATCGATCATATGCATATATTCATACTGAAGACCATCATCCCCAATTATACGTACCCAATTGCCAGCAGTGGATTCATATTCTGATCTAGTCACTGTTCCACCAACGGTTGCTACAATTTTTAAATTTGGTGTAGTACTACCCATTTTTAGATAATCTCCAAAATCTATGCCGTTATGATTTCTTGTTCCATATGCTTCTGAATATCCCACACCAGCTGTCAATAAAATTTCTGCTTTTCCGTAGTCGTCGTTACCCTCAAGAGGAAACGGTTGCAACACTGCATTTTGATCCATGTCAAGAAGCTGCATATAAATTGGTTCTTCAAGGCTAAATTCATCTGTAAAAACTTCTGTAGGTTCCATAACTTCAATAACAATACGGGCCATATCTGTATCTTTATCTGCTGTTGCCTCAACATAGTATATTCCTTTTTTATTAAGCTTTATACTGCCATATATAGGGCCATTTACTGTTGTTTCTAAAAGATTCCATTCAATGTTTCCTTCTTTTTCCCATTGTTCTAAAAGTTGTATATCTTCAATAATATTTGGTGAATTTTCTATATAATATTCACTGTACGGATTTTCTGCATAATATTCACTGTTTATATTTTTAAATGAAATCTCTTCTTCAATTCCTAAATATTTATTAAGTGTACCAACGAAGAAATCGTTCACTTCTCCTATAATACTAACTTCTGTTCCTTTAGATACTTGGATATACTTGGTCGGGACCTGTTCATCTACAATATATATGTCTGTTGCTGAATTTGGTGTAACATCAGATATATATACACCAGTTTGTACGTTGTTATCTTTGATCAAATGAATATAATCACTGTCTGTGTATCCACTAATTGTTTTTATATCATTTTCAGAAATTGTCTCTGCTTTTATATATTGTGACATTAGGGTAATTCCGCCTAATATATATAAATAAGTAGTTATCATATGTCTGTTTTTCAATTTTAATCACTCCAATATTAAGTAAGATTTTTTTATAAATTTTAAGGCTGAAAACTACTATACCTTTAAGGTATGTGGCAATTAACATGCACCATATCTAATTATAAAGCCATAATCTATAAAATTCAAGCTTTTATTGTGTGCTCGACAAGTTTTAGATATGCAGAATGTTTAATTATATTATTTTAATTCACTACAGACAAATTTTCTGTAGTGAATTAAAATCTGTTGTTAACACAAAAAAAAGGAGCAAGTATTTTTGCTCCTTTTTTTTAGTGTATAAAAATATTGAAATTTATTTTTTAGACTTTTTTAATTTTTGACAAGCGGTTTGGCCATATTTGTGATTTTCTTGGCAGGCTTTACAATTACCATGATTATGACAATTTGTATATGTGCAAACGCAGTTTGGATTTAACATGTTAAGCTCCTTTCAAAGTGTGTTGAATATTAATTAGTATATGGTTCAGAAATCTGTGATTTACGAATAATGTTTTTATTATTTTTTATAAAAAGTCAATGCTTATATTTTAAAGTTACTTAATTGACTTTTCAAATGCTCAGCTTCACCAGCAAGCTCTTGACTTATTGCTACGTTTTCTTCTGATATAACAGAGTTGTGTTCAACTTTATTACTTAAAGTTTCTGTCCCATCAGCTAATTTGGCTATAAATGTTTTTTGGATAGAACTGTTATGATTAATAATTTCTGATGCATGGGCAGTTTCTTCAACGGATTCAACAATATCATCAAATATTTTTGCAGTTAATTCCACTATTTCATCACCTTTTCTTACACTTTCTAAGTTTTCAGAAAGCATATTATTAATTATTTTTACAGTTTCTCCAGTTTTCATAGCTAAATCTCTGACTTCCGACGCTACAACTGAAAATCCTTTTCCAGCATCTCCAGCACGTGCAGATTCAATGGCAGCATTAAGAGCTAATATATTTATTTGCTGAGATAGTCCATCAATAATCATAATAACGTCAGAAATTTTCTGTGTAGTTTCAGTTATGCTTTTCATTGATAATACCATGTTTTTCATAGATTCTTTCCCATTTGCTGCCCTGATTGTCATTTCTGTAATGATTTCATCGGCATCAGAAATGGCTTTTAGATTTTCTGTGATATTATCTGTAATTTCTTTTGTATTTAATTTAAAATCATCTAATAATATTACTTGATCCGTTGTGTATTTTGCCAAGTTTTCTGCTACCTTTACAAGTTGTACTGAGCCATTGGTTACCTCTTTAGCAGAGCGACTGTTGCTTTTTAATAACTCTGATAGTGAAGTGGAGATATTTTGCATAGAGCTTTGGATTGCTTTAAAATCTCCTATATATTCTTCTTTGGAATTAAAAGTGAAATCTCCTTTTGCAAATTTATCTAAAGAGTGAGAAATGTCTCCGATATATCTAGTTAGGGTAATTGATATTCCGCTTATAGCATTAACAAGAATATTCAGTTCCTTAGTTTCTTTAGGAATATTTAAAACGTCAACATGCAAGTTACCATCATTAATATTTTCTACAGCTGTTGAAATATCGTATATTGGTGCTATATATCTATTACTAAATTTTTTTATTAATAAATGAATTAATAAAATAGCACCTAAAAATACTACTGTTGATTTAAGTATTTGTAAATATATCTCATATGTTATATCTTTGGTTGGGTTAATAGAAACAATCCTCCAATTTGTCCCTCTAATAGGGTACTGTATGCCATATGCTCTATCTCCAGCTGAAGTTACAACAACTTGAACAGTTTGGGGTTCATTTACTGCCAATGCAGTATAATCTCCAGCATTGTTTTCGTAATCCACCACTTTAGTAGCCGTTGGATTATATTGTTCATCAGAATGCATTAAAACTTGGTAGGCTTCATTCAGTACAAATGCGTAACTTCCGTCTTCTTTAGAATATGTTGTAAGCATTTCAGACATAACTTTAAGATTTATTTCAAAAACTAATACTCCAAGCAATTCTCCATTATTATCTTTAACTGCACGAGAAGTGGTTACACACATGTGATTTGATGCAATAGAAAAATATGGATCTCCAAACACAACTTGATAGTCTGCGGCAAGTGCAGTTTTATACCAAGGATTTTGTGTAACGTCATAATTCTTTTCAAAAGAGTTGTTAATGGTATCTACATATTGATTATCAGAGGCTCTTACAAAACCGATATTTTCTATGCTTTTATCATGATAAAATAATAAATCTTCTTTAAAAGCTTCAAGGTCATCGGGTATTCCTTTTCGTTCCATCTCTCTAGCTAATGTATCGAGTAATGTTTTTTTCTCGGTGAGCCATGTTTCAAATTCAGATGCTACAATTTGGGCAGTCATAGCAGCACAAGTTTTAGCTTCATTAGTTAGTAATGAATATATAGTTGATAATTCTATACTATTAATTAATAATAAAATAATACTTGTAACACTAATAAAAATAATTCTAATTTTTTGTGATAACGTTTTGTTCAAAATTTTAACCTCCTATATTTTTTTATATTTTTTATCATAAAAAGTAGAGTACCGAACTACACATAAAATTATATACAACAAAGGGTGCAGTTAATTATAGTGTAATTAGAATAGCCTCTTATGAAATAAGTACGAAAACTATAAAGAGTATAGTTTTCTATAAATTACCTCCATCAAAAATATTAGATATAAGCAATTTATTTTAATTTTTTATAATTCATGAATCTAAGATTTATGATAAGGGAAAAAAACTAAAGAGATTTTTCCCTTATCTAAGCTATTTTACAATTGTATATAATTATAGAAAAAAATATTACTATTTAATTACTATACTTGAATTGATTTAACTGATTTTTCAAATGATTTGCTTGACTAGTAAGTTCTTGGCTTATAGCTACATTCTGTTCAGATATTGCGGAGCTTCTTTCAACTTTTGAAGATAAATTTGTGGTTCCATCAACCAATTTATCCACAAACACTTTTTGTTTTGAACTATTATTTTTTATGGTTGCAGAAACTTCGGAAGTTTTGTAAATAGAATTAATAATGTTTTCAAGAGCTTCTGAAGTAAATACCACCATTTCTTCGCCTTTTGTTACACTTGCCAAACTTTCTGAAATCATGGTATTAATTTCTTTAACTATTTCCCCTGTTTTTATAGCCAAATCTCTGACTTCGCCTGCTACAACAGCAAAGCCTTTTCCAGCTTCTCCAGCACGTGCAGATTCAATAGCAGCATTAAGAGCTAATATATTTATTTGTTGAGATAAACTATCTATGACCATAATAACTTCAGATATTTGCTTAGTTGTACTACTGATGGTTTTCATTGAAGCTACCATATCTTGCATAGATTTTTTTCCAATTTCAGATTTTTCACTCATTTCTATAATAAGAGTATTTGAATGAGAAATTTCGGTAATGTTTTCTAGAATATTACTAGTGATTTCGTTGGTTGTATTTTTAAAGTCTTCTAATACAACAACTTGATCTAATGTATAGTTAGCTAAGTTTTCTGCAGAAAGTGCTATTTGTGTTGCTCCATGTTGAACTTCATTTGCAGAAGCAGTACTATCTTTTAGCAATGTAGTTAAAGCGGTTGAGATATTTTGCATGGAAATTTGAATTGATTTAAAGTCTCCAATATATTCTTGAGAAGTATAAAATGTAAAATCTCCATCAGAAAATTTGCCAAGACAAGATGAAATATCTCCAATATATGTTTTAAGAACTTCAGAGATAATTTCCACAGAATGTATTAATATATCTATTTCTTCAGCATCACTTGAGGTAGTTGTTACATTAATTTGTAAATCTCCTTCTTTAATTTTATTTAAAGCTTCTGCTACTTCAGTAATAGGAACAATATATTTTTTGTTAAATATATTAATTGCCAGCCATATCAATATCTGTGCAATTGTTGATATTACAGCAAGTTGAAATATTTCGGATAAAAGTTGATCTGTAACATTTTTTGTTGGATAGTTTGAAATAAGATTCCAGGTGGTATTTTCTATGGGATACATGGTATTATAAACTTTTTCTCCATCTCTTGTAACAGATTTTTGCACTGTTTTCAATTCTGAGATTAATAAATCATCATAGTCACCTTCTAATTTATTAACAATATCTTTTGTTGGATTAGCTTCTTTTAGTGGGTGAATTAAAATTTCAGTATCATCATTAATTATCATCATATAGCTTCCGTCATCGGTTGAATGTTCATTTATTATATTTGATGCATTTTCTAGGCCTATTTCACTAGCTAAGACCCCTAAAACAACACTATCATTTTCATTGCTAACTGTTTTTGAAACGGTTATTACCATTTTGTTTAATGCTACAGAATAAACTGGATCTGAAATATATACTTTTCCTTTGTTTGCCATTGCACCTTTATACCAATCAAATTCAGTGACTACAAAATCTTCATCAGCTACAAAGTCTTTAGTATAAATAAAATCTTCATTGTTTTCTCTACCGAAGCAAAAAGTTAATGAATCCTTGTCTAGCTCTCCTGCTAATTGCTGTTGCAAATATTTTCTAAACTTATCACTATCTTCGTGAATACCGTTAATGGCTAATTCATTTGCAACAGTATTTACTAATGTTACTTTTTCAGTTAACCATTTTTCAAACTCTTGAGTAACGGCCTTCGAGGTCATGTGTATGTAATTTACAGCTTCATCTACTAATAAGTTATTTATAGTGAAGATCTGAATGCTGCTACTTATAAGTAAAAGGATTCCCATCATTGTACTAAAGATAAGTTGAATTTTTTTAGCTAGTTTTTGTTTCATAAATATTTCCCCCTTAAAGAATTTGTATATAATTTAATATATAGTCTTATTTTATAACATGATAAATTAAATTACAAGCCAAAAATACTAAATGAAAAATTTGCGTATAATAAAAAAACTAACTGATTATAAATTTATGATATTGTAGGATTTAATTTTATTGTAAAAATAACTAGTTTTTTATAAATTATATTAATTAACTAATTTTTTATAAAAAATAAAATTTATGAATAATGATTTTATAGCTTTAATAAATATATTCATATATATGAGAAGTTGATTTTATTGTTAAAATATTTTTTTTAGTCGCTTGTCATTTTTGTTGGATTTAATAGTGAAATTTGTACATACTCTTTTTAAATAAATTACAAAAAAATAATAGATGAAAATTTTTAGTTATAAAATACATCATAAATGAAATATTTTTACTGGTATACATAAAATAAACAAATTTGGGGTAATATAAAATATTGTTATTGTGTTTATAGTATTAAAGACAACGATGCTTGTTTCTAACAATTAACAATATAGTTTAATAAGTTATTTATAATATTTTAATTAAAAATTGACTTTTAATAATAAGAAAGTTAAAATATGATTTTTTAATTAATTTGAATTCGTTGCTTAAAAAAAAGATATTCTAATAGCTAT
>LJHD01000180.1 GCA_001983475.1 Candidatus Epulonipiscium fishelsonii | reverse complement strand
GCATACCCTGAGCCTTGTGTATTTGCTAATTTGAAGCTACCATCTCTAGTATATACTATTCCAGGATTATCTCCTGAAGCCTGGGCTGGATCTTCTAAAGCAAAGAAACCTTCTCCTTCAATTGCAATATCTAAAGGATCATTTGTTTTTGTAAGTATTCCTTGGTCAAAAGATCTCGTAACACCACCAATACGAACCCCATGCCCAACTTGCATAGGACCAATAGGATTTGCATTAACTGGCTGTTCCATTTCTTGGTATAATAAACTTTTAAAACTTACATTTTCTTGCTTAAATCCAAGTGTATCAACGTTTGCAATATTATTTGATATTACATCTACTTGAAATTGCTGTGCTGTCATTCCCGCAGCTGCTGTCCAAAGTGCTCTCATCATAATAAAATTCCCCCTATAATATTAATTTCCACTAGCTTTTAAGAGTACAACGTACTCCCTTAAAATTTGTATATTTTATATTATCTTAATTATTCTCCTTAAATTTTTATTCATGATAACGGATTTAAGAATAACATGACTAAATCTGTTATTTTATAGCATATTTAATCTATGCTTTACCAATTTCGTTTACTGCTTTCCCCAAAAGTTGGTCATGTACTTGTATCATTTTCTGACTCATTTCATATGCTCTTGATATAGTAATCATATCAACCATTGCTTCAACTGCATTTACATTTGATACTTCAAGATATCCTTGATATATTGTTGCATCTGCAGGTATTCCTTCTTCTTCAGATATATACAAGTTATCTCCTTGTTTAAGTAATGCTTGGGGTTCTTCGAAATTAACTAAAGCAAGTTTTCCTACATTTTCCAATCCTAATCGAATAGTTCCCAAGCGACCAACTACTATGTCTATATTTGTATCCAGATATTCTTCCCCTAATTCAATAGGCCCGTCTTCACCCATTACTGCATATCCTTCTTTAGTTACCAAAGAACCTGCCTCATTAAACGAAAAATTTCCGTCACGTGTATATCTTAATCCATCAGGTGTTTGAACTTGAAAAAAGCCTTCTCCTTGGATTGCAAAATTGTTTTTATCTCCAGTTTCCACAAAGGATGCTTGAGTAAACTGAGTATAAATATCTTCAATTCTTGCTCCTGGAGAAATATAGCCAATGGTATTGTTATTTGATCTATTATTCTCAATGTCTTTCATTCTATATAAAAGTTCTTCTTCAAAAGAAGAAACTACTGCAAAATCTTTTTTATATCCTGTTGTGTTAACATTCGCTAAATCATTTGAAACCAAGTCCATTCTGGTCACCTGTACATTCATTGCTGTTGCTGCAGTATACAATCCCCTTATCACTTTCTTTTCCCCCATAATCTCTTTTTTTGTTTATATTCAATAAATAATCCTGTGCCAATTGCCACACAAGTTAGTGCATCTTTAGCTATTGTTGCATTTATTCCTGTATTTTCAAAAATAAGTTCGCTTAACCCTCTTATCAGGCTTCCTCCTCCAGTTAATATTATGCCCTTATTTAATATATCGGCAGAAAGCTCTGGTGGCGTTACTTCCAAAACTTTCAAAATCGCTTCAACTATTACATAGGCCTGATCTTTCAAGACATCACGAATTTCTTTTTCATTTAAAAAAAATTTTTTTGGTAATCCATTAATTAAATATATACCTTTTATTCCTATTTCCTGAGGAATATATTCAACGTTAAATACAGAGCCAATATTTATTTTAATTTGTTCTGCAGTAATATC
>LJHD01000179.1 GCA_001983475.1 Candidatus Epulonipiscium fishelsonii | reverse complement strand
AAGTGATTGATGGTGGAAGTGGGTGGCTCTTAACACATAATGGTGAAGAAGAAGATATAGTCTGTGCTTTAGTGAAAACTAAAGAAGTTCCTAGAGAACTGCAATAGGAGTAGCGTCTTATTGTGAACGACAACCTCCACATTTTTAGTAGCGGGAGGTTCAGGATTGCACTAGTTTTTTGTATGTATAAAAGAGAAAGTGGAAAATGGGAGCTATCAGCTTTAAAAGATGTAGTACGTGGTACAATAGTTGGAATTATATTAAGCTATTTTATAACTTCTTTTGGAATTAGCTTTAATTTAAATTTTAGTATGTTAATGCTAATTCCAATGACTATATTATTTACTGCTATAAATCCAAAGTGGAGTTGCTTCGCATATGTACTTCCTTTTAACTTTTTTTTAGGACAACTTTTTGAACTATTTGGGTATAAATTTATTATATTTGATTTGCCATATACAGAATTTATAGTTTTTATAGGAATGCTACATATTGTTGAAGGAATATTGGTAACACTATTTGGACACGAAAATCCGATAGAAGGATTGGATTTTAATACTTACGAAGAAGTAACTATGTTAAATAAATTTTGGTTAGTTCCTCTTTTGATTGTAGTTGGGCAAGATGGTTTTATACCTGTTTATACAATCTTAGGCTATGGAGACACTGTTAAGAACCATGCAATAAGAATGAGATCCACTAGTATGGGTGGTGTAATTGTTATATATGGACTTATTGATGTTGGATTAGCAATATTAACTATAAACAATATTATGCCTTTATCTCTTGGGCTTGTGTTTGTTGTTATTGGTCACGAATGTATGTTTTTAATTAATAAAATCCAAATTAAAGTTTTTAGCAGAGAATGATTATACTATTGGTTTATCAGAAACAATAGAAATTTATATAGTACAAAAATCTGTATAATAAATATATAATATATTTTTTACAAATCAAAACCACCTGTCTAACGGGTGGTTTGTACTTGACCTTTAAGGGCTTGGTACTGACGGTGTCTTAAGACACACTGAATGGTCTGACAACTGTATATTTTTGCACACTACCCCTAAATGGGTTTATTTTATTTGCGACATTTTACTGTTTCACCCGTAAACTGGTCAATGTATTCTTTTATACGTATC
>LJHD01000178.1 GCA_001983475.1 Candidatus Epulonipiscium fishelsonii | reverse complement strand
TATTCAGTTGTGTATATAATTATTGCTCTAAAACAAATTATATAAACATTATTTGTAAAAAATATCAAATATATTATACAGATTTCTGTACTATATAAAAGGATAGTACTCTTCTTTTTATGGCAAAAACATAAGTAAATATAAATGATAGAAGCAGTATGAGAAATTTCATATAAAATTATATAAGCTACCTCCTTGTTCCACTCAATTTATTCACCAAAATATTTTTTTGTGATAAATAGGTATACTTAAAATCAAATCAATACACATTGAGTTTCAAATTACTATTTTAGACAATTATTGTAGGTATAAATTCTAATTATGTATAGTATAGAATGACCTTTAACTTAGCTTGTTTATTATGCATTATAGTATAAAAAACAAGCTATATATAACTTTAAATCTTTGAATAAATCTATTTAATTACAATTTAAATGTATGTTAGAATAAATCCTTGCATACATTTAAACAAAAGGAGTGATTTAAAAATGTATCCAAATTTAAGCAAAAGAATTAAAGTTGTATTCAGACCAGTGATAGCAAGTTTATTGGGCTTTCTTACAATTTTACAAATTTTTTACAGTAGTACGAATACAATCAATCATTCGAAAGCTGTAGCTATTCAAAATTCAGCTCTTGCAGTTGAAAAACTTAATTCGTGGCTTGCTGAAAAATTTTCGTTAGTAGATTCACTAGCCAAAGAAATTCAAATACGTCAGAGTTATAATGATATTGACAGTCTCCAAGATTACTTAATTAAACAAGCTGATGGAAGAACAGAAATTTTAACACTTGGATTTGCAACAGAAGAAGATAAATTTGCCAATTCTCTAAGTTGGAGTCCTGAACCAGGATATGAGCCTACACTTCGTGAATGGTACATAGGCGCTTTGGAAACCGATGGAATATACCTTACACTACCTTATATAGATGCTGCAAGTGGACATATGGTTGTTTCAATTTCAAAAAAAGTTGTTAATGATAATAAGGTTATTGGAGTTTTACTTATTGATATTACAATTGATGTTTTAATTGATATTATTGCTGAATCTAATCAAGATGCAGAAACTTATTTATTTGTTATTGATAAAAATGAAAACATTGTAATTCATCCAAATGATGAATTTAATGCTGATATAAATGGAACAAGACATTTAAGTTCTACACCAGGAGATTATAGTGAAGTTTTAAATAATAAAGAAAATGAAGTTAGTGCTGCCATTACATCACATGGAGCTTCTGTGTATAGTACATATACATCTATTCCGAATACAAATTGGACTATTATATCAAATTATTCAAAAGATTCTATGTACCAAAATATAGTTATCCAAATAATACTTTCAACAATTGTAGTATTCATTTCTATAATTATTAGCGGAATTATTATTAACTTATTTAATAAGAGATATATTTCTCCTTTAGAAAAATTAGTAGAAACTTTAAATGAAATTAAAGATGGTAATTTAAATGTTAGTACAAGCAACATTAAAAAGAATAGTTTTGAAGTTAATAGCTTAGTTGAAGTCACAGAAGACTTATCTGATAATTTTAAAAGATATATTATGGAAATTTCAAGTATTTTA
Organism: Candidatus Epulonipiscium fishelsonii; assembly: GCA_001983475.1. Classification (GTDB taxonomy): domain Bacteria; phylum Bacillota; class Clostridia; order Lachnospirales; family Cellulosilyticaceae; genus Epulopiscium_A. Next base: position 840 of record LJHD01000178.1, on the reverse strand, counting down.
GCAAGTTTTGCCGAAGGAGATTTTACAGTAACTCCAAATCAAAATTATCAAGGAGATTTTAATGCAATAAAAACTTCATTAATTAATATCTCTAACACTTTAGGTAATATGACTAAAGAAATTACACTTTCAGCGAAGCAAGTTAGTATTCAAGCAGGTGATATTTCTGAATCTGCAATAGACCTTGCTAATATAACGCAAGACCAATCAAAATTGTTAGAATCATTTAAAGTAAATACAATTGATATTACAAACAAAATTAAAAATGATATTCAAGACATTGATAGGAGCTATCAAATTATTCAAACAATGACAGAAAAAGCAAAAGATAGTAATAAATTATCTGATGAATTAGTTAATTCTATGTGTCATATTTCAAATTCTACTCAAGAAATTGCAACCGTTATTAATTATATTGAAGAAATCGCTGGTCAGACTAATTTATTAGCTTTGAATGCAGCTATTGAAGCAGCAAGGGCAGGAGAAGCTGGAAAAGGATTTGCTATTGTGGCTTCTGAAGTTCGTGATTTATCTGGAAAAACATCAGAAATTGTTAGCCAAATTCATTCTATAATAAAAAACAACTTGCACAGTGTATCACAAGGAGAAGAAATTGTTAAAGCAACAGTTAAGGCTATTGATGAAATATTACAATCCAGCCAGTCAACATCTGAAGTTTCAACTATAATTAAAGATAATGCTATGGATCAACGTCAATCTCTTGAAGAAATAGTAAATGGAACCTCTCAATTAGCAAATGAACTTTCTAAAAACTCTGCTATTTCTGAAGAAAATGTGGCTACAAGCCAAGAATTAGCAGCTCAAGCAACACAACTAGAA
>LJHD01000177.1 GCA_001983475.1 Candidatus Epulonipiscium fishelsonii | reverse complement strand
TCGTTTTAAAAAAAGTAATACGTAAATTATAGTGGTGAAAGTGAAACTCCCAAAACACCTAACTAGTAAGAATTTAGCTAATTGAGCTTTTAGATGTTCTGCTTCTCCAGCTAATTCTTGGCTAACAGCCACATTTTGTTTTCTGATATAGCAGAGCCCTTCAAAACTTTAGTAGCAAGTAGAAGTACCATCAACTCATTGTTCTATAAATAGTTTTTGATTTTTGCTATTATATTTTTAATAATAGTAGCTGCTAGTGAAGTTTATTCTATTGAAGTAATAAAATCATTAAAAGCAAGAAGTTACATCAAAACTTTTTATTCGCCTTTTTGAACCATTAGTAGACTAGATGTAATCATCATTAATTTCAAATTAACTACTTCACTTGTTTTATTTGCTAAGTCTCACTTCACTTGCTACAACAGCAAATATCCTTTCTGCTTCTCCAACACGAGCGGATTCAATAGCAGCATTTAAAGAGCTAATATATTTGTTTTGAGATAAACCATCAATAATCATAATAACTTCAGAAATTTTTCTAGTGGTAGAGCTTATATATTTTTCATTGGTTACCATGTTGTTCATATTGCCTTTTCCTATTTCAGCTTTTCCATTCATTTCGGTAACAATTACATCAGTTTGAGAAACTGAGCTTCCATATTTTCAATAATATTTTCTGCTTTCATTGGTATTGTATTTAAATTCTTCTATCAAAGTAACTTGTTCCATAGCATATTGAGCAAGATGCTCTGCAGATGTAGCAATTTCCATAGCACCATGACTAACTTTTCGTTAGCAGACATAGTAGTATTTTTTAATAAATCTTTTAAAGAATGTGATATCTTTTGCATTGAAACTTGCATAGGTTTAAAATCACCAATTGTCTTGATGAGTTTCATATAAGCAAAATTACCTAAAGAATTCACTTAACATATCAGAAATATCACTAATTTAATTTTTAAGTACTCTTGAAAAATAGTTGATGCAATTTGCAAGTGTATCTATTTTTCTTGAGATTTTCTTGAAATGTGATATATCAATGTTTATATCACCTTATTCAATATTTTTTAATATAAATTTGATAGCGCAGTAATTGGTTTTATGTATTTTGTTAAATATATCAATTGAGATATATATATCAATACAAAGGAAGCTATAATAATTACATAATTTAAATATATTTCAAATGAAATTTTACTTGTAACATGTCTTGATGGATAATTAGAATATGTTCCAATTTGTGTTTTTTCAACAGGATGTAATGTTCTATATACTTTCTCCTGCTGATGTTGTGTTAACATGTATATTGATTCTTTAGGTGAAGCATAATTCTTGATATGTGCCTCTTATTTTTCATTTAGTAGTAATTTTATCTTTAGAGTTGGATTAAATGCAGTTGTATGAACTAAAATTTCTTCTTGATCACTAACGAAAGACGAAACTGCCGTCAGACATAGAATATTCACCAATCATCTCGCTGTAATCATCTAACAAAAATTCATAATTTAATACACCGATTAAATTTCCATATTATTGTCTTTAACTGTTCTTGAAAGTTAAAAATTCATGGTGGGTACCTAAGGAATAATATAGAGCTCTCCAAAAGCAAATGAAGCAGTTTATGGAATAGCTTTTCATTGGTATTCAGGGGACCATTTTGAGAATCTTCGTCT
>LJHD01000176.1 GCA_001983475.1 Candidatus Epulonipiscium fishelsonii | reverse complement strand
TGCTGAATGTAGTAGCGTAGAAGAACTAGATGTAAGCAAATTTGACACAAGTAAAGTAATTTATATGGAAAATATGTTTAGTGGTTGTACTTCAATTAAAAAATTAAATATTGCTAATTTTATTACTAGAAAAGTAACAAATATGAGTGGCATGTTTAATGGAGCTAGCAAGGTTGAAGAATTAAGTGTAAGTAAGTTTGATACAAGTAAAGTAACTAATTTAAGTGGTATCTTCTCAGGATGTATTAAAGTGAAAGAATTAGACGTTAGCAACTTTGATACTAGCGAAGTAACAAACATGAATAAAATGTTTTTCAATTGCTGGCTAGTAAACCAACTAGATGTTAGCAACTTTGATACTAGCAAAGTAACAAATATGAATAAAATGTTTAGTAATTGCAAGTCAATAAAACATCTAGATATAAGTAAATTTAAAACAGCAGAAGTAACAAATATGATAGGTATGTTTAGTGGCTGCATCAAAGTTGAAACTTTGGATGTAAGTAAATTTGATACTTCTCAAGTAACAGATATGAATAATATGTTTGCTGAATGTATGACTTTAGAAAATTTAAACGTAAGTAAGTTCAAAACAAACGAAGTGACAAATATGAATAGCATGTTTAGAAGATGCAGTTCATTAAAAGCACTAGATTTAAAAAAATTTGATACTTCTCAAGTAAGCAATATGAGTAAGATGTTTAAAGAATGTAGTGCCTTAGAGACACTGAGCATAAATGGTATTGATACTTCTCAAGTAACAGATATGAGCTATATGTTTGAAAAATGTAGTGCATTAGAAAAACTAGATTTAAGCAGATTTGAAACAGGAGAAGTAACAAATATAAGCTATATGTTTTCTGAATGTGCAAAAATAAAAGAGGTTAAAAACAACTTTAATACTTCAAGTTTGGAGAAAATTACTAAGTTGTTCTATGGATGTGGCACAGTACAATCTGGAACAGATGTTAAAAAACTTATTGATGATATATCTGACTTAATTGGTGAAGAAAATCAAATTAATCCAAAACAAGCTAGTAAATATAATTGTTTTATAGCGTAAAAAGGGAAACTTCCCATTTTTTTCTACATAAATAACATATAATTATTAAATTAACAAAAAATTATTGGAGGCTAAAACAAAATGTATAATGAAGATATAAAAAAATTAAATGCTGAAAAAGAAAGCTTAGAAAGTAGACAAGAAAAATTACGAACAGAGATAAAAAAATTAGAAAAAAAACAAAGAACGTTTATATTACTAGAATTTCTTTCTAAAAAAGATTTAAATATATCTAAAATAAAAGAAATTTTAGAAGAAATAGGACACAAATATAAATTAACATCCATAATTACTGTAAATAATGATTATATCGCTGGATACGCTGTAAGTATATATAATGCTGAAAATGAACTTATTAAAGAAGAATTCCTTAAAGTTTCACAAACAAAGAAACTATTAAACGAAGTAAATTGTATAAATGCAAAATTAGATGAATATAATGCAATAAAAATTAACGACGATCTATATTACGAAAATGTAGAAACCAAGGAACAAAGATTTTATGAATATACGAGCTTAAATGGAGTACAATTAGAAACAAGTTTCAGAACAATATTAAATAATAACAGTTGGACAAAACCATTACCTCAACCTTTAACTAAATATAAAGACAAAACCATTACTAGCTTGGATAATTTGTTTGAATTATGTGAAACTGTAAAAACATTAGACCTAAGCAATTTCGATACTAGTAACATAACAAATATGGCTGGTATGTTTAGAGATTGTATTTCATTACAATCATTAAATTTAAATAATTTCAATACAATTAATGTAAGAAATATGTCTAACATGTTTAATAATTGTAGTAGCATAGAAAAATTAGATTTAAGTAATTTTGTTACTAGAAAAGTGACTGATATATATCAAATGTTTGCAGAATGTAGTAATTTAGAAGTTTTAAATATTAGTAAATCATTCGATACTTCTAAAGTAACATGTATGACAGGAACATTTAGTAATTGTAATTCACTAAAAAAATTAGATTTAAATAATTTTGACACAACAAATGTAACAGATATGATGTTTATGTTTCAAAATTGTAAAAGCTTAGTAAAACTAGACTTGAGTAATTTTATTACAACAGAAGTTGTAGATATGAGCTATATGTTTGCAGGATGTAGGTCAATGAAATTACTAAATGTAAATAGTTTTGATACAGCTAAAGTAACAGATATGTCCAGTATGTTTGCAGGATGTATGTCAATAAATGAATTGAACTTAGATGGATTTAATACAAGCAATGTAATTAATATGCAAGGTATGTTTGCAGGGTGTAGAGCAATGAAAGATTTAAATTTAACTAATTTTGATACACGTAAAGTAATACCTATGGGCAATATATTTTCTGAAGCAAGTGCCAAAATGTTAGATATAAATATATTAACAACTTTATTAAATTAAAAAAATGGGCTTATTGCAGTTTTAATGTTGCATCTATGAAATAAACGCATATTATTAAAAGAGTGAGAATCGAGTACTATTGATTCTCACCTTGTTAGTGTAAACAAATTTTTCATACATAGATTTTACTTAATCCACTTGAAAAACAACTCTATTTCCCAACGTTTTTTGTATAATAGAATAATTTCTTCTTTTGTCAGATCAAAGATATTGATAATAAAGGTAATAGGTTCTCCGTCATCTGTAAAAGTTATTATTTCCATACACCTATGAACGGTAAGATTATTGATAACGATACTTCCCATTCGAATAATTGAATCATAAATATCATTTTCTTTATCAGAACCTAAAAATTTCTCATCCATAAATCCATAACTACTGCATTCTTAACTCCTCGTGTAACAAACTTAATATCTGAAAGTTGATTATAGCCCCCTATACAACCATTATCTTCTATTGATCCATCCTTACATTTCCTATCGTTAACTTTGCCTTCACAGATATTTAGTTTCTCAGGGAACTCACCATTGAATACAATGTTGAACTTAATACCTGAATGCTCTTTGTTCATTTGTAGATAAGGAGCTAACTTTAATGCAACTAAAACTACACTAGTATCCATAATTTTGATAAGAAACTTATCTAAAAAAAGATTTACTTCACCAAAGCGCCTTGCAGCTTTATTAACAAGATAATAGAAGATATATTCAAAAATTCTATAATCACTAATCTAAGTGCATTTTTTTTGAAAACTGCGAAAGACTAGGGACATTAATTAAACGATTGAGTTTTTGATTAGAAAATATTTCTGTCTGAAGTTCTCTTAAGCTTTTATAATTATTAAAATTGGAATAAACAAGACTGTACAGATGAGATTTTATATAAAATATTTTAATAAAAATAAACCACAATCCATAAAAATGTATTATAATAAGAAAGAATAAGCTTTTTTATCAAAAATAACATTATGGGGGGTGAATTTATGATAAAGTTTATTAATAAATTTAAAAATATTCGATTTGGCAAAACAAGTAATGAACTACAAATTGTAAGTGTCGGCAAAGGTACAAAAAATATAATATTTCTAGAGGGAGGGCCTGGTAACGGCATGTCTCCTAATATTTTAGGAAATACTTATTATACATTAATGAAAAAGTTAATAAACAAAGGTTACACTATCAATGCAGTTTCAAGAAAATCAAATTTACCTGAGCATTACACAATAGCTCAAATGGCAAAAGATATTATTGAAATGATTAATCTAGACTTTGGAGGTAAAGTCAATGCAATTATTGGCCTTTCAATGGGAGGATTTTTATTACAAGAGATTACAATACAAAAGCCAAGTATTAGTGAAAAATACATACTTTTAGTATCAGCATATAAAGTAAATAATGAAGCATGTGAATTTGATAAAAAATATGCTCAATTATTTTCTAAAGGTAAGTACAAAGAAGCACTACTACATATTGGAAATAAACTTTCAAGCAGTAAGATAAAAAATATATTTTTTAAAATAGGTGTAATTTTATTTGGCAACAGTACATCTAAAAGAATGGTAAAACAAACATCTAAAACATATTCAAGTGATATTCTTGTTGAAGTGGAAGCCGAAATTAAATTTAATTTTAAAAAGTCATTAAATAAAATAACTGTTCCCATTCTTATTATTGGAGTTGATAAAGATTTTTGGTTTAGTCCAAAACTATACAAAACAACTGCAAAACTTATTCCACAAGGTAAATTGATTATGCTTAAAGGGCGGGGGCATATAGATGTAATGGATAAAAAAGTTAATTCTATTATTAGAAATTATATTTTAAGCTAATAGTTTCACCCATTTATATAATAAATCATATTATTATTATATAAAGAATTAGAGGTGAAACTATGAAAAGAAATATCCTTTATATTTTATGCGGGTTAGCTGCAACTTGCAGTTTAAATCCAACATATGGAAGTAGTTATATGAGAGGATTAAAAGGGCTGGATGTTAGTCATTGGCAAGGATATGTAAATTTTAATGATGTAAAAGGTGATGGAATAGAAGTAGTATATATTAAAGTAGCACAAGGTAGCAATTATCAAGACCCAATGTGGCTTCAAAATTATAACAACGCAAAAAATGCTGGACTTAATGTAGGATTTTATCATTATATAACTGCAGCTAATAATGAAGAAGCGGTGCAACAAGCAGAATACTTTTATAGTTTGATTAAAGACAAAGATTATGAATGTTTACCCGTAATGGAATATACTGATACTCCAGAGATTTCAAATTATGAAATAAATAGAGTAGTTGCAACATATTTAAATACATTAAAAAATCTTACTGAATCAAACATTGCAATTTATACTGATGAAGATAGAGTAGAAAATTTATGGGAAGCTTATCTTAGTGAGTACCCTCTATGGATAGCTGAATATGCTGGAGAAGCCCCTTATTTAGGACATTGGAATAATTGGGCTGGATTTCAATATACAGAAACAGGAAGTATATATGGCATTGATGGAAAAGAAGTAGATTTAAATTATTTTAAAGATACTATATTTGTTGATCAATATACAATGCCTCCTGCTCAAGCAACTCCTACTGTACCAGAAATACCTCCAAGCCATGTTGTAGCACCTAGTGCACCACCAACTTATATTCCTCCAAGTCATGTTGTAGCACCTAGTGCACCACCAACCTATATTCCTCCAAGTCATGTTGTAGTACCCAGTGCACCACCAACTTATATGTATCCTAATGGAGAACCTATTTATTTTGGACATATAGTTCAATTAGGGGATACACTTCATTCCATAGCTCAAAGATATGGAACAAGTGTAGATTATTTAATGAAAGTTAATAATATAAGTAATCCGAATTTAATACATGTTGGACAAATTTTAATATTTTAAAGGCAGGAAGCTATGTAAGTTTCAAAAAAAAAATTAAATTTTGCGTAAATTTGTTGCACTATATAAAGGATATGAGTCTAGAAATGAAAATTTAACATGTACGTATAAATTGTAGTAATCTCAATTGTTTAATAGGAGCACTATGTGCTCCCTGCATTTTCGTATTATCTACAATCATTCATCCTTGCAAACATTGCAGCTTGCTTCATTTTATTCATTGCTTTATCTAATTCAATCATAGTAATATCTAGTTCGTCTTCTAATCTATTTGCTAAGAATTGTGCTCTTTGTAAATAAGTTTCATAAACCATTTTAGAGTTCATTGCTTCTTTTGAAAGTTCACGCGCTTCACGACATCTATTAAGATATGGATTGTATCCACAATCACAACAGCTTGGGCCATATTTTTCAAATTCATATTCTGCGTCCATAAATAAATCCTCAAAAATTTCTTCTACACCAATTTCTTCCAATAATCTTTGTATATTTTCAACTTTGTTCATAACATTCTCAAATTTACGATGAATATCTTGATTAAAAAATTGTGGAATTTCTTCTCTTTCTTGGTCATAATATTCA
>LJHD01000175.1 GCA_001983475.1 Candidatus Epulonipiscium fishelsonii | reverse complement strand
ACTGGTGTAAGTAAATGTTGAATGTCCATTTTATTTCTAACTATCTTTGCATCGTTATAAAATGCAACTCGAGCAATATATGAAATTGCTTCATTTATACTAACTTCTTTATCAGGTAAAAATTCCAACATATCATTTTCCATTAAATTTCTCTCTGCTACATAATAAATTGCAGCTTTTGCCCAATGGTCTGAAGTATCTGAAAACCAAGGAATAACTTCTGTAAATTCCATTTTTTTAATTATTGATAAAGAAGAAGTATCCAAAGGTCTTGCTCTTAACATAAAAAATTCATCATTAAAATCATCAAGTGCAAATACATCTGGATTTAGCGATGTATCATGTATATCACTTGCATAAAAAGGTAAGTTATATTCTAGAGTTGCTAGTAAATCTAAATTCTGCTCATAAGTTAAGTTTGAAATATAGCTTCTAAATTCAGATGCTGTAGTAGGTATATGAATTAAACTTATTGTATCTGGTTTTACTCTCAATTTTAAATCAATTCTTCCCGAATTTCCATCTTCATCAGTGTAGGTAATCCCCAAATCATATATACCATATGCTGTAGCTATGTTGTTTGAAGACAGCCCCATACAATATACTTTAACTTCATCCCAATTAATTGGATCATTATCTTCAATTTCGATATACTTTTCTAAATCTAGTTGTTCTCCTAACTCCATATTTATAGTGTTAGTTGAAGAAAGATTGTTTATTTCAGGAATTTCTCTTCTAGATGGTGCAACAATGTTAACTCTTCTAATAAAAGGATCAACTTGTCCAGGCACGTAATATTTAACATAATATGTTCCAACTCTGTCAGCATATTCATTATAATTTTTGTCCAAAGTAATAGGAATATCATGTTCAACAGTTACTTGATTTAAATATACACCATCTTCAAGTTCAAGATCATCTAATAGGGTTAATCTATCTCCTACTGTAAATTCTATAGTATCTCCATCTATTAATTCTTTTGAAACTATTCTAAGAGAAAATGTTTCAATTTCTACAACTTTTCCATTAAATTTAATTATGTAAGTTACTTCATATGTTCCCACTTCCATAATGTCCAAATCATCATATTCTATTTTTACTTCTAAATTTTTATTATTTGAAATGTCATTGCCCGCAGGGTCATAAACTGTATATCTCAATATGTCTGGTTCAACATGATCTCCTACATAATATGTTCTTTTCAAATCGTTTTCAAGAGTATATGTACTAGATCTTTCTGATCTTACTGCTCGTTCTGTAGGTTGTGCATATATATTTTGACTCAAAGTAGTGCATACAGCCAAATATACTAATGTTTTTAATAATTTCATACCATATCCCTTTCTTATAATAAACTATATAATTATATTATCACAAATATAAGTTGTTTGTCAAAACTTTACATCATTTACTAACTAAATTTGATTGCTATTAAAATAATAATATTTGTTTAAAACAAAATATTAAAGAGTAAAGTAATTTGAGTTCGTGCTGAAACTCTCGATTGTTGGCTACGACCCTAGCTTGCCACTTCTTATTCAATATCCTAATTTTATATTAGATGCACTTATAAGCTGCAGTTTTTTTTTGAGAGTAGGATGGTTTCATTCCTGAACCCCATACTAAATAAAAACTTAGCTAAGTTAACATAATTTATGATGAGTTTCAGAAGCTAAAATAAGGTGTACAAATTGCACAAATGTGCATAAATATACATTTTTGAGTAATCCCAATGATATTGGACAACATGTACTATTAGGAAGAAATATATTAGGGTATTTTGCTAGTTGTATTTTATTATATATAGGTATATACTTTAATAGTTAAGCCATGTGAAAAAAACGACTAGCAGAGTAATCGCGAACAAATAAGTAGCAATTGGGCGAAAAAATAAGTAGTAGAGCAGACGCGAAAGAATAAGTAGCAACCACTTAACAACCAAAACTAAAATTGTATTGTAAATGTGATAGTAAGAAATAGTGATTTAAAAACAAGTATATGCTTCAGTAACAAACCCATGGCCAGGGACCTTAGTATATAATACTGTTTATAATCTCTCCAAAAAAATAAACCTTGGATAAATAGTTAATTTATCCTAAACATAGCTTTACCTTATAATAATCGTACATTTGAGATTATAAACAGGTTATGTAAAGGTTAGAAAAAAATTGAAAAATATAATGGTTCTAAGTGGCATATTAGTAAGACTAATAGTAAAGGCACTTTAGGCTTATTTCTAGTGTAAAAAATATTTTAAGATAAACTATGCAAGTTAACAATAGAATTAGTATTCTATTTCGCTCTAATTCAGCGTTTTCATCTAGTTATTCAGTTTCCATCCACACTTCGCTTTTTCATCTAGTTATTCAGTTACCATCCACATTCA
>LJHD01000174.1 GCA_001983475.1 Candidatus Epulonipiscium fishelsonii | reverse complement strand
GGTATCTATCTGAATTAAAATACTGAATATATATTGAATTTGACTAACTGATTGAAAATGCTGATTGTATATTGGAATTGGCTACTTGATTGAAAATGCTGATTGTATATCTGAATTGACTCCCTAAATGAAAATTCTATTGTTACCTTGCATAGTTTATTTCAAAATATTTTTACAAACTAGAAATAGGCCTAAAATACCTTGCCTATTAGTCTTACTATATTATTTTTTCTAATCTTTACATAACCTGTTTATAATCTCAAATGTACGATTATTATAAGGTAAAGCTATGTTCAGGATAAATTAACTTTAATTATCCAAGGTTTATTTTGGAGAGATTATAAACAGTATTATATACTAAGGTCCCTGGCCATGGGTTTCCTTTGTTACTGAAGCATATCTTACTTAACATTTCTTGATTTGTTATTGCTAGTATTACTAAATGAATTATTTTTTATGGTTATTAAGTGGCTGCTACTTATTCTTTCACGTCTGCTCTACTACTTATTTTTTCGCCCAATTGCTACTTATTTGTTCGCGATTACTCTGCTAATTGTTTTTTTCACATGGCTTAACTATTAAAGTATATATCTATATCTAATAAAATACAACTGGCAGAATACCCTAATATATTTCTTCCCACTAGCATATATTGTCCAATATCCTTGGAATTACTAAAAAATGTATATTTATGCATATTTGTGCAATTTGTACACCTCATTTTAGGGGCAGGAGTTATAAATTTATCCAATACTTTAATTCATTGTTCTGAAACCCCCACCCCTAGGAGTGGGATATAAGCCAATAATTGTAATTTGCGTTGATTACAAATATCATCAATGACAACATAACTCACTAAAAAAATGCCTTTCAAATTTTCTATTTCTCTTGTATAATAACTATATAACTCTAACATATATAATCTTCTTAATACTTTGCTTAGTTTTAGGTGTATAAACATATGTTTAGAGTTTTTTTTAATAAGAAAAAAATAAGAGAAAATGATACTATTTTAAAATTTGCATATTCTTTAATTCCTTTGTATAAGATACTTAATATAAAATTTAATAGGTAGATAAATAGCAGCTTATAAAATTTTATAAAACTTTGTATAAGCCTCTCAATTTATTATATAAATATCAGAGGTAAAGATTACGTAGGTTGCAACGTGAAGTCTCATAAATATGAGCTAACCTAAAATGGAAAGGAGTATGTCAAAACCAGCAACATTATAAAACTAGAAAATATATTTTATTGAGAATATCAGAGTATGGTATGATGAAAAAGAAATATCTTATGTACAAAGTTTTATAAGGTTTTGGCAGCGGTCGTTTATGAAACAAATTCTTTTTAAAGGATCAGGAGTCGCAATTATAACCCCTTTTTGTAAAGATGGTATAGATTTTGATAAGTTAGGTGAATTACTAGAATTTCAAGTTGAAAATAATACAGATGCAATATTTGTATGTGGAACTACGGGAGAAACACCCACTATGACAAAAGAGGAACAACTTAAAACCATTGAATATACAGTAAAAAAAATAAATGGTAGAATACCTGTTATTGCTGGTGCTGGTGGAAACAATACTGTTGGAGCTGCTGAAATGAGTAAGGCCGTTGAAGCACTTGGAGTGGATGGACTTCTTAGTGTCGTCCCATATTATAATAAGCCTACTCAACATGGTATATATGCACATTTTAAAACAATTGCGAATTCAGTGAAAGCACCTATTATCTTATATAATGTTCCAAGTAGAACCATTGCGAATATGAGTGTAGAAACGATAAAAGAACTTGCAAAGCTAGAAAATATTGTTGGGATAAAAGAATGTGACTTTTCGCATGTAGGAGAATTGGTACGCAGTTGTCCCCCAGACTTCTTTGTATATTCTGGAGATGACCCAAACTTCCTGCCTCTTTTAAGTTTAGGTGGCCAAGGGCTTGTTTCTGTTATGGCAAATATTATTCCAAAGGATACAAATGAAATATACAAAAAATTTGTTAGTGGTGACCTTGAAGGTAGCCGAAAACTTCAGCTTAAAACTTTGCCTCTTATCAATGCCTTATTTATTGAGTCAAACCCTGTTCCACTCAAATATGCTTTAAATTTAATGGGATATAATGTAGGAGAATGTAGACTTCCATTAGCTCCAATGTTAGATAAGAACATTGATATTTTAAAGAAAGAACTTAAAACCTATGGATTAATATAACAGACCTGAGTGTTTTTTATTAATAGCTATAAAATATAAAAATGCAGATTATATAAGTGAATGCTGTTCACAATAAGATTGTCAAAGAATAACTATTGTTTTTTTATTAATGACAAAATGTTCGTATAAGTAAATACATTTAAATTACCAGTTTGTTTTTTTTATAAAATAAATACTATATATAAAGGATAGTACTCTACTTTTTATCATAAAATATATAGCGGGTGAACATTGTTCGCCCTTATAATTATACTGCAAATAAAAATTGTTATTCTAATTTGGGTTACAATGATATATAATTATATTATAACCAGTTGTTCTAGTAAATATTTTATTAATAAGGCTAAAAATCTGTTTGATTAAGAATGGTTGAGGTCAAAAAAACACTTATAACGTCGCTCTAAAAATCACCTTTAGTATTCTAAAATTAAATAATTTTAATGCAATTAACTAGTGTTAATTAATAAAAAAAAAGGAGTTTAAGATGGAAAAAATAAATTTAACTGAAATATATGGGAAAAATGTATTTAATGATAATGTTATGCGTGAAAAATTGCCTAAAACTGCATATAAACAATTTAAACGTATAATTAATGAAAAGTTGCCTTTAGATCCACAAATTGCAAACACTATAGCACATGCTATGAAGGAATGGGCTATGGAAAAAGGAGCAACACATTTTACCCATTGGTTTCAACCTATGAACGGAAGAACTGCTGAAAAGCATGATTCATTCTTAGCACAATCTGAAAATGGGCATGTTATAACTGAATTCTCTGGAAAAGAGTTAATTCGAGGTGAAGCAGATGGTTCATCTTTTCCTTCTGGTGGATTAAGACAAACCTTTGAAGCACGTGGGTATACTATATGGGATTGTACATCACCTGCATTTTTAAAAGAAGATAGTAGCGGTGTAGCTTTATGTATTCCAACAGTATTTTATAGTCATACTGGAGAAGCTTTAGATAAAAAAGCCCCTTTACTTCGTTCAATGGAAGTAGTTGAAAAAGCAGCAATTAAAGTTTTACATAACTTAGGGTATACAGATGTAAATCGTGTAACCTCTACAATTGGTGCAGAACAAGAGTATTTTCTAATTGACAAACGTCAATATCAACTAAGAAAAGATTTAATCTTTACAGGCAGAACTCTTTTTGGTGCAATGCCTCCAAAAGGACAAGAAATGGAAGATCATTATTTTGGAAGTATAAAAGAAAAAATTGCGAACTTTATGCATGAAATTGACATTGAACTTTGGAAATTAGGTGTTCCATCTAAAACAAAACACAATGAAGTTGCACCAGCTCAACATGAATTGGCTCCACTATATGCTCCTTGTAATTTAGCATCTGACCAAAATCAGTTAATTATGGAGACTTTAAAACGTGTAGCAAATCATTATGATTTAGCTTGTTTATTACATGAAAAACCATTTCAAGGTATTAATGGATCAGGAAAACATGACAACTGGTCTTTAGTAACAGATACTGGTATAAATGTATTTTCACTAAGTTCGGACCCTTCTAAAAATAATATTGCTCTTGCTTTTGTATGTGCAGTTTTAAAAGGAATAGATAAGCATGCAGATTTACTTCGACTTGCAGCAACTTCAGCTGGTAATGACCATAGGCTTGGAGGCAATGAGGCTCCACCAGCTATAATTTCAGTATTCTTAGGAAAATACTTAACAAGTATTTTAGAATGTGTTGCTAGTGGTATTGAATTTGATGACAATAATATTCAAAACTTAGAAATGGGCGTTACTACAATGCCTAAACTAAACAAAGAAGCATCAGATAGAAATAGAACTTCACCTTTTGCTTTTACAGGAAATAAATTTGAATTTAGAATGTTTCCTTCTTCTGGATCAATTTCAGATGCAAATGTTGTACTTAACACAATTATGGCAGAAGCTCTAGATGAAATTAATCAAATATTAGAAGAAAGTAACGATATAGATGCAGCAATCCAAGAAATTGTAGCTAGTACTTTAGAAAAACATGGAAGAATAATATTTAATGGAAATGGATATTCTGCAGAATGGGTTGAAGAAGCTAAAAGACGAGGTCTTCCTGATTATCCTTCAACAGTAGATGTAATTCCTGCTCTAATTTCAGACAAATCAATTGATTTATTTGGAAAATATAATATTTATAGCCAAGTGGAATTACATTCAAGATATGAAATTATGATTGAAGAATATTACAAAACACTTAATATTGAAGCACTTACAATGATAAGTATGGCACAGACTCAAATATTACCTGCGGTAATAAAATATAGCACAGATATTGCAAACAATATTAAGTCATTAAAAGAGCTTTCACTTTTAGGAGAATTTAATTGCGAAGTTCAAATAGAGTTATTGGCTAAATTAACTGCATTAACTCAAAAACTTCAGCATTGTATTAATGATTTAAACAGTGACTTAATTGCAGCTCAAAGTTTGAATGATGATTTAAGCAAAGCAGTTAGATTTAAAACTGATGTGTTTGTAAAAATGGAAAACTTAAGAGAAGTTGCTGATAAACTAGAAACTATTGTTGAAGAAAAAATGTGGCCAATACCAACTTATAGTGAACTTTTATTTAGAGTATAACAGATATTTATAATATTTTGCCCTTTCTATTAGAAAGGGCTTTTTGCTTGACATTCCATACACCTAAACCTAAAGGACAAATTCATTTCTGCTAGTCTATTTGGATTAAGAAATACCATTGACGGGCAGGACATTATAGTTGGCTGATATAATTTTGCCTTATATCAAAGACATTTAGTCTTTTACAATGTTTTTACGACTTGTTCTTGTCGCATTTCACTTTAGAAACATTTTCGGTGCATTGAATATTCGCAATTAAAAATTGCTCAAAAGTTTTACACTAGAAATGACTACTTCTAGCAACCATCTGTATCACACTTCAAAGAATTGTTCCAATGTATTCAGTTGTGTCCATGTTATACAATAAATATTAAAATATGGCAAGAACTTTAAAGGAAAATTTAATAGCCTTATATCCTCATAGGTAAAGTTATGGGCTTTACGGCTTGTTTGGTAATTTTAGAAAAAAAATAAGAGAAAAAGCCATTTGGTCTTTTCTCATGATTTATGAATAACAAATTAGTCAGGTTGTTCCTAAATCCGTTATCATGAACTAATAGCCGTAAAGTCACTCAGCTAAAAGTACTTTACGGCTTGCTTGGTAAATTAAAGACACTATGGTATCTCTAAAATACCATCACTTATTTAACACTAGATAAAGTAATCATCTCTGGTTCTTTTTCTAATTCTTCTAATTCTAACGTTTGATTAGCTGTCCATTCCCATAAGGTTTCACCATCTGCAGTAATTGGCATGTTTTTGGCTGCATAAATCCAAGCAAAATGGCCATTATATTTATATCCACCAACAACCACATTTTCATAGGCTGATAATTTGGCTTTTGGCAACATTTTTTTCATCCATCCACTAGACTTTTCAAAGTTCACTACGCTATCATCTTTAGAATGAATTAACCAAACATTATTGTTATGTAACTTTTGTAAGTCAAGCTTAGAAGTTTTTAATCCACCACTTTTTGGAGCAATGTTAATAGCTGGACAAATTGGAACAACTGCTGCAAACATATCAGGATATTCTATAGCCATTTTTGTTGTCATATATCCACCTGCTGATGCTCCATATATATATATTCTATTTGGATCAACATTATTTTCTTGGCAATATTTATCAATCAAATTTTTCATTGTTTCCAAATACCCTTTGTCATGTGAATAATACCAAGTATCTGGAACTTGTGGCGCAATTACATATGCTCCACCAAATATATCTTGTGCTTCATCTGTTACAAATCCCATAGCACCTCTATTCGCTTTAAGTTGAGAAGTATTATTTTGGATATCCTCATATCCTCCCTCACCGTTTCCATGGAACCAAATAACTAAAGGATGTTTATTTCCGTCATCTGCATTTTTAGGTATGTAATGTTGATAATTAAAAGTATTTATTTCATCCATAAAAGTACTTTCGTTAAATAACTCCGTTTCTTCATTTGTCATTATAGCATTTTGTGTATATGTTGTTTCCTCGTTTATAATGTCCCCAGATATTAATTTAAAATCTTCTACTTGATCAATTTCATACGTACAATCTATGGAGAAGTTTCTTGAAACAGAATCGTCATAATTTAAAGTACTTTGTCCTTGTCCACCATTTTTAGTTTCAAGTAGAAGTGTTATCTCGCTGCTATCATCAGATACTAAAATTTCATTGATATTTCTTTCAATATGTAAAAATTCTTCATTGTTTTCTTTTTTATCAAGCATTTTAGCGTATACTTTAAAAGTACCAGGGCTTAAGCTTGTGGCATCAACTTGTGGGTTAATAATTCCTGCATCAATTAAACTTTCAACAGAAATATTTATTCTATCAATTGCTTCCCCATAATCGTATACATTTGCACTTAATTCAAATTCAAATTTTCCAGTGGTTTTGGGTGTATCTTTAGTTGTAGTATCTTCTGTAGTTTCATATGTATTTTTAGTTATAGTATCTTCTATAGTTTCATATGTATCTTTAGTCGCAGTATCTTCTGTAGTTTCATATGTATTTTCAGTTGTAGTATCTTCTGTAGTTTCGGGTGTATCTTTAGTCGTAGTATCTTCTGTAGTTTCATATGTATTTTCAGTTGTAGTATCTTCTGTAGTTTCGGGTGTATCTTTAGTCGTAGTATCTTCTGTAGTTGGTGTATCTTTAGTCGTAGTATCTTCTGTAGTTTCATATGTATTTT
>LJHD01000173.1 GCA_001983475.1 Candidatus Epulonipiscium fishelsonii | reverse complement strand
AAAAAAACGTCTATTCATTTGAATAGGCGTTTTTTTGTTGAATAAAATAACATTTAAATTAATCAGGATAGCAAACATAATTAAACTATGATAAAATAAAATATAAGGTTTTCGATCTTATATTTTATTGAAAAACGGAGGATAATTAATGTTAAAAGAAAAAAATATCTTATCTTATTTAGAAAGCAGAATAAACAACGACCCTAACAATACCAAAAAGAATTCTAAGCTATATGCTATACTAGATGATATATTAAAAACTAATAAAGAAATTTATGAGTATAGCATACTTGCAACAAAGAAATTTTCTGAAATAAGTTTATTAGAATTAAACTTGGGTTTTAATGCAAAAATATTAGATGATATTTCTAAAGTTTTTACTCGTTCAATTGCAACCAATTTAAATTTAACTGAGGAAGTTAGTGCAACTCTTAATATGCTTACTGGAGCTATGATGGAAACAAATAATCGCTTGGATAAAATTTCCAGAAACTTTGTTAAATTGGAAGAAATAAGCGAAGCAAATGGTGAAGATTTAGAAAATATTAAAGATATTAATGTTCTAGTTGTAAATAAAATAACAGAGGTTGAACAAAAGATATTAGATTTATCAACAATACCTGATGAAGTGGATGAAATTGTTAAAGGAGTACGAAGTATTGCTGAACAAACCAATTTATTAGCTTTAAATGCAAGTATTGAAGCTGCTAGAGCAGGAGAACAAGGAAAAGGTTTTTCTGTTGTTGCAAATGAAATAAGAAAACTTGCAGAAGATACAAAATCTAAATTGTCTAATATGGAGGACTTTACTAAAGATATAAGACAATCTACAGAACAAGGCGTTAATAGTGTTCATGAAACCACAAAATCAATAAATGATATATCAAATAAAATAAATATTTTAAACACAAGATTTCAAGATAATTTTACAGCAAATCATGATACTATCCTGGAAGTTGAAGCCATTAATAAAACTATGGAAAAAGTAACAACTTCTATAACAGATATTAATGAAGCTGTCTCCACAGTCGCTGTAGAAACAGAAATTGTAAACATGCAAACAGGCCCGTTACAAACAAAAATCAATGAATTGTATAACAATTCACACAAACTAACTCAATTAAATGACGACGCATTAGATTCTATGAGACAAATTAAAACGAAATTAAACAGGTTAACAGTCCCTTTATCAAATAAAGATTTTGTAGATAATATAAGTTCAGCCATTACTGCACATAAAAAGTGGTTAGCTAAAGTTATAGATATGGAGAAAACAAAAACACCCGTTGCTATTCATGTAGACAGTAAAAAATGTGCATTTGGATATTTTTATGATAGTATAGTTATAGATAACCTTGAGGTAAAGCAGAAATGGGATACTATTGCAGATATCCATTCAAAGCTACATAAAGAAGGATATGTTGTAATTGATGCAATATATAATAAAGATTTTGAGAAAGCAGCAAAAGGCGCTCGCAATGCAGAACAATATTCTAATTTAATAATAGGAATATTAAATGACATAATTAATATGGTAAAAAATTATGATACTGAAGGGAAGTCATTATTTAAAGTAAATATTTTATAAAAAAATCCCCTTGGTTAACAACAATTGGTTATTGTTATATTAAATATTATGCTAAAAGTAAATAAGAGCACAATCCATTTGGTCTTTTTCCATAATTTATGAATTAAATCAATACATATTGAGCTTACTCTTTTAGATAATTATTTTATATGCAATTTCTAATTACCAAACAAACGTAAAGCCCCTAGCTTTATGGGTGAAGTGCATTAGCTATGGGGACATAAAACTATTAAATCTTTATTTAAAACTCTTGTCACGTTTATTATAAGTTGTTGAATAATTAATTGTTATTCAGCATACTTAACCAATGAACTTGCTTTTTGAAAACGCACTCATAATCTAAAATGTTTTTTTAAGGTCTTTTGAGTCCCAACATGAGTCTACTACTATACTGATATATAGTACAGAAATCTGTATAATAAATATATAATATATTTGATATTTTTTACAAAAAAATCCCACATTTAGTTAAAATGTGGGATACAATTATTTTTAATAAGGAAAAAGTTAAAAAACCTAGTAGATTTTTCAATTTATGATAGGAAGAAAAAAGATTTTTTCTATTTATAAATAAGAGGAGAAAGGGTGTTTTCTATTTATGATAATGAAATATGTAACAAATCCATTCATTATTTAGCTTGCATCATTTGACAACTCAATATCATTAGGCCCAATATTTTCATCCCCAGAATGATTTTCCAGCAAAGGTGATTTGTATGTAGTAGTTAGATTCGCATCTGCCTCTTCTGACAAAGCAACACAAGTAGCATCCATTAAAATTTTTGCTGAAGCAGAAACGGTTTCATTTAACGGAAATTCTAATGATTGGGTTCGGGTTACATACTCATTGATATAATAAATATTATTATTTAAATCACCATATAGCGCTCTTTCATTTTCGTCAAATCCATCTAATTCTATTGATGTTATAACTTCATCTTGTACTGTTACCACCAAATCCATATTTGCATTAGAAAAACTAAGATTTGCTTTATATATTCCATCCTCATATACAGTGGGTGAGAAAGTTTCACTTAAAACACTATTGTTATTACTATCACCAGATGTTAAAAATATAGCAAATGCACCCGCAGCTATTGTCAACATAATAGCAGGTATTTTAAAATCAGCAAGCTTTACCACTACAAACTTATGATTAGACATAGAGTTCCTCCTTTTAAACTAATTTAGTCTTAATAATACATATATATGGACACGTATATGGTTGTATGACAAAATTCATATAATAAATGCACTTATTTTTTTACCATAAAAAGCAGAGTACTATCCTTTTATATAGTGTGATTAAAAACTTATCTTATCACTACAAGCGAGTATAGAAACTATATTTATTAAGTACTTTTCAAGTCCTATAATTTTAACTAGCACAGAAAAATAATTATTCCATTTAAATTTATTTATAATGAAAAGAAAATGTCAAATATCAAGCTTTTTCTTTTCACAAATAGTCCACTTTAATAAAAAAGTTAAATTTTTATAAAAATATTGAAAATATGCTTTTAATTTTGTTCGTTTTATGGTAAAATAACCTATACATAAGTTTATACAAAGGAAGGGGTGAAAATAGTGGAAAATATTTCACAACGAATAACTAATGTAGCAACTACTTTAAATGATTTAAAAAATTATCAAGATATTGAAGGGTTTATTACTGATTTAGAATATCATGTTGGGCAGCTTTCCTATTTTTATGATTATTTAACACCGAAACAAACAGGGGATCCTTCTACTACTTTTTACAGACCAAAAAAAATGCCTCAAATACATCAAATAGCTTACTTTAATTTAACCAGAGGATTTCCTAAAGAATTATATGGAGGTCATTGGTGTTATGTTTTTAAATACTTTAAAAGTAAGTATGTTATTATTCCAACAACTTCAGTTAAGGAAGATTCCTTGCCACCAGATCCAGAATTTCAAATGGATATAGCAGTTGATAATTTTAAAAATGGAATGACTACAAGACTTCAATTAAGCGATATGAGATCTATAGATTTACAGAGATTATATTGTAGCAAAGGGTTTTATAATGTCTTAACAGACAGAGATCAAATTTTACATAATGTCAATAAAATGTTACTTGAAGAACATTAACAATATAGACAAGCATAAAATAATTAAATATAAAACTTTTCTAAGATGTTGATTTTTATCAACATCTTAAATATTGTTCGTCTATCAGTTGACAAAGATATTCTCACATATTATAATTTTAATATAATTAATAAATAATGAATAAGTTATCTTAGTTTTTATTTCATTATTACAAATAAGGAGGATATTTTTTTATGACGTTTGAAAAAAATTTAACAAATTCTACCCTTCAGATAAAGTTAAAAGGAAGATTAGATGCAACCACAACGCCTAGGCTAGAAATGGAATTGAATGAAGACTTAAAATCAATTAAAAAATTAATTTTTGATTTTCAAGAACTTAATTATCTTTCATCAGCTGGACTTCGTGTTATTTTAACCGCTCAAAAAATAATGAATAAACAAGGAAGCATGGTTATAAAAAACGTTAATAGTACAATTATGGAAATATTTGAAAGTACAGGATTTATTGATATTTTAACTATTGAAAATTAAAATAATAAAAAAGGATAAGAAACAGAGATGGAAATATTAAAATTATTATTTATATTAGTTATGTCTATAGTTGTTTCTATTATTTTATATAAATTCGTTCCTTTTAAAAAGTTTAAACATGAACAAATTATCATAGGTGTAATTTTCGGATTTATGATAATGATTGATAATTTTTTCAGTTCATATATACACGGTGTTCTTGTTAACATAAGCACCAGCTTAGTGCTGTGTGCTGGGTTAATTTTCGGAACACCTGCAGGTATTATTGCTGGGGTTATTGGGGGTATACATAAATGTTTAACTATGTCTCAAGGAATAGGAATGTATTCACAAGTTATAGAAGGACTTGTTACTATTCTAGTAGGATTTTGTGCTGCTGGTCTTAGAATTTATATGTTTAACCATAAAAAGCCAACATGGTCTAAAGGAATTTTTATAGTTATTATAATAGAAGTAATTCATGTTTTAATAATTTTTACAACTCATGTTTTTGAAATGCGTGAAATCTTCTTAGCTATTACAATAGATATTTTTTCACAAATTATATTAAATTCAATAGTTGTAGGAATTTCGTTAAAAATATTATCTTTAATTGTTATTGAAGCTAAAACAATTGAATCCGAAAAAAGAAATATATCACAAGTATTTCATAAAGGAGTATTTATTTGTTTATTTATAGCTTTTATTGCTACAGCCTCTTTTAACTGGTGGACAGTAACAGAAATTTCAAAAACAGATACTTCTAAATTACTAGAGGTAAATATAAAGGATATAGAACAAGACTTCTTAGAGGCTTTAAATAGCAATACAATTTATACAGCTAAAACTATATCAAACAATCTTTTAGGAAGAGATGAAATTACAAATGATTATTTGATAAAGCAAGCTAGAGCCTTTAATCTTACAGAAATTAATATTATAAACAAAGATGGTATAATAGTTAATTCTACAAATGAAAAACAAATTAATTTTGATATGAGCACTAAAGAGTATTCAAAAGAATTTCTAGTTTTATTAGATGGTAAAACTAAAGAATTTATACAAGAAGACCATTCAAATGCAATTTATGATGACTCATACAGAATGTATGTAGGTGTTTCACTGGCTTCTGGAGGATTTTTGCAAATTGGTTATGACTATGATAGATTTCAATTAGAAATATCATATGTAGCAAAGCATATTACAAATAATCGACATATTGGCCAAAATGGATACCCTGTAATAGCAGATATGAATTATAAAATTATTAGCTCAATTTCTGCCCCTGATGAAATTTTACAATTTGAAGTGGAACACGATTTAATAGATATTGGAGAGTGCGAAAAATTCTCATTAAATATGTTTAATGAACCTTATAGAAATGGTGATATCACCTATACAGTAAGCGTATAGAGAAATCTGTACGATAAATACACCACTTGAATTGCTGGAAACCCTTAAAGCTAACTAAACCAACATAATGCACAAGCTAAATGATGGTAACGAAAGTAGAAAAAATTAGTTAGATGACATAATTATATTATCTTTTTTAATGATACATATATTGGTTAAATCCTAAGTGTTTAGTAGATACATCTAAAAAATGTTATATAAAATAGGCAATCAGCAGCTAAGACTCAATCAGAGTAAAGTTCAACGACTATCCCCGTTAAGGGGAGTAGGCACAAGCGTGCCGAAGTGGGTGGCCCTTAGCACGTAATGGTGAAGGAGAAGATATAGTCTGTGCTTATGTGAAAGCATAAGAAGTTCATAGTAATATAACCTTTTAAATAGAAGGAATAAATACTAGAGAACTGCTATAGGAGTAGCGAACTATAGTGAACAACAACCTTACTATAAATATAGTAAGTTCAGTTTGGCATGTACGTAAAAGCATATGATAATTTCATAATTGGAATTATGCCTGAGAGTGACGTATTTTTTTCAAGGAACGTATCTTTGTTTTCCACAATTTGTTCTGAAATAATAAAATATGGAATAATATTTATCGTGATTTTCTTACTAATCAACAAATTAATTTTAAATGACATTCAACGAATAAATCACTCTTTAAGCAAAGTTATAGGTGGAGATTTAGAAGTAGTTGTAGATGAACATTCCCTAGAGGAATTTTCTTCTTTGGCACATGGAATAAATTGTACTTTATCAGTATTAAAACATTTTATCACTGTGGCCGAAACAAAAATAGACCAAGAATTGGAATTTGCAAGATCAATTCAATATTCAGCATTACCAAATTTCTTTCCAAATAAAGAAGAATTTAGTTTGTACGCTTCGATGAATACTGCAAAAGAAGTTGGTGGCGATTTCTATGATTTTTATTTTCTAAATGAAAACAGACTAGCATTTATGGTTGCAGACGTTTCAGGCAAAGGAATTCCTGCTGCAATGTTTATGATGACAGCTAAAACTTTAATTAAAAGCTTAGCTGAAACAGGAAATGAAATAAGCCAAATTTTTGCTTTAGCAAATGAAAAGTTATGCGAGAATAATGAGGCTAATATGTTTGTAACAGCTTGGCTTGGAATTGCTAATTTAGAAACCGGCATTGTAGAATTTGTAAATGCAGGTCATAATCCTCCGTTAATTAAACGCAAAAATGAAAGCTTTGAATATTTAAAATCCAAAGCAGGTTTTGTATTAGGAGGAATGGAAGGCATAAGATATGCAACACAAGAAATTCATTTAAATCCAGGGGATGAAATTTATCTTTATACAGACGGAGTAACTGAAGCAATAAATCTTGAAAATGAATTATATGGAGAAGATAAATTAAAAAACATATTAGATAGTATGGAGAGTTTAAATGCTAAACAAATTTGTGAAAGAGTACTAAAAGACGTAAATCAATTTGCAGGGAAAGCTCCACAATTTGATGATATCACAATGTTATATTTAAAACTAAAGGAGAATTAGATTTATGGTAGAAATGACAGTCGACGGAACTATTGAAAATATTGATAAAATAACAGAATTCGTAAATGCTCAACTTGACGAACTTGATTGTCCATTGAAAACTCAAATACAAATAGATATTGCTATTGATGAATTATTTAGTAATATTGCACGCTATGCTTATAATCCATCTACTGGTATAGTTACTGTAAAAGTTGAAATTTTACAAGAAATTCTATCTGTTATAATTACATTTATTGACAGTGGTAAGCCACATGACCCATTAAAAAGAACAGACCCAGACACAACTCTTTCTGCAGAGGAAAGACAAATTGGTGGATTAGGTATCTTTATGGTTAAAAAAAGTATGGATAAAATTTCTTATGAGTATAAAAATGGCAAAAACATCCTTAGTATACAAAAAAATTTAGCATAATAGTTTTACCTATCTTTTATTTCATATAAAAAAAAGAAACTATAAATTTAACATAGTTTCTTTTTTATTCAAACTTATAAATACAAGATATAATAACTAGTTATAGTAGATGTACGTACAAGCTGAAATATTTTATGGTCTGGGAATCTAATACACAACTGTAATCAAATAGTACTATAAAGAAAGCAACTGCACTAAATGTACTAAATGAAAATTAATATTGTAATGCAAATTTATCATGTAAAGCACACATAGCTTTTTTCATATCCGTTTTATTTACTAGTATAGATATTTTTATATCTGAAGTTGAAATCATATGAATGTTAATATTAGCATCAAACATTGCCTCAAACATACTCGATGCCACTCCTGCATCTGTAGCCATTCCCGCTCCAACAATTGAAACTTTTGCCAAGTTTTGTTCAAAGTCTACTAGTCTAACACCCCATCTTTCTTTATTGCTATTAATAATTTTTTGAGTATCTTCCAGTGCAGCTGTATCAACAGTAAACGAAATATCTCTTTTAGCATCATGTCCAATAGATTGAATAATAAGGTCTACATTAATATTTTCCTTTGCAAGAGCATTAAAAACTTCAAAAGCTTTTCCAGGTTTGTCTTCAATTCCAATCAAGGCAATACGAGCCACTTTATCATCTCCCGCAATTCCAATAACAGACATTTTTTCCATATTAAATCCTCCTTTTACAATAGTGCCTTCTGCTTTTGTTAAACTTGAACGCACAATTAATTCAACGTTATATTTTTTAGCCAACTCTACCGAACGATTATGCAAAACTTTAGCACCTAGCGATGCCAATTCCAACATTTCGTGGTATGTAATCTCCTTAATTTTCTTTGCATTTTCAACAACACGTGGATCAGCAGTATATACTCCTTCCACATCGGTGTAAATTTCACATTTATCTGCATGTAAAGCTGCTGCAATCGCAACTGCTGTTGTGTCAGAACCACCACGTCCAAGAGTAGTTATATCATCAAAGTTATTAATACCTTGAAATCCTGTGACTAAAACAATATTTTTTCTCTCTAGTTCTCTTTTCATGCGCTCTGTTTTAATTTTTTTTATCCTAGCATTTCCATAATCAGATGTTGTAAACATTCCAACTTGAGCTGCATTAAGCGATATACAAGGATAACCCATCTCTGTTAGTGCAATTGCCATCAACGCTACTGATTGCTGTTCACCTGTTGAAAGTATCATGTCCATCTCTCTCTTTGAGGGTGACTTAGAAATTTCTTTAACCTTTTCAATTAAATTATCCGTTGTATCTCCTTGGGCAGAAAGTACCACCACAACGTCATGACCTTGTTTGTAATATTCAGTAATTCTATTTGCTACATTAAATATTCTCTCAGTATTTGCGACTGAACTTCCTCCATATTTTTGTACTATTAACATATTTACCTACCTCACTTCCCTATTAGCAATTATGTACAAAGTATATCACATATCTATATATAAAAAAAGTATAATATTTAATTTAAATTAATATTATACTTTTATCTCGTGCGTTGTTTACTTCGTCATCAAACTTTTCTAATTTTGAAATGGATTATTATAAATGTTAACATTATTATTTTTCAAATCATATAATTAATTATATAGTAACTAAATTTGATTATAATGACACAAGTGCTTCACTCCTAAACCCTGCGTTTCAGCTTATAAATATGTTTACTACATTCATTTTTTAACCTTCTAAGAACTATTATATCAACATAAAGTCTAAAAAGTTAGGAGGTTTTGATGCCATATGAGTCAAATAACTTTTATATGTTTTATATCTATAGCAATTCTTTGTATATTATTAATGTTTCGAACCAATGATTTAATAGATAAAATACTCTGTCTGATTAGTGCGCTAGTCTTTCTCTTATGTCCATATATAAATTCCATAGATGCCGATTATATGAATTTACTAATTTGGAATCTTTTATTTATCGTGTTAATTACTAGTCCTAAAAAAAATAGACTATAAGATTTAACTGACACAGGATGCAATGACTCTCATATTATACATACTTATTTATAGTTGTTCTCTTAATATACTATATAAAAGGATAGTACTCTACTTTTGTTTTTTTCTATACTCTCTTTAAATAGTTCATTTTTTATCTTTTTCATTCAAATCTCTCTATTGATTTTTTTTATATATCACAATAGATAACGCTTAAAAATATTATAACAGCAGTAACTTTATTATATTGATATTTTTACACAAAAGTGTTAGAATAAACATAAATAACGAATTTATATTTGAAAGGAATACTTTAATGTGTATTTTAAAGAAAATGTTAGTTTTGTCTATAACAGCAGGTCTTGTAGGATGCACTACAGATAATCCTGATTTGCAAGAAACTACCACGGAATTAAAAAAAAATGAAGTGATTATTGCAAATGCAGCTGAAACAGATAACGGTTGGGATCCAATTCATGGGTGGGGTCAACATGAGCCTCCCCTTATACAAAGTAAACTAGTTACCGTTTCTGGTTCAGGTAAACTTAGCGGAGACCTTGCAACTGATTTTGAACCAAATGAAGATAACTCTATCTGGAGATTTAAATTAAGAGATGATGTAAAATTTAGTGATGGAGAAGCCTTTACATCAGAAGACGTTGAATTTACAATGAATACAATTAAAGAAATTTCAACAGATGTAGATTTATCTATGGTTGAAAAAATTGAAATTGTAAATGAATATGAAATAAGATTCCACCTTACATACCCATCATCAACTTTTATATACCACCTTGCAACAATACCCATTGTACCCGCCCATGCATATGATGAAAACTATCGATATAATCCAATTGGAACAGGCCCTTACAAAATGGTTCAATGGGATATAGGTCAACAACGTATTCTTGAAATTAACGAGCTATACTATGGAGAAAAACCAACAATTGAAAGACTCGTATTCGCATTTATGAACCCTTCCACTGCTTTAGCAGCTGTTCAAGCTGGCAAGGTAGATATAGCACTTGCAGATATAACAACAGCAACAAATACAGTAGAAGGTTATGATATGCTGCAGTTTAAAACAACTGAAAATATGGGAATCAGCATGCCATTTGTGCCAGAACAAGACCAACCAAATCAACAAGGTTATAAAGTTGGAAATGATGTAACAAGTGATCTTGCTATAAGAAAAGCTTTAAGCATTGCTGTTGATAGAGAAGATTTTGCAAAAAATGTTTTAAGTGGATTTGGAATACCTTCATTTTCCTTGTGCAGTGGAATGGAATGGGATAATCTAGATGTTGTATTTGAAGACGGTAAAATAGAAGAAGCAAAATTGTTACTTGAAACATCTGGATGGATTGATGAAGATGGAGATGGAATTAGAGAAAAAGAAGGATTGAAAGCAAGTTTTGATCTAATTTATCCTGCTGATATTGTATTAAGACAACTTACAGCCGTTGCATTTTCTGAAATTGGCAAAGATATTGGAATTGAAATAAAGCCAACAGGAATGTCCTGGGATGAAGTCTTTGAAAATTGGTACTCTAAAGCAAATGTACTGCTAGTAGGTAATCCTACTCCAAACGAATTACACGCTTATAACACTAAGAAAAATTTAGGTGATAGTTTTGCAAATATGTATTATTATTCAAATGATACTGTTGAAAACTACATGGATATGGCTATGTTAGCTACAACTGTTGAAGAAGCAAATGAATACTGGAGAAAATCTATCTGGGATGGGAAAACAGGAAGTTCTATGCTTGGAGATTGTCCTGTAGTATGGATGGCAACCGTTGATCATATGTATTTTGTAAGTCAAGATTTAGATATTGGAGAGCATGAACTACATTCACACTCTAGTAACGGAATGCAAATATTAAATAATGTTACTGAATGGAAATTTAAATACTAGACATAATTAGAAATCATCCCTAGTATAATCATCTAAAACTATTTACTTTATATAAAAAGAAATTTGGGTGAAAAAATGAACCGAATATTTAAAAGAAGTAATGTAGTATTTATCGGTAAAACATTACTTAAACTTCTAGTACTATTAATTGCATTAAGTATAGCAACCTTTGCTTTAGTTTCAATTTCACCAATTGATCCAATTGAAGTCTATGCTAGTGGTAATTTGTCAATGACAGTTGAACAAAAAATCTCTTTAGAACAGAAATGGGGATTGAACGACCCGCCTGTAATAAGATATTTTAAATGGGTATCCCGATTGTTTCAAGGTGATTTTGGTATCTCAATTATTTATAATGTACCTGTAATAAATGTTATATTAGATAAAGTGTTTTTGTCAGTAGCACTTATGTTAACAGCTTGGGTGCTCTCAGGGATAATAGGATTTTTACTAGGTATTGTTGCTGCACTGAATAAAGGGAAATTGGTGGATAAATTGATTAAACTATGGTGTTTGGTATTAGCATCATCACCAACTTTTTGGGTAGGTATTTTAATGATAATGTTTTTTTGTGTGAAACTAGATTGGTTTCCAATAGGCTTTGCTGTTCCTCTTGGGGTAAATGAGCAAGAAGTAACTTTGTGGGATAACATTCACCATATGATTTTACCAGCCATAACTTTATCACTCACAGGAGTCTCAAATATAACTTTACATACAAGAGAAAAATTAATTCAAGTATTAAATAGTGATTTTGCACTATTTGCTTTTGCTAAAGGTCAAACTAAAATAAATTTTGTAAAAAAGCATGGTGTACGAAATATTATTTTACCAGCTATAACTGTTCACTTTGCAACTCTATCAGAATTATTTGGCGGGTCTATATTAGCCGAAACAGTATTTTCATATCCTGGTCTTGGTAATGTAGCAATTCAAGCAGGACTTCGTGGGGATATGCCATTGCTAATGGCGATAACAATTTTCAGTGGTGTATTTGTATTTATAGGAAATTTCACTGCAAATTTACTTTACAAAATTGTTGACCCCAGAATAGGAGCCACAAATGAATAGAAGGCAACGTATAATAATAAGTTTATCATTATGTACAATAATATTATTAATACTAGCAATAGCAGGTATATATATAACAGAAGACCACTATGCAGTGAATTTTACAAATAAAAATAGTCCCCCTTCATTTGAGCATATCTTTGGAACGGACTTTATGGGCAGAGATATGTTTTATAGGACGTTAGAGGGATTATCTATTAGTATGTGGATTGGAATATTAGCAACAGCTGTATCTTCTATTATGGCAGCAATAATAGGCTTTTTTGCTGGAATGATGGGAAAAAAAGTGGATGCATTTATAACATGGATAATTGACCTTTTAATGAGCATTCCTCATTTATTATTACTTATTTTAATTTGTATTGTAGCAGGTAGAGGAACTAAAGGTATAACTATTGCAATAATGTTGACTCATTGGACAATACTAGCAAGAGTAATACGGGCCGAGGTAATGGTAATAAAAACATCTGAATATGTTAGAACAAGTAAACGAATGGGAAAATCTCCACTTTTTATTACAGTTAAACATATTCTTCCTCACATTATGCCCCAATTTATTATTGGCTCAATATTATTATTTCCTCATGCAATTATGCATGAAGCCTCTATTACTTTCTTAGGATTTGGCATACCAAAAGAAATACCAGCAATTGGAGCAATACTCTCAGAGTCAATGAACTATTTAACTAGTGGTATGTGGTGGCTGAGTGTTTTACCAGGACTCACTTTACTAGTTGTAGTTATATTATTTGAAGTTATAGGAGATAATCTTCAGAGGTTAATAGACCCAACAAGCGTTCAAGAATAGGGGATAATATATGCTAGTTGTAAAAAATTTATCACTTTCATTTAAAATGTATGATAAGGGATTTAGACAAAGAACTGTAGAAACTATAAAAGATATAAGCTTAAGTGTAACCGAAGGAGAAGTTGTTGCTATTATTGGTTCAAGTGGAAGTGGTAAAAGCTTGTTAGCCCATGCTATGTTTGGTATATTGCCAAACAATGCTATAGTAAATGGAGAAATGTATTTTAATAACAAGCTTATGACACAAGAGTATATTAAAAGTATTCGTGGAAAAGAAATGGCTTTAGTCCCACAATCTGTAACATATTTTGATCAGCTTATGCCTATAGGTAAACAAATTGTAGAAAACAATGTAACAAAAGAAGCCCAGCGAAAAGCTTTTAAAAGATATGGTTTAACTTTGAAAGATGAAAAGCTTTATCCCTACGAATTATCTGGAGGAATGGCAAGAAGGGCATTGATTTCAACAGCTGTCGCTAGTGGCGCAAAATTAATTGTAGCAGATGAACCCACTCCAGGACTGTCAGAAGAGCTTGGGAAAGAAGTATTGCAAAACTTCAAAGAACTTGCTGATGAAGGATGTGGAGTTTTGCTAATTACTCACGATATAGACCTTGCTTTGCAGTTCTCAGACAGAATTTATATTTTTTATGACGGCACAGTTGTCGACCATATTAAAACCGAACATTTTTTGTCTGGCAATATCATTGGAGAATATGCAAAAGCTTTATACCATGCACTTCCACAAAATGGATTTAGTTTATAAATTAAAGGCAGGAATGTTATGATATTACAAGCAATTAATGTTACGTTTGGATATTCAAAAAAAAATATTTTAAGCAATATAAATTTTCAAATGACTAGTGGAGAAGTAGTAGGCTTGTTAGCTCCATCAGGATATGGAAAAACTACATTTGCAAATATATTAGCTGGAAATTTAAAACCACATTCGGGAGAAGTTTTTATTTATGATAATCAAAAGCACTCTGTCTCTGAGTTTAAAGGATTTTATCCCATTCAAATTGTAGGGCAGCATCCTGAAAAATCATTGAACCCAAGATGGATACTAGAGAAATCCTTAAACGAAGCTTATACCCCTAGCTTGGAATTAAGAAAACAATTTGGCTTACAAGATAAATGGCTTACAAGATGGCCAAATGAACTTTCAGGAGGAGAACTTCAGAGATTTTGTATTTTAAGACTACTAGCAGATGAGCTTAAATTTTTAATACTAGATGAAATAAGCACCATGTTAGATGCTATAACTCAAGCTCAAATTTGGCATAGCTTATTGAATATAGCTAAAGAACGAAATTTAGGATTAATTGTTATTTCACATAACAAGGCATTAATAGAAAGAGTTTGCACTAGAACTTTATATCTTGCCAATATAAATTTTAACTAATTTAAAAATATTTTTGCAGAAAGAGATAACTACTCCAGATTTAATCTATCTAAGATACATCATTATTTCAAATATAAAGCCATACAAAAAGGCTGAGAGCTAACAATACTCTCAGCCTTTTATTATATTAGTAGGTTGTTGCAAAATTTATTTGTCTTGGAAATAGTACATATTTTTCCTCAGAATGTAGAGTACTATCCTAGAACTTACCACCTGCTTTTCTTTTACCACAGTATCTTTAATGTTTTTTTTCATAAGCCATGAATACAATGCTACAGTCATCTAAAGTTTTTGGCTTTATCATGCTTTGAAAAGCATTAAGCAACATTTTCTCTAATTCATCCTGTGAAATTTCTATAAACAAGTTCATAATTTTATTTATCATAGGAGACAACTGTTTTTCATTCTTATTGTATAGACTGGTTTCACTTCCATCTGACATAAGTACAAATCCCTGAATTTCCTCAACTTCACCTTTAATCAATTTAAAACTGTTTATAAAATTAGGAGATGTTGTAAAAACAGTACTATTTACAAATTCTCCATTGTTTGGTTCTGAAGCTATCTTCATATCACCATTTTTTAAATATCCAATAACACCATCTCCAACATGTCCTATTATAAAATCATTATTTTTCACAGCTACAAACAATAACGTTGAAGCTAAATCTTCTGATTTGCAATCTAATTCTACACTCAAGCTTTCTAATCTAGTAATTATTTTATTTCCTAATTCTTGTTTTACAATAGCACCATTAGATTGTTCAAAATACAAATTAAAGTTCTCTATAAATTCTTCTCCAATAAATTTAGTTATTGTAGCAGCTCCATGTTGAGAAAGTCTTGCTGATCCAGCTCCATCAGCTAGTGCTATTACCGTAGTATCTCCTTTTTTTATATAAAATGTCTTGTCTTGACAAGGAATATTTTCTTTTTCATGTCCTCTACCCTGTATTTCACATTTTGCTGTTTTCCACATTTTGCACCTCTAAAGTTATATATACAACTTGTCTAAAATATTTAGAGTGTTGCCCATCCTGAAATTGCTTCTATATCTAATTTTACACTTTCTCCAGGTGTTGATTGTGACACTTTGGAAACACTATTACTTAGCCAAGCAAAAAATTCTTTAAATTTTAGACCTTTGAGTTTTAACGGCTGTCTATTAGGTGAATATTTTTTTAATATATTCATGTCTGCTTCTGCTCCAATGCCTATTGGAAAAATTGTAAGCTTCTTTTGTTCTAAAAGGTCAACTGTACGGTTAATAGAACGCGAAAGTTCTATATCACTTCCATTTGGTTCTCCATCTGTCATCAATACCAACCATGGTTGATAATAATCTACACCTTTATCTCTATATTCTTTTTTTCTATCCTCTAGCAAATCTAATGCTAAATTTACAGCTTCTCCCATAGGTGTCATTCCTTCTGCTATCAATCTAGGGACATCTGGTTGTAATTCTAAACTTGCGAAATCAATCAAACACACTGCCCCATTTTTCCCAAAAGTTACAATACTAATTTCAGCTGAATAAAAAGCCATTTCATCTTCTTTTATTGCTTCATAAAATAGCCTTACTCCTTCATTCAGTTCTTTTATACGAGTTCCTCTCATGGAATAGCTTGTGTCTAAGCATAAACATACTGCTATTCTAGGTGTTGGATTATTAACTAAATCTTCTATTCTTAATAAATTTTGTTTCACTAATTTTCCTCCTAATTCTACTTATGTTAATTGGTTATCTAAAAATTGCACCATTGTTTTATACAAATTTTTACATTCTTCTAATTTATTATTTTTAATTAGTTCTATACATGGAATAATATATATGTTCCATAATAACTCACAATAATATTCATATTTGGATGAATTATATAGTAAACTAACTAGCAATGGTGCTACATTATAATACTCTGCAATTATTAATTTTCCATCCACTTGTTGAGATAGCCAATTATCTCTATAATTTCTTAAAATTGTTAACTCTTCACAATCATCAGGCTTGCCATAATATTCACAAACAGCTGTTGTTATGAAACAAAATGAACCTTTATTCTGTAATAAATCTCTTATTGGAGGATTACTATTTTGATTTGAACTTGTACTAGAATTTATTGAATAATTGTAAGTGCTATTTTTCCTCGCTTCTCTGCAATTCGGACACCTTTTAGGAACATCCAATCCTTTTTTACTAAAATAATCCCACTCATTATTTGTAATCTCAAAATAAGCTCCACATTCAATACAATTTATATTGCTGTGAACTTGTTTTCCATACGAAAAACAGTCCACACAAATCTCATACTTTTTGGATTTTTTAACATATCTATCATTATTACTATAAAATATTTCTTTCCTACATTCTCTACAATAATAAGTTTCACCAAGTGCTAGACAAGAACGGCATATTCCGTTTCTACATTGTTTCTCATCTATCTCATTTTTACATAACATGCAACTAACATATTGTATATTAGGATTTTTTTTGTGACGAGTAGGAAATAACTCTTCTGACATCTTATCTTGGTTGCCCAATTTACCACTATCTAGTAAATTTAAGTAATATTCGAAAATATATAGCCATTCATCGACTGTCAACCGTTTATTTTCTGCAGATTTATCTCCATCTTCTCTAAAAGTATTATAAAATGCTTCTTTAAGATCATATGTTAAGTGGCTCCATATATATCTCCAAGGACCATCAGGAGTTCTTTTATTAGAATTTTGCTTAAATGCATAAGAAAAATCCATATTAATAATATTTGAAACGGGGTCTTCTCCACCTTGCTGTGAGTATGGAGGTTTTCCAGGTAACATTATCATAAATAGTAATGTCGCTACTGCAAAGTTTTCATGTCCTATTGTTCGAAGGAAGGTTGCAAAATGTTTACGTTGAATTTCAGGTGCAGTATAATTTATTGTACCTACAGGACAAGGATAGTCTTCAATTTGATAACTATCAGTATCTACAAAATATATCTCTGTAGGTGATACAACTAATATATTAGATGGATTAATATCTCCCATAATAATGTTTCTATCATGTAAATATTTTATTTTATTTAATATAGTTACACATAGCTCAACAGTATCTCTTTTTCTCCAATTAGGGAAATTTTTTATAAATAAAGGCTTAATAAAAATACTTTTTTGTAATTCTTTTCCCCTTGCTGTAGGCATTAAATATCCCACAAATTCTTTATTTTTGTTGTAAATAATTTCTTTAGGAAAACAAATTCCTTGGCATTCCAAATTTTTGCTTATCATTAGTTGTATCTTTTTATACGTTCTACATGTATTATTATCTTTTTTATAAACTTTTGCTACAAAATTAGGGTTCATAGTTTTATAAATGCTACCTTCACCGCCAGTAGCAATCTTTTCTAATAATCTAATATTACCACCTGTAGATATGTACACCAAAGATTGCTCTCCAGGAAGAGTGCTAACTTTATTAAGTTCTTTTTCTGGAATAATAGATACAACTTTTTTTATATCAAATATTTCATTAGTTGGAATTAATTTATTTTTTCTTTTGGTTGTCCAACTAAACTCTGACAAACAACCTTTATTATCTAATCTTCTCACTCTAATAATGTTAGCTTTAACAGAATGATTTTCATTAAGTGCCAATATATCTTTAGCTAAGCTATTATCTTGAGTAATTAGTAATAATTTATGAGTCATTCTAAACTTAGTAAATACTACTTGGAACACATTATCTGCAAAATTATCTGTATTTTCTCCTTTTATTTCTATGAATCCACTACTACATAACTGATTTATACTTTTTAAACAACATTTGGCTCTAATAGCTAATTTATCATTTTTCCTACTATTTGCCTTGTTTTGTAGTTCTTCATATACCCTTAGGGGAAGTATTATTTTATCTTTATATTGTTGTAAAATTGGAATAATATCATACCAAAATTGATCTGAGATATCTTCCAAAACGCTGCAAGTATCTATAAATATTTTACAATCTTTTACATATGTTTCCAATTCATTTTTATAGAAGTGATTTCGTATCATTCTTTTCCTCCATATTCTAATACATCTAGTATTATTTAAAAGCTCTAAAACTGTTATACTGCAAATATACACATCGTATACATGAATTGATAAAAATATACTAAATCTTAATAAATATTATATACTAAAAATATAATATTTTAAAGATATTTTTAGTATATAATAAATACATAATATACCAGTTGTGCTAGTCAAATTGTTTGGTGTTAAGATGCTAAGTAAACTGTACCTATAAAATTAGATAGAATAAAGTATGCAGTTCACTGGAAGTGGGAGCTTATCAGCCAATATAAACAATTTACTAAGATTACCTAAATTATCCCCATAGTTATATATGTGGTTAATGCTTGACTATTCAAGGGCTTGATTTTTGCTATATACATTTAAATTCATCAGCAGATTGAATACTCGCAATTACAAATTATTTATTAGAAATATCATCCCCCATTAACTTCAATTTTAACTCTATGTTTATTTAATTGTTGATTTCCTAATATCTTTAACTTCCTCCAATGATAGCTTTGTTTTTAATGCTATCGTTTCATCATCCAGTACATCTAATAGATTTTTTGCTATTTCAATTTTTCCTTGTTTTAATCCTTCCTTTTTTCCTTTTTTTAATCCTTTTTCTTCTCCCTGTTTCAATCCTTCTTCTTTACCTTTCTTTAATCCTTCTTTTAATCCTTCTTTTAATCCTTTTTTCAATCCTTTTTCT
>LJHD01000172.1 GCA_001983475.1 Candidatus Epulonipiscium fishelsonii | reverse complement strand
CTCAAGATAAAATTACAGATATAGACAAAGAAATTAAAATCTTTGAAGATGCTAAAAAAGTTGCCATTGACGAATTACAAGTACTTTATGATAAAGCTGTTCAAAGTGTCGGGGAAAAACATGCCAAAATATTTGAAGTTCATCAAATGTTAATTGATGATTTAGATTTGTATGATGAGGTTGTAAAAGAAATCACTTTAAATAAATATAACGCAGCGTATGCAGTTCAAGAAGCTGGAAAAACTATGGCAAACATATTCAATATGATGAATGATGAATATATGAAAGAACGTGCAACAGATGTGCATGATATTACAAACCGTATTATAGAAGTTATAACAGGAGTTAGAGCAGTTTCTTTAGCAGATTTAACAGAACCTGTTATAGTTGTGGCACATGACTTATATCCTTCTGACACTATACAAATGAACAAAGAATTTGTTTTAGGCTTTATAACAGAAGTGGGTGGAAAAGTTTCTCACTCTGCTATACTTGCAAGAACTATGCAAATTCCAGCTATTTTAGGACTTGAAAATGCAGCAACTTCTCTTTCTGAAAAAGATACTGTTATTTTAGATGGTACAAGTGGTCAGATAATTGTAAATCCAGACCAAAATACACTTAATCAGTGGAAAGAAAAACAACAACAACATGAAGCTTATTTAAAAGAATTAAAATCTCTAGCTGGTACACCAAATTGTACAAAAGATGGTGTTCATATTGAGCTTAATGCAAACATTGGTAGTGTAAATGATATTGCAGCAGTTTTGCAAAATGATACTAAAGGCATTGGTTTATTTAGAAGTGAATTTTTATATATGGATTCTCCAGAAATGCCTAGCGAACAAACACAGTTTGAAGCCTATAAAGAAGTTCTTGAAGCTATGTCTGAACGTGTAATTGTTAGAACACTTGATATTGGTGGAGATAAAAGCTTACCATATTTAGATATTCCAGCAGAAGACAATCCATTTTTGGGATATAGAGCAATTCGGATTTGTCTTGCACAACAAGATATTTTTAAAATTCAATTAAGAGCTTTATTACGTGCAAGTGTATATGGAAAACTTGGCATAATGTTTCCAATGATTGCAACTGTAAAAGAATTAAAACAAGCTAAAGAAATTTTAGAGCAATGTAAAAAAGAGTTAACTAATGAAGGTATTAAGATAAGTGAAGATATTGAAGTTGGAATGATGATTGAAACTCCTGCTGCTGTCATGGTTACAGATATTTTAGCAAAAGAAGTAGACTTCTTTAGTATTGGAACAAACGACCTTACTCAATATACCATTGCTGTTGACCGTATGAATTCTAAAATAGCAGATTTATATGATCCACAAAATTTAAGTGTTTTAAGAATGATTAAAACAACTGTAGATAATGGCCATGCAAATAATATTTGGGTTGGAATATGTGGTGAATCTGCAGCTGATACAGAACTTACAGAGTTATATCTTGCAATGGGTGTAGATGAACTTTCTGTAACACCTTCATCTATATTTGAAGTAAGAAAGAAAATACAACAGGTAACTGTTAGTAAAGCAAGAAAAATAGGTCTTTACAAACAATTAAAATTTAAAAGAAAAATTAAATTAAACTTTTTTCAAAAAAAATCTTAATTAAAGGAGCAAATGATGCTCCTTTTTTTTACCTATATAATAGTGTTAGCAACAAATTGAATCACGTTATTCCTACATACATTATCATGAATAATTTATGTAGCCTCTAAAGCACATATATTTTTTTAATAAAAAGTAGAGTATTATCCTTTACATGGTGTATAATGGTAAACAAAAGCTAGTCAAAAAAAATGAGCTGTTAAGTTAATCAAAGACCCTACCTACACAAAGTATAGTAGAATCAGTTATGAATTATCTTTTTACGATAGCAAATTTTATTTAATTTTCAGAATATGATTAGATAATTATAAAATATATGTACTATACCTTTGGTAGAAGTTAACTTAACAAGACAAAAAAACAAAAGGAGAAATATATGAAAAAAAGTTTTATTATTCTTGGAATTGCAACAACATTGTGTAGTATTCCTTTAACTATATTTGGGAGTGAAACAGTAACAATAAAGAAAGAAAATACAAAAGATGATCCTAAAGATAATGAGAAAGAAAATGTAAAAGATAACTCTGAAGACAATGAGAAAGAAAACTCAAGAGAAAGTTCAAAAAATAAGAAAAAAAATTCAAGAGAAAGGTGTAATTGTAATCCACAAAAAAAAGAAGAAAAGCTAAAACAAAGACTTCTTGATGTTGGTTATACCGAAGAACAAATTGCTCAAAAGTTAGAAGAAAGAAAACTAATAATTGCTAGCATCCTTAAATCATACAAATTGACTGAAGCAGAATTTAAAGAATTGAAACAATATAAAAAAGAAGGAAAAGATGTTTTTCAAGCAAAACTTGCCGAAAAAAACTTGACCCCTGAAATTATAGAAAAAATTAATACAGAAATAAAAAATGAAACTAAAAAAATGTTTCCAGAATTAAAAGAAAAAGATTTATAAAGGCGAACATCTGTTCGCCCTAATTTTCTGCATTTTTATGATATAAGGTAAAATCTCGGCTTAATAAAATTTTTGCCATATCAACACTATTTCTTGGTAAAACAGCACTTTTTATTCCTCCCATACTTTCTTCATCTGTACTTCTATGAAGGTCAGAACTAGAAATCGTAATAAGATTATATTTTGATGAAAGAGCAAAAGCCTTTTCGTTAAAGTCATTATGTCTCGGATGATGGTTATATCCTTCATAACCATTAATAAATTCATGCGAAACAGGAATACAGTGTTTATGATGCCTAAAAGGATGTGCTTGAATTATTACA
Organism: Candidatus Epulonipiscium fishelsonii; assembly: GCA_001983475.1. GTDB lineage: Bacteria > Bacillota > Clostridia > Lachnospirales > Cellulosilyticaceae > Epulopiscium_A. The sequence goes on along the minus strand of LJHD01000172.1, from coordinate 7,535 downwards.
AGATTATTTTGTTTAGCATACTCAGAAAATTGTACAATTCCCATTTCTAATATTTCCTTTGGATTGGATAAAACACCTGGTGTAATACCATATACTAAGTAATCGTTTCTATTTTCATTAAATCGAATTTCTGCTCCTAAAATAACTTCTATATCATAAAATTGGCTAAGATCTTTTACTTCAAGATATCCTTTAAACATAGCTTTTTCTTTATCTGCTACATTTTCAGCATTATTCATTTCATACGTTTGCATATTATAGTGGTCAGTAATGCAAATTGCATCATATCCTTCTTTTTTATATAAATCAAGTATTTGCAGGGCATGTAAGTGCCCACAAACACTACTATAAACAGTGTGACAGTGTGTTTCTATCTTATACATAAAAATTTCCTTTCTAAAAACATACTCAATACAAGAACAATAGTTTATTGTTAAGTAATGGTACTTTGAATAGTAGTACCTAAATTTGATTATATAAGAGTTTGGGAGTAAAACTCCCAAGCTCTAAAAAAACATTGAACATTCTTTCGAATAAACCATCTTAAAATATCTTTTTCTCTTATTTTAAAAACTTTAATTTTTTACTTTTCGCACAAATGCTTCAAATGTTTCAGTTCCTCCAACTATTAATCTATCAATTAGGTAAAACTCCTCATCTAATTCTAAAGCTCCATGGTTTGTTGTAAAAGTAAATTTTATATCATTTTGTTTTAAAATATCTTCAGAAAGTTCAGAGTAGCTTCCATATGGATATGCAAATGCAACAGGAGTATACCCAAGATGATTTTCTATTCCTATAATATTCTGTTTAATATCAAAATCTATTCTTTTACAATAATCTTCTTCTGTTTCATATTCAAACGGAGTTGCAAAAATTCCCATAGGTTCATTATTCTTTACTGTTTCGTAGTGTGAGTCAAAAGTATGTAGTTGTATGTCAATTACGTCATTTTGTACCATTTCTTTTGCTTGGTCCCATGTAAATCTGCCTCTTTCACTAATAAATTCACCATTGCTCGCTCTATCAAGAGATTTACCTATTACAAAAATCGTAGCATTCATATTTCTTTTTTTAAGCTCAGGATACATAAAACTATAACTACTCATATATCCATCATCTGCACATATAATAATAGGGTTTTCAGGCATAATTTGTTTGCCCGTAGATATTTTATATAAATCATCTACAGTAATTGTATTGTACCCTTCAGTTTGTAAGTAATCCAATTGATCAATAAAATCTTCATATAGTACAGTAGCATAGTCTAAATTAGTAGGATGAAAATCATGATATAACAAAACAGGTATTTCTTTAACATTTTCATAAGCTATTTGACTTGTCGTTTGAACATCTATTAAAGTATCAAAAGTTTTTCCAAAATCTATTGAATATTGCATTCCACTATTTCCATCATAATACTCAATGCTTACAACAACTATTTGTTCTCCAATAATTTGAAAATCTACAATATTTCCATCATAAAAGGTATATAGTTCTTTGAAAGTTTTTCCATTATCATAAGAAATATATAACTGATTATCCAAAAAACACCAAGTTTTTTGTAAATTGTCGTTATGTATTACTTTTGTTGGTATTATATTAAAAATATTTAAATATTGATTCATTACGGAAACTTCTTTAGAGTTCAAATTCTGTTCCATCGCTTGAACTTCTCCATTTGTACATAAAACAAGACTGCCAGCAAATATTAAACCAAATAATAATTTCATAAAAGCATTCTCCTTCGTATTAAATAACTAGTCTTTAATTATTTTATCATATTTTTTTATAATTTGCAATAATTAATTAATAGCTTAAATATGTATATTGGTATTAATATATTTTATCATATCTAAATATTATCAACAAACTTTTCAACATATTTTTTCATTATAAATAAAAATCTATATACATTTTACATAACATTTAGGTTATATAAATTAAATTTTTTTACTTTTTTGCAATAAAAAAAGAGTTTTGCTACTTTTTTAGTAAAACTCTACATTTTAAATTTTTATTAATAATAAATTTCTTTAACTTTAAATCCTATTTCTTTATTTTTTCTATTATACGCTTCTTCAAGCATGGTTTCTTTACTTGTATATAAGAAAGATAATTGGTTTGAATTTTTTATATAACAATTAATTAATCTATTTTCTAGCTCAGATTGATATTCTAATTCTTGATTTTTTAATATATGAGCGATATTTATTCCTTGTTGCTTAAACCCTTGTCCAACCATAATACTTCTGTGGCATGTCAATGGATCTACTTCAGCACATAAAATACAAATATATCCCATATTCATCCCTTTTTTTATCTTGTTTATTCCATTCGTAAATTCAGTTGAAAGTATAAACTTACTAAAACTTACATATCTTGAAGAAGTTAAAAATTTAGCACTTGTTTGTTGTGCCCCAAATTCTTTGCCATAATGCCTATATAAAATCTGATTATCATTTAAAACCTGTTCTAAATATGGCTTATTATAATTAATATAATATTTTGAAAAAGGTTTGCTACGTACATCTATAATACAATTTATAGAATATTTCTTTATAACTTGCAGAAATGTATTAATATCAAACCCTGCATATCCTATCGAAAAAATGTTATCCATTAAATTTACTCCTTATTCATGATAATAGATTTAGTACGTGACTATATCTGTAAAAAAAACAAAAAGAGGGCAATATTTACCCCCTTTGTTTTTTTATTTATTACTATTTTTTGTTAACAAAATCAGGATTAGTAATTTTTGAAGTTCTATCAAAGATATCTAAACCTTGTTGTTTTAACCAGTATGCTAAATCAATTAATACCCAGTTTTCTGAAAGTTTGTTTCCATCTCTACAATAAACATCAACCACTTGCATATCAGCACTTGCTCCACCAGCAGGCATTCCAAGGAAACCACCAATTGAACGATTAGATAAGTTTGGCCATCCAAAGAAGCAAGAGAAGTTACCTTCTGCAATTCTTGCAACGTGTCCATTGAATTTTTTATCTGTTAAGTTGTTTCTAAAAGGCAATTGATGTTGCATTTGATATCTTGGAATAGTGTAAGATGCACCAATTCCACCAGGACCATACCAAATCATATCTTTTGACCAAGATAGAGCTAAAATTTCAGGAGGGCATCCCATAGCACCACTTCTATTTAACTGATCAAGGTCTTCAACCATTTGATTAACAAGATTTACAGTATCAATTCCTTCTTGCTCAGGAGCATCTTCAAACAATAATCCATCATGGTTAATTGGTCCAGGATAAACAAAGTATTGCCCAGTAGAAGGAGGAAGAGGATTAACTCCAGCTTGGATCATAAATCCAATTAAATCAACAAACATCCCAGTTCTAGAAATTTTGCCTTCAACAACTTGACTAAACTCAGCATATCTTAAGCTAATCATTTTTCCTGTAGCTTTCACTCCCATAAAATCATTATCAAACAGACCCATAAAATGACCCATACTCATAACCCAAATATCTTGAGAAGAATCTTTTCCTGTTGTAGGATCAATTTTAACATCATTTGTACCAGCAATAAAGATATCTTGCCTTCTTTGCATACGTGTCAAAGATTTTGATAAAGGAGCCCAAAATACATCAACTGCATTTTTTACACCTTTTTGCTCTCTAAATGGATATACTCCCATAAATAGATAGTCTGGCGTTGTATGTTCACTTATCACTTTTGCAATAGAGTCCGCTGTTGCATTCTCATCTTTAACTGCATCTGAAAGTGTTGCAAAATATTCTCTTACTACTTTTTTACTTCCTTGATATTTTCCCATTTAACTATCTCCAATTCTTTTTTTATATTTTAACTAATCACCATTAATATAGATAAGTTAACTACTTATCTATATTTCGGCAATAGCCTATATTTTAATTTGATATTAAAATCAAAATTAAAAACTGTACTAAGAAAAACCCTAGTAATATAAGTTCATGTATACCCATTTTAAAAGGCAATATACTTACTCCATCTTCGGTCAGTTTATTTTCTTTCAGAAGATTTTTTCTATAATGTTTAATTGTATAAGTTAATTGTACTGAAGTTGGCTTATCTTTTATTGCCAAACTTAGTATGTACCCTAACACGCAAGTTAATACCACTCCTATAATAGAATTCCACATCCATGTTATTCCTAAAGTTCTGACCCAAAATATCATGATAAAAAATGATAAAGTTGTTCCAATACATACACCCTTGTCATTTGCTTTATCAGTCATTAAGGCAAGTAAAAATAATCCGCATGACGGGCCACTTATATAAGAAATGTATTGTCCTATTACTGAAAGTATAGAGCTAGTAGTTCCAGAAAAAGCAATTATTGTTATAAAGGTAATCAACACACCAAAAAATAGTGAAATTACCATTGAGATTTTTAAAGTTGCTTCTTTATCTTTGCCTATATAAGGCTCATAAATATCTTTTATAAAAACTGTTGACATAGAGTTTAAAAGAGAATCAACACTAGACATAGCTGCAGCAAACAATCCAGCAAGCAACAGTCCAATTAGTCCAACAGGTAGGCCTTGTATAAACATTATCATTACATCATTTGCGTTTTCAAAGCTTTGCCCTCCAAACAACACAAACAAAAGGGCTCCGAGAAATACAAAGATAAAATATAACAAGTTCATTAAAATACCACTAATAACATAGGATTTCTTTAAGTCTTTGATCGACTTTGAAGTACTAAGCCTTTGTATTTGAGCTTGGTCGAATGTAAAATATCTAAGCCACATAACTGCACCGCCCAAAGTGGCTGCAAAAAATCCATTGGCATCAAACATGGAAGCCTGAAGTGAAAAGTCCAAAGAATTTAATTTCCCTAATTCTTTTGCAGTTTGAAATGTTTCAAAAAAGCTTAGATCTCTTACAACAAAGGTATATGTAATTCCTCCAATTACTCCTCCCCAAATAACTAACATTTGGATTGCATCTGTTATTATAACTGCTTTAATACCACCAAGAAGAGTATATATTATAGAAATTATAACCACTATGATTATAATTGTATTTATATCTATTCCTGTAAATCTATTAAGCACAAGTGCAGGAATAAATACCATTGAACTTACTTGAATTAACGAATTCATTAAAAAAGCTATCACTGAGATTAGCCTTGTTTTTCTTCCAAGTCTTAACTCAATATATTCATAGATAGAAGTTAATCTTAAACTATATAAAAATGGAACGAATATCATTGAAGCTAACATTATGCTAAATGGAACAGATATATTTTGCATAAATGGAAATAGCCCGCTAGTATATCCCCATCCTGGCCCTCCAACAAATGCATTGCAACTTATCATTGTTGCAGCAACTGAAAGTGCTACAGGAAACCAAGACATTGACCTATTTGCTAAAAAATAGTCATCTTGTGTTTCATTATCTTTTCCAACCACATAGCCAATAACTATCATAACTAATATGTATATTATAATTATACAAATATCAAAAATTGAAAGTATCAAAACAAATGCCCCCTTCTATTGATTGTCTAGTTATTATAAATCATATAATATACAGATAAGGTAGGTCATACACGGCCTACCTATCTATTTACTATATCACGTATTTTTTGATTTGTTTAGAATTAAGCTTGAGCTTGTTCATTTGGGTCATATCCTTTGTAAAATTTACCTTTTTTAAATGTTTCAGGTAATGTTAACCATAATAATCCTGCTACAGTAAAGATAATTGGTGCTCCCCACATTGCTACTTGAAGACTAAACATATTTCCAACTGCTACAACCATTGAAGGTGCAAATAGTGATATAATTCTTCCGCCGTGGAATAGTGATGCACCCATACTTCTTAAATGAAGTGGGAACATTTCTGTAAAGTATCCTCCCCAAATTGAAGCTGAGTTTAAACCTACTCCATAGAAGAAACCTATAACAGAAAGTATTATAACATTTTGTGGTGCAACAAAATATAAACAAAGCATAATTGATGAAAGGAAGAATCCAAATGCATTAACTTTTCTACCAAACTTGTCTGCACTAGCTCCCCATAGCCATCCACCAATTAACTGACCACTTGAAGCTGCAGAAATTAATATTCCCATAGTTGCCATATCAAACGCTCTTACATCACGAAGATACACTGTGATAAATCCACTAAAAAATTGATATCCCATAAAGTTTAAGCCTGAAAGTAACATACATGAAATTGTAAATCTTGCATATTTTGAACTAAACATTTCTCCCCAAGTACCTTTTTTGGTTTCTGTCTGAGAAACAGTGATACTTGATGAAAGCCCATATCCTTCTACTTTTTTATCATCTGGTACAAAGAATATCATACATATTGCAGCTAAAATTGGAGGTATTCCTCCAAGCCATAAAATTGACTCCCACCCAGCTTCTCCAAAAAATCCGCCTAGGTTTGCCATTACAATTGTTGAAATTGGGAATAGAATTGATGCTGTAGCAACAACTTTACCTCTTACTTTTGGCTCAAATAAACCAACCATTGTTGCAACTGCAACTGTATAGTATCCTCCAAGAGATATACCAATAACTAGTCGCATTAACGCCCATAACAAATATGTAGGAAATATCATATTAATAATAGTACATACCCCATTAAGAAGAGTTATAATAATTAATACTTTTTTTCTACCAAAATTCTCTGCAAGCCACGCACATCCAAAAGCTCCAATCATCGCTCCAACAGATTGCCAAGTATAAAATAGAGCAGTTTGTTCCATTGTCATTCCATAGTCTTCAACTAAGAATGGTCTTACATAGTCAATTACAGAAAAATTATAGCAATAAAAGAAATATCCTACTAGGATTGTTAAGTATGCTATTATCCTTTTTGACATTGGTATAGTACTAATGTGTATTTTATTGTTTTCCATTGTTTCACTCCTTTGAAGTTTCATACGTATTCATTTACCTTAAAACTAATGTTGGTTGAATTTTCAAATTTATAACCTCTTGAGTATTACTTTCTATAAGATTAATTAACACACTAATTGTTTTTAATATTAATTCATCTATAGGCTGATTGACAGTGGTAAAATTATATACTTTCCATGAACTTTGAACTATGCTGTCATATCCAACAATATCAATATTTTTTGATAAACTAATATTATCATTGTTTCTAATTGCATCAATTATTCCTACAGTTACCAAATCATTTACACAAAATATAGCTTCTATATCTTCTCGTATTAAACTTAAGCCTATTTCATACCCTTCTTCATATGTATTTTCACATTCTTTATTTATTATATTAACATGAACTTTACTTATCTTATTCAAAAACCCTTTCTTCCTTTCTAGTATATCTAGAGCAGGTTTTGCATATCCTACATAGGCTATATTTCTATATCCTTGTTTTAAAAAAAGTTCTCCCACTAGCTCTCCACCTTTAAAGTGATCAATTGATACAGAACTTATTCTTTGTTCCTTATCATAATCATTTAATAGCATTGAAGGTATATTACTTTCAAGACATTTTAGTCCCATTTCTAAAGAAAGCATTGAAGGGGTTAAAATAA
>LJHD01000171.1 GCA_001983475.1 Candidatus Epulonipiscium fishelsonii | reverse complement strand
GCGTTCATCTGTTTCAAGAAGCGTTTTTTCTGTAAATGGCCATTGGATACCTGGAGTTCCTTCTAATGCCTCATACGTAACACCAGTTATATCACAAGGCATATTTCTTGAACATTTTTTCATTAGTTCAAATGCATCCTTTGGAGTTTGCCATAAATCTAATAAACTTCCCATTCCAAGAGCTTTTCCAACACCTAAAAAAACTTCATAATCAGTTTTTTCATGTTCCTCTTTTTTTATAACTGGACGCAGAGCAGAAAGTCGCCTTTCAGTGTTAATATATGTTCCTGTCTTTTTTAACCCAGAAACTACTGGCAAAAAAATCCCTGCTTCAGCTGAAGTATCTGTATCATCATAAAGGTCTTGGACTATAAATAATTCTAACTTTTTAATTGCTTCCTCAAATGTTTTATTATTTGCCCAAGAGTGGCGTGGATTGGTTGATACTACCCAAAGTGCTTTAATCTCGCCTGCATTTATTTTTTCAATAATTGCATTGTATGGAAGTGTTGGTTTATCAATTAATTGATCATCTGTAATTTCCAATGCCTCACATACTGCTTTTCGTCTTATAGGATTGTCATAATCTCCTCCACCATAAAGACCGGCGGTGTTACTAAATGCACGTGAACCCATGGCATTAGATTGTCCAGTAATTGAATTTGGACCAGTTCCTGCTCTACCAATATTCCCTGTCATAAGTGCCAAGTTTATAATAGATTGAGCAGTTCTAACTGCTTCATAACCTTGGTTTATGCCCATGGTCCACCAAAATGATACATTTTTACCATTTTCAATCAAATCAGCCATATTATTTAAATTATCTTGAGATAACCCTGTTTTTTTACACACAACATTAGGTGTATAATTTTTTACAAAATCTTTAAATTCTTCAAAGTTTTCTGTATGTTCTTCAACATACTTTTTGTCAATAACTTCTCTTTCAATTAATAAATTTGCTAAGCCATAAAACAAAAATATGTCAGATTTACCTTTTAATGCATAGTGGTAATCTGCTTTTTCAGCAGTTTCTGAACGTCTTGGATCAATTACAATTAGTTTCTTATTCTTGTTTTTACGAAGTCTATCCCAAATTATAGGATGAGCAACAATTGGATTTGCCCCTATTAAAAAGATAGTATCGGATAGTTCAAGGTCATTAAGAGTGTATGGTGGAGCATCAAAGCCAAAACTTTGTTTGTATGCTACAACAGATGTTGCCATGCACAAACGTGTATTACCATCAACATGGCCTCTTAAAAAATTACGTATTACATGAGAGAAAAGAGCCATTTCTTCCAATGGCATTTGTCCCGTGCTAATGCCAGCAATACTGTCTCCGCCATATTG
>LJHD01000170.1 GCA_001983475.1 Candidatus Epulonipiscium fishelsonii | reverse complement strand
TATAAGTGGATTTCCAGATGGGAGTTTTGGAGTGAGCTACTCTGTAAAGAATGAAGATACGGCTGTTATAATTGATAGAATAATTACAACCTTTAATATAGTTGCAACTCAAGTTAGAAGAGCTAACCTGCCATTTATCGATACAGATCAAATTGCAGATTATGCAAAACCATCTGTTGAAAAGCTGTATGGAATAGGATTAATTAACGGCAATCCTGATGGAACATATAAACCAAAGAATGAAGCTACTAGAGCACAAATTTCAGTGTTGTTAAATAGATTGATTAGCAAAAGATAAGGAGCGAACAATGTTTGCTCTTTATCTTTTGTTGTACTTTAAAATAGCAGCAATATTCTAGTGTCCTGAATGTGAGCTTAAGAAAATAAACCTCAGCTAATCTTCCATAATCATGCTAGGCAAAACAACCGCTTGTATTATTATTAACTTTGGTATATTTTTTCAATATCCATCATATATTATTTTAAAACAAAATTTTAGGAGAAAATATATGAAAAAAACTAAATTTATTCCACTTATAGCATTTGGGTTATTATTTAATATTAATGTACAAGCAATTGAATATTATCACGATGAGTCATTTTCGGAAAAGGTAGTTGGATTCGATATTAATAATTTTATTAACTCACCATTTTCAATGAACTCTTTAGAAAAATACAAATTTCGTCCAGCCAATGAGAGTTTTATAACCCGAAATGGTGTAGGTTATATGACAGTAATAGATAATTTAGACACAGAATTACAGATTAATTTTAGTGGCATTGACAACTATGGCAATTTAATTGTTGAGTCTGTAGAGGTTTATGTTCCAAGTTATGAAGCAGATTATAATGAAGTACAAGCTATTTGCGATCCATATAATTATGGCCCTTTATTTTATGATTCAGGAGCATATTACTATAATTGCATTAGAGATGGATTAGAAATTAGATATACGTATCTCCCTAGTTATTCACCAAACTCAAATCCAGATATATTTTATTTAAGTATGCATTCAACTCCTAAATATGATTATACTTCTGACTATGATACAAATTACATACTTCCTAATAGTGATATAAACTATTTATCTTGGAAAGATATATCAGGTCTTTCAGCTGAACAAGCTAGATTAGCGAGAAATGAAATTTACGCACGATATGGCTATATATTTAATTCAGATGACCTAAATCAATACTTTAGTAATCAAAGTTGGTACTACCCATACGTTGAAGGCGATACATTTTCAAATAGCAATTTAAATAAATATGAGCAAGCAAATGTATCATTATTAAAACAATATGAAGCCACTAAATAAGAGATTTCCCTCATTATACGATTTTGCTACTGAGTCTACATGGGAAATAAAAAACTATGAAAAAGAAAACCACATTATGTTGTACGAATGTTTATCATACAGCTAATGTGGTTTTTTTTTAGTCATCAAGAGTATTCTATTTATATAAAATACTCTTTCACTACTTTTTATTTATTCTGTATTTCCTCAGTTCTCTGTATATAGTACAGAAATCTGTATAATATATATATAATATATTTGATATTTTTTACAAATAATGTTTATATAATTTGTTTTAGGGCAATAATTATATAAACAGCTGAATATTAGTGGTTTCTAAAAGCAAACATTTTAGAGTAAAACTTCTGAGCAATTTTTAATTGCGAATATTCAATGT
>LJHD01000169.1 GCA_001983475.1 Candidatus Epulonipiscium fishelsonii | reverse complement strand
AAGCACAGACTATATCTTCTTCTTCACCAAAACTATATAATTTTGTGTTAAGAGCCACCCACTTCCACCATCTATCGCTTATGGTGTACGACCCTCAAGAGGTCTAGTCGTTGAAGTTTCTCCTATGATGAAGCAGAGCTTCATTATCATGTATGATTAAGCTTTGCTTATCAGTGTTTGGAGTTTACCTGCTCATTGCCCATTGTTGTAGCACTTAGGATTTAACCATATACCATCCAATCAATTTTTTCTGCTTTCGCAACCAAAATATTTATCCTAAATAGGTAATATTATTTCACGTTTAGTTATGTTTCATACTTGCGTTGTGGTTTGATTGGCTTTAGGGGTTCCAAGCAATTCAAGTGGTATATTGCAACAGTCAAGCCGTTGTCTACATACTAGTTTCCCAATACGCTTACTGGATTGAGGGGGCTTTCATACCACACCAAAGCAACAAGTTTTCCCGCCCTTATCCTATAACTTCTTTATTTTCACTGCATTTATCTATGCAATACTTTCCATATGTCAATAGTTTATTTCTTTCCGTTCCTATAATAGTTATTTTCCAACGATATCTATTTGATATTTTGCTAATAATTGCTGAAACAGGGCCAATTATTCTAAACTGGCTGTTCTTATTATAATGAATATAATACTCTTTTAGTAAATGTGCTGATTTTATAACTTCATCTTCAATCTCCCCAGTTATCAAAACTCCAAATATATTTCCAAAAGGAGGATATCCCATTATTTGTCTTAATGTTAGTTCATTTTTATAGAAATCTTGCTGCTGGTAATTTTTCACTAGTTGAAGCACTTCATGCTCAGGATTGTAGGTTTGAATAATTACATTACCATTCAATTTTCCCCTTCCTGCTCTGCCAAGAGTCTGGGTAAGTAGTTGAAAAGTTCTTTCATTTGCTCTAAAGTCTTGAAGAAATAAAGATGTATCCGCAGATATAATTCCAACTAGTGTTACATTTTCAAAATCATGTCCTTTGCTAATCATTTGAGTGCCAACCAATATATTCGTTTCTCTTTGTCTAAATGATTGTAAAATTTTACTATGACCTTCTTTTCCAGAAGTAGTGTCTAAATCCATTCTACCAATTCCATACTCCATAAAATGCGAATTTAAATATTCCTCAACTTTTTGAGTCCCATTGCCAAAAAACTTAATATATGAGCTTCCACAACTAGGACAAACTTTTGGTATAGATTCTACTGCTAAACAATGATGGCATTCTAAAGTTTTTTTTATCAAATGATATGTCATTGAAACATCACAATTTTTACACTTTATTACAAATCCACATTTACGACAACTTATAAAAGTAGAGTAGCCTCTTCGATTTATCAAGAGCATTACTTGTTGTCCTTGAGAAAGTACTTGTTTAATATTATCATGTAATTTTCTACTAATTACTTGAGTATTTCCTTCCTCTAGTTCCTTTCTCATATCAACGAGGTCTATAGTCGGGGGCTTTGCATCACCCGTACGTTTTGTAAGTTGTAAATATCCAATTTGATTAGTTTTAGCCTGATAATATACTTCAAAACTTGGTGTTGCAGAAGCTAAAATAACTAATCCATTATTTTTCATCCTATATAATGCTACTTCTTTTGCGTTGTACTTTGGCATAGCTTCAAATGATTTATAACTTGCATCATGTTCTTCATCTACAATTATTAACCCTAAATTTTCCAAGGGTGTAAAAACTGCACTTCTTGGACCAATTATGATTTGTATTTTTCCTTGCTTAGCTTTTATATATAGTCGTTGTCTTTCTGCTATCCCAATTCTGCTATGAGTCAAAGCTACTCTATTACCAAATCTTTCTTTAAATCGGCTTAAAGTTTGAGAAGTTAATGCTATTTCTGGAACTAATATAATAACAGTTTCACCTCTATTTATAACATCTCTCATAACATGTAAAAATATCTCTGTCTTTCCGCTGCCAGTAATTCCATCAATTAAATAAGATTTATATTCTTTTTGTTTAATTTGATTATAAACATGTTCTTGTTCTTTGTTTAATACTTTAAATTTTTCATGATTTATTTCATCAAATACAACTATTTTCTCAATTTTAGATTGATTTATTGCTTTAGCTTTTAGAGAAGGTGGCAAGATAGCATTTAAACTCGCTGCATATGATGCCCCATAGTGATTTACTAGGAAATTAGCCAAATCAATTTGTTTGTTATCTAGTATAGGAGTTTCATCTATAATTTCAAGTATAGGCTTTAATTTAAAGCTTGGCTTTTGATTGGTAATATTTATTACATATGCTATATATATTTTTTTACTCTGGCCAAATGAAACTTTTACTCTATCTCCAATGCTTACTCTGTCTAAAAGCTCTGGCGGAATACTATACGTAAACAATCTATCTATTTCTTTTGCTGTTGCATATTCTATAATAACTTCACAGTACATTATCTCTCTCTTTTATCCTTATCTTTCCACTATATAATTCATCTACCGCAATAGATATGGGCTTTTGTCTTTTCAATTTTTCATTTAGTTCTACTTTCTTTTTTATACGTACAGGGTCAATTATTTCATGATTACGCGCGTTTGAAGTTTCGTTTGCTATATCTATAATTTGTCTTGCCCTTCTTGCTGTTGCAATAATGATTGAGTAGCGACTAGTCACTGGGTTATCAGAATTTTCACTGTTTAATTTTTCTAATATCTGATTATATGATGGTTGTAACATGTAAGTTCTCCTTAAAATTTAATTTTCAAGCATTAGTTGTATATGTTCTTTATAGTGTTTACTTTTTAATTTTTCTGATTTAGTTATATATTTTATTTGTTCAATAGCTTCTTCTAGATTATCATTTATTACTATATAGTCATATTCTTTAAATAACAGCAATTCTTCTCGTGCTCTTTTAAGCCTTTTTTCTACAACTTCTGGTACTTCGGTATTTCTGCTAATTAGGCGTTCTTTTAATTCCTTAAAAGTCGGAGCCATAATAAAAATAAAAATTGCGTCTGGATATCTTCTTTTTACCTGCAACGCACCTTGAACTTCAATCTCTAAAATAATGTCAAATCCTTCTTTTACTACCTCATTTATAAAGACTTTTGGCGTTCCATAATAATTATCACAAAAATGAGCATACTCAATCAATTCGTCATTTTTTATCATTTCCTCAAATTCAGTTTTGCTCTTATAAAAATAATGTACTCCATGAATTTCGCCTTCACGTTTATTCCGCGTTGTAGCAGATATGGAAAGTTTAAAATTATCACTTTTTAATAGTTCCTGAACAATTGTTCCTTTTCCTGAACCAGACGGACCAGATAAAACAAGTTTTAGTCCCTCCATATTAATCCTCCTTCTAAAATATGATTTTTATTATAACATACCTTTCTTTTATTTACAAAAAAATTGTGATATAGTTCTTGTACTTTAAAACAGTAATTAGTATAGTTATTTATAATTATATTATCAACGAAAGATTCCTTAATCGCTACCACTATATAAAGGATAGTACGCTATACTTTTTATAAATTTTAAAGCAAAAAACTACTATCCCTCTAGGGTGTGTAGTAATTGACAATATAAGTACATTTACTATATACTTTTAGGCATTGCTACTTTATAATAGATTTTACACTATCATAACTACTGGAGGTTTTTTATGCTTGATGGAATAGTTTTATCTAATATTATAAATGAACTAAAACAAACTCTTTTAGGTGGAAGAATTGACAAAATTTATCAACCAGAAAAAGAAGAATTGCTAATAGCTATTAGAAATAATAGAACAAAACACAAACTTGTTCTTAATGCTCATAGTTATTATCCAAGACTTAATTTGTCAACTTTAACTGAAAATAAATCTGAAAGCCCACCAATGTTTTGTATGCTTTTAAGAAAGCATCTTATTGGAGGAAAAATCATTGATATTTTCCAACCTAATTTTGAACGTATAGTAGAAATTGACATTGAAGCGGTGAATGAACTTGGAGATCGAGAAAATAAAAAGCTTATTCTCGAAATCATGGGCAGACATAGTAATCTTATTTTTACCAATGAGTATTATACTATAATAGATAGTATCAAGCATATATCATATGATAAAAGTAGTCTTCGTCCAATATTACCAAATTATAAGTATGTTTACCCAAGTAATCAAAATAAGTTAAATCCACTTTCTGCTTCTAAAGAAGAATTCATAGAGCAAGTTAAAACAAAAAATATACCACTTTTCAAGAGCATTTACACTTCTTATAATGGTATAAGCCCAGTTATAGCTCAAGAAATATGTCTTAAAGCAAACTTTAAAGAAGACAAGCCAAGTTCCAGCTTCACTTTAGCAGAGCTTGAACAACTATTTAATTCATTTAACAATATAATGAAAAATGTTAAAAATGCAACTTATAGCCCTATTTTATACACAGACAAAGAAGAATTGCCTGTTGAATTTTATAGCTTTCCTTTGGAGTTATACCAAAATTTAAATCAACAGCTATATACGTCTATAAGTGAGCTTGTGGAATTATATATTTACAAAAAAAATCAAAGATTTACTATAGCACAAAAAACATCCGATATAAGGAAGTTAGTCCAAAACTTTATTGATAGAGCTAAAAGAAAACAAGCTCTTCAACAAAAAGCTATTGAAGATACTGAATTAAATGAGTTATATAAAATTTATGGAGAAATTATAACTTCCTATTCTTATAGTATTACCCAAAATGCTGATAGTTTTACAACCCAAAATTATTATATTGAACCTTATGAGGATATAACAATACCTCTTGATCCTAAAAAGACAGCAATAGAAAATGCACAAGCTTATTTTAAAATATATAATAAGACAAAACGTACATTTGTGGCTGCTACTGAACAGCTACAAATAATCTCTGAAGACTTAGATTATTTGAATTCAGTTTTAGTTTCACTAGATATTCTTGAAACAGAAGCAGATATTCTTGAACTCAGACAAGAGCTAGTGCAAATGGGATATTTAAAAAAGAAAGCAAAACATCCTAAGAAATTGCCTAAAAATAGCAACCCATATATGAAATATAAAACTTCATCAAATTTAGATGTTTATATAGGAAAAAATAATTTTCAAAATGATAGTTTAACAATGAAATATGCTAAGCCTAATGATATGTGGTTTCATATTAAAGATGCTCCTGGTTCCCATGTCATAGTTAAAGTACCTCATCAATACGAACTTACTAATCAAGATTTACTTGAATGTGCAACTTTGGCATCATATTTTAGTAGTAGTAAACACTCTAGTAATGTTTCTATTGACTATACTTTAAAAAAATATATAAAAAAAATACCTAATGCTAAGCCAGGAATGGTTATTTATACAAATTTTAAAACTTTAGTTGTAACTCCAAATGAAAAGCTAGTTAATGACTTGGAAAGCTAATTGACTATAATATTTATTTGTGCCAAATAAATAAGGACGAATTTATTCGCCCTTATTTATTAATTTTCACTTTCTATTTCTTCATCCTCATCATTATCTTCATCTATAACTGCTTCAGCTTTGGCAAATAATGCTTGTGCAAAAGCTTGAGGATTAAACACTTGTAAATCTTCAATTTTCTCACCAACACCAATATATTTCACAGGAACATTCATTGAGCCACAAATACCTACAACCGCTCCTCCTTTAGCAGTACCATCAAGTTTAGTTAAAATAATACCGTCTACTTTAACAATATCATTAAAGGTTTTTACTTGTGAAATCGCATTTTGTCCAGTAGTTGCATCCAAAACAATAAGAACTTCTTTATGTGCTTCAGGATATTCCCTATCAATAATCCTACCTATTTTTTCAAGTTCTTTCATTAGGTTAATTTTATTTTGAAGTCTTCCTGCTGTGTCACAAATTAAAATATCTGCTTTTCTTGCTTTCGCAGCAGCAATTCCATCATAAACTACAGAAGCTGGATCTGAACCTTCTGTATGTTTTATAATTTCAACCCCTGCTCTATTAGCCCATACGCTTAATTGTTCAATTGCAGCAGCCCTAAATGTGTCCGCCGCTGCAACCACAACTTTTTTTTCTTCTTGTTTAAATTGGTAAGATAATTTCCCAATGCTAGTTGTTTTACCCGCACCATTTACTCCAATTACTAATATAACATTTGGTCTATCTTCAACAACTATAGGAGTAATTTCATGTTTTAATAAAATATCTGTTATTATTTTTTGTAGTGCTTGATTTAATTCATTAACATCAGTTAACTTTTCTTCTTTAACAACAACTCGTAGTTTTTCCATTATATTAAGAGTTGTATCTACTCCAAAATCTGCCATTATTAATGTTTCTTCTAGTTCTTCATATAGATCTTCATCAATTTTCTTAAAATTCTTTAACACATTTTCTATACTATTTACTATATTGTCTCTTGTTTTTGTAAGTCCACTAAATAGCCTTTTAAATAAACCTGCTTTTTTAGGCTTAGTGGGCTTTTCAACAGGAGTTTCTTCATCTGTTGTATCTGATGGTATTTCTTGTACCTCTATTTCCTCTGACTCTACAACTTCTGGTATTGCTGGTATTTCTTCCTCTGAAGTAGTTATTTCAATAGGTGTTATTTCGGTTATGATTTCTGTAGGTTCTTCTTTAACAACTTTTTCGTTATGCTTGTCTAATTTCATTGCCTTAAAAATGTTAAATTTTCCCTTGCTATTTTTTTCTTTAGGTTTTTCAGCAGGAATAACTTCTTGTATAATTTCCTCAACTACCACTTGTTCAATCTCTTCAAGTTCTTCAGCTATCTGCTCTGGCTCTTCTTTATATTCTTCAATCAGTACTTGCTCTGGTTCTTCTTTAGGTTCTTCAATCAGTATTTGCTCTGGCTCTTCTTTAAAATCCTCAATTACTACTTCTTTATTTTTTTTAGGCCTTCCTCTTTTAGATTTTTTATTGGTTTCTTTATTTTTTTGACTATTTTCTTTAGTTTTCTCAGCTAATACTTCTGCAGGATTTTCTATAGTTTCTTCAATTAATATTTCTGCAGGCCTTTCTATAGTTTCTTCCAGTAATACTTCTGCAGGCCTTTCTATAGTTTCTTCCAGTAATACTTCTGCAGGCCTTTCTATAGTTTCTTCCAC
The DNA here is from genome assembly GCA_001983475.1 of Candidatus Epulonipiscium fishelsonii. Classification (GTDB taxonomy): domain Bacteria; phylum Bacillota; class Clostridia; order Lachnospirales; family Cellulosilyticaceae; genus Epulopiscium_A. The sequence goes on along the minus strand of LJHD01000169.1, from coordinate 17,704 downwards.
TATTTCTACAACTTCTTTAATTAATACTTCCTTATTTTTTTTAGGCCTTCCTCTTTTAGGTTTTTTATTGGTTTCTATAGTTTCTTCGATTAATATTTCTACAGGCTTTTCTATTAATATTTCTGCAGGTTCTTCTTTTTTATATTCTTCAATCAATACTTCTTCTTTATTTACTTCCTCAATTTCTTTTCTAACCCTTTTTCTAAGATTTTCAGCTTCTTCTAATTGCTTAATTCTCTCTTCCTTAGGATAATCTTCTTCAAGTTCTTTTAATCTGTTTTCTTTTATCCTCTCTTCCTCTTCCATTTCTCTTAATCTTATTTCTTTAGGGTTATTTTCTTCAAATTCCCTTATCCTTCTTTCACGACGCTCCCTTTCACTTTCTTCTGCATTTTTTATTTCTTCTACACTCAAAGTTTGTTTCTTAGTTTTTTCTTGTTTGCTAATTACATTTTGTGCTACACTTTCTTCTTTCTTATCTTTCTTACCAAATAACTTTTTAAAAAAAGACATAAAAAAATCAACCCCTTTTATATTTTCAATGTTCTAAATTTTAACATAGAACTGAAAAAAAAAAAAGAGGCTGATAATAAAATTACTTTTTATTATCAGGATTTAATTTTCTTAAAGCGCCACGAGCTGCGTTTTGCTCTGCTTCTTTTTTACTTTTGCCTAAACCTTTTCCGCATTCATATTTCCCATGCCAAACACTAACATAAAAATCTTTGTTATGGTCTGGACCAACTTCAGCAGTTACTTCATACCTTATTGGTTCAGTACTATATTGTTGAATAAATTCTTGTAATAACGTTTTGTAATCCGCATAAAGCTCTTCAATTGCAATATTATTATACTCCGCTATAAGGGTTTTATTTAAAAAAGTTTCTACTGCGTCATATTTTCCGTCTAAAAATATAGCCCCAGTAATTGCTTCAAAAGCGTCTGCTAAAATAGAGTTTCTATTTCTTCCCCCTGTCATTTCTTCGCCTTTTCCGAGTAAAATGTAATTTCCAACATTTACTTTTTTTGCAATTTCAGCTAAAGAAGCTTCACATACAATACTCGCACGACTTTTTGATAAATCTCCCTCGTGCAGATGAGGATACTTTTTGAATAAATAAGAACTTACAATTAAATCTAAAATAGCATCCCCCAAAAATTCTAACCGCTCATTATCCTTTATGTTCTTATTTCTATGTTCGTTTGCATATGAGCTGTGGGTTGTAGCTTGCTCTAAAAGTTGTTTGTTTATAAAGCTATATCCTATAACTTTTTCTAAATTATTTAATTGTTCATTTCTATTTGTAAACGTTGGCATGATCTCATCTCTTTTCTTTTTTAAATAAATAATTAATAAACAAATTAGTTCCTATTAATTATATAACGAGTTAAAATTAGTCCCCATAATAATAAAAGGAGACCATTAAAAAAGTCAATTTTGACTGCAAATTAGGATTTAACATAAATTTTTTACTTTTTTAATTAGAATTGCTATGTCTTCTATAGTGGTAATTTTTTCTACATCTTTATTGTCAACTTCAATACTAAATTCCTCTTCCAAAGCTATAATAATTTGAAATACATCCAATGAATCTGCATTTAAATCATCAATAAAAGATGTGTCAGCTGATAATTCAGTTTTAGATATATTTAATTGCTCAGAAATAATATCTTTCACTCTATCTAATATCATTTTTCCACCTCTTTTAAAAATTATACTTTGATAATATTATATACAGATTTTATCATTGATATGATTTTATTTTTTTTGGAAATTTTTAGTTATTTTTTCTATTAATTCATTTTGAACAAACCTTTCTGCCTGTAGAATTGTACTACATATTTCTGTTTCCTTTGCATTTCCATGAGTCTTTATAACTATTCCTTTTATTCCCAAAAGAGGTGAGCCACCTTTATCTGAATAATAAAATTTATTTTTTATATTATTTATACCATCTTTCATAAGTAAAGCAGCAATTTTGGTTTTTAAACTTCTTTTAAATTCTATTCTTAAAATTGAAAATATCCAAGAACCAAAGCCTTCCATAAATTTTAATATCACATTTCCAACAAAAGCATCACACACTAAAACATCTGCTTTACCTGTTGGAATTTCTCTAGCTTCAATATTTCCAATAAATCTAATTTTCTTATCTTCTTTAAGCAATCCAAACGTTTCTTTGGTCAAATAATTTCCTTTTTCTTCCTCTGTACCTATATTTATCAATCCAACCTTGGGCTTATTGATATCCATAAATTCTTGCATGTAAATTGTTCCAATATGGGCAAATTGTTGTAAATAGCTTGCCTTAGAATCCATATTAGCTCCACAGTCTATGAGTAGAGTATATCCTCTCTTGGTTGGAATAAGAACTGGCAAAGCAGGGCGTTGTATCCCTTTAATTCTACCTACAAGTAACGTCCCTCCACTTAAAAGAGCACCTGTATTTCCAGCTGATACAAATCCATCCGCTTCTTTATTCTTTACAAGATTTAATCCTACTACCATTGATGAATCTTTTTTTGTTCTTATTGCATTTACTGGAGAATCCTCCATTGTTATAACTTCTTTACAATCAACAATTTCTATTCTGTCTTTACTATACTTGTATTTTTGTAATTCTTGTTTTATTATAGCTTTTTGACCAACAAGAATAAGCTTAGCAGAGCAAGTCTCTAAAGCTTTTATACATCCTTTTATTGTTTCTATTGGAGCATTATCACCACTCATAACATCTATTGCAATTTTCATCTATTTCTAGCAAGGATACTCACACTTCTATAAGCGGGAGAGGAATTGCATCCTATAGTCCTTGCATCCTCCTTTCTTTTAATAAACCTTTTCTCATATCTAATAATTTTAATTTCTTATAAATTACACTATAATTTCAAATATTTATGTCCATAATTATACACAAAAAGACAGCCAAGGCTGTCTCTTTAATCAACAGTAATTACTGCACGTCCTTTATATGAACCACATGCTTTACATACTCTATGAGGCATCATAAGCTCACCACATTTAGTACATTTAGTTAAATTAAGTGGAGAAAGTTTCCAATTTGCTTTACGTTTATTTCTACGGGCTTTTGATGTCTTTCTTTTTGGTACTGCCATTTTTGCACCTCCTAAAACTTACATATTATAATCTAAAAATCTGTTTATATTTAAAAATATAAATGCAGAAATTATAAATAACTTATAAAACCAATAATTCATAGGATTTTTAGTTCTACAATACATATTAACCAATTATACATATACTCCTATAATTTGTCAATACATTAGTTTTATTCTTCTTGTATACAGATTCTATAGAAAAAGTCAAATATTTAACTATCTTACTTAACTAAAGCAACTGCATCTCTTGCAATCATAAGCTCTTCATTAGTTGGAACAAGCATTACACGAACTTTAGCATCTGGAGCAGATAAATCTCTTTCAATTCCTCTGCATTTATTTTTTTCAAGATCAATCTTAACTCCCATCCAGCTTAACATTTCTGCTAACTCCGCACGCATCATAGCATTGTTTTCTCCTAATCCACCAGCAAAAGCAATTGCATCAACACCATTCATAATAGCTGCATATCCACCGATATAAAATACTAATCTATGTTGGAAAACATCCATTGTATAACGACAATTTTCATCGCCTGCCACAACACCATCTTCTATTTCTCTAAAATCACTTCCTATTCCAGAAACTCCAAGAACACCTGATTTTTTGTTAAGAATATTTTCTACTTCTTTTACACTAAATCCTTCTTTTTCCATTATGAAAGAGATAACTGCTGGATCAATATCGCCTGAACGAGTCCCCATTGCAAGTCCTTGTAGTGGAGTAAATCCCATTGAGGTTTCAACTGATATTCCTCCATCAATAGCACACACACTTGCTCCATTTCCAAGATGACAAACTATGATTTTTGTTTCTTCAATTGGTTTTCCAAGCATATCTGCAACTCTTTGGGCAACGTATTTGTGTGATGTTCCATGGAAACCATATTTACGCACACCATATTTTTCATAGTATTCTTTTGGTATTGCATACATATAAGCTTTTTTAGGTAAAGTTTGGTGGAATGCTGTATCAAATACACCAACCATTGGAACGTTTGGTAATATAGCACGAGCAGCATCAATACCAGTTAAATTTGCAGGATTATGAAGTGGTGCAAGGCCAATACATTCTCTTATTGCTTCTTCAACTTCTTTAGTAATTATAGCTGATGAACTAAATTTCTCTCCACCATGTACAACACGATGTCCAACTGCACCAATTTCGTCAACAGAATCAATACATTTTGTCTCTCCAGTGGTAAGAAGTTCAATCATTTTTTCCAATGCCACTTGATGATTTGGAAAGTCCACCATTAATTTTATAGTTTTATTGTCTTTGGTTGTATGTTTAATAAAAGAACCATCAATTCCAATTCTCTCACATATTCCTTTTGCAATAACACTTTCATCTTCCATATTTAATAATTGATATTTTAATGATGAACTTCCACAATTTACTACTAATACTTTCATTTATATTTTCCCTTCTGTACTTTGAAATTTTATCCTAGCTTAATCCTATCTTTAAAATTTAGGCTTGAATTTGTGCTTGAACTGCTGTAATTGCAACAACTCCAACAATATCTTCTGCACTACATCCACGTGAAAGGTCATTTACTGGTTTTGCAAGCCCCTGTGTCATAGGTCCATATGCATCTGCTTTTGCAAGACGTTGCACTAGTTTATATCCAATATTTCCTGCATCAAGATCAGGGAATATCAGCACATTTGCATATCCAGCAATTTCACTTCCTGGTGCTTTTAATTGTCCTATTTCTGGAACAATCGCCGCATCTGATTGAAGTTCTCCATCTATTTTTAGATCTGGATAATTTTCTTTTGCTATATTTGTAGCTTCTTGAACTTTATATACATTTGGATGTTTTGCACTTCCATAAGTTGAATGTGAAAGCATTGCTACAATAGGCTCTGCTCCAACAAGTTGTTCAAAACTTTGTGCTGAACTTTTTGCAATTACAGCTAAATCCTGAGCTGATGGACTTTGATTTAGACCACAGTCTCCCATTACAAATGTTCCATGATAACCCATTTCACAATCTGGAACTACAATTACAAAGAATGATGATACAATTTTTGTATTTGGTGCCGTTTTTAATATTTGTAATGATGGGCGTAATACATTGGCTGTAGAATTAATTGCTCCAGCAACCATTCCATCGGCTATCCCTTGTTTAACCATCATAACCCCTAAAAATAGTGGATCTTGTAACAATGGTTTTGCTTTTTCATATGTCATACCTTTTGATTCTCGAAGTTTTACAAATACATTAATATATTCTTCCATATCTACAAAAGTTGCTGGATTAATAATTTTTGCCCCTTCAATATTTAAACCTTTAGCTTTTTCTTTAATTTCAAATTCATCACCAATTAAAATTACATCAGCTATATCCTCATTTAAAATCATCTCTGTTGCTTTAAGAGTTCTGAGCTCTGTTGATTCTGGTAAAACAATAGTTTTTTTATCTTCTTTTGCACGTCTTTTAATTTCTTCTAAAAATTTCATTACTATACATTCTCCCTTCAAAAAATTTATGTATTCATTATAACTGATTCTCCTTTGTGTATACAAGGCCAAACTTGAAATTTTATAATATAAATATTAAATTATCTATATGATAACACTCTTTGAATTTATAAACTATTTTACATATAATCAAACTTTAATTTGTTAATAGTATAACATTTACTAAATAAAGGTTTGATTACATATTTTTTGTATTGTATATTGACAATGACAATATCCATAAGATATAATTCCTTTATCATAAATAATACATGTGTATAAGGAAGAAAAATATGAAGACCATAAGAGAAACCATAGTCGATATATTGGTAGAAATTGAAAAAAGCCAATCATACGTACAACTAATATTAAAAAAATATTTAGAACAATTTGAAATACTCGATAGAAAATTTATTACAGAAGTAGTTAATGGAACAATCCAACATCAAATCACATTAGATTATTATATAAATACCTTATCTAAAACTCCAGTTAATAAAATGAAACCATTTATTAAACAACTTATAAGAATGAGTGCATATCAATTATTATTTTTAGATAAAATTCCAACGCCAGCCATTATTAACGAAGCCGTAAACATTGTGAAAAGAAGAAAGATGACAAACTTATCTGGATTTGTTAACGGAATTTTAAGAAATTTAGACAGACAAAAAGATAATATCGTTTTGCCTACCGAACCAATAGAATGCTTTTCAGTAAAATATTCTATGCCAGCTTGGATTATCCAAATGTGGAACAATGTCTATAATCATGCAGAAATAGAAAAAATTTGTAGTTCTCTAAATAGACGTGGAAAAGTATGTGGCAGAGTAAACAATTTAAAAACATCGAAAGAACAACTTAAAATTTTACTGAACCGAGAAAATATAGATATTACAGATGGTAAATTTATTGAAGAAAGTTTTTACTTAAATAATGTAACTTCAATTGGAAATGTTTCTTCTTTTAAAGAAGGACTATGGACAGTACAAGACGAAAGTGCAATGCTTGTATCAAAAGTACTAAATCCTCAAAAAGGAGATATAATTTTAGATGTTTGTGCTGCTCCTGGAGGCAAATCTACCCATATAGCACAATTAATTCAAAATGAAGGGCAAATTATCAGTACAGATATTTATGAACATAAACTTGAATTAATACAAAAAAATGCTGACAGATTAGAATTATCATGCATAACACCTGTTTTAAACGATGGAACTATATTTAAAGAAGCATGGGAAAATAAATTTGATAAAATATTGCTTGATGTCCCCTGTTCAGGACTAGGTATATTAAGCAAAAAACCAGATATAAAGTATAAAAGAACTTTGAGTGATATCCATGAACTAGTTAAAATTCAGAAAAAACTTATAGAAAACAATATTAAATATTTAAAACCAAACGGAATTTTAGTATACAGTACATGTACAATATCAAAACTTGAAAATGAAGATATAGTAGAATATATTTTACAAAATAAAAATATGGCTGTAGAAAAATTAATTAATCTACCTGAAATATTAGAATCCAAACAAAATTATGTTCAAATCCTCCCTTATTTGGTGGATACAGATGGATTTTTTATAGCTAAATTTAAGAAAGTTGGAAATTGATATGTTAACTTGTATGAATAATACTGAGCTTGAAAAAATAATGTTAGATTTAGGAGAAAGCAAATTCAGAGCAAAGCAGCTTTTTGAATGGTTTCATTTAAAAAAGGTTTGGGATTATAACCAAATGACTAATATCTCCAAAAATTTAAAAGATAAATTAATAACTCAATATCCTACAAATGATATTAAAATTGTTAAAAAATATATTTCTGCTATAGATGGTACTAGAAAATACTTGTTTGAACTTTCAGATTACCATATAATAGAAAGTGTATTAATGAAATATAACCATGGAAACTCTATTTGTATATCCTCACAAGTAGGATGTAAAATGGGATGTAAATTTTGCGCTTCTACCATAGGAGGTTTAAAACGAAATTTAACTCCTTCTGAAATGCTTGCACAAGTATACAAAATAAGCGAAGACATAAATGAAAAAATATCAAACATTGTTATAATGGGAACAGGTGAACCACTAGAGAGATTGGATATTACCACTAAATTTATAGAACTTATAAATAGTGATAAAGGGCAAAACATTGGTCAAAGACATATTACTATTTCAACCTGTGGGCTTGTTCCTCAAATACTAGAACTTGCAAATAAAGAAATGCAAATTACGTTAGCTATATCTCTTCATGCTACAACCGATGAACACCGAAAAAAGATTATGCCTATTGCAAATAAATATACTATCAAACAACTCTTAGACGCATGCAAAATCTATATAAACAAAACAGGAAGAAGAATAAGCTTTGAATATTCTTTAATTGATGGTCAAAATGATAATCTCGAAGCTGCAAGGCAATTGTCCAATTTATTAAAGGGAATGCTCTGTCATGTAAATCTTATCCCTATAAATAAAATTGAAACACAATCTTTTAAAAGTAGTACTGAAAAAAAAATTAAAGATTTCGCAAATATTCTAAAGACTAGAGGTATCGAAACAACTGTGAGAAGAACGCTAGGGCAAGATATTAATGCTTCTTGCGGACAATTAAGATATAATTATCTTAACACTTGATCTTAAGTTATACCAACTTATTAAAAATAGAGGTGATTAGAAATGATAGTTGCTGGAAAAATTGATAAGGGTAAGAAAAGAAGTACTAATCAAGATAATTTATTTATTTCCAATGAACGAATTGGACCACTACCGAATTTATATATCGTTGCAGATGGAATGGGAGGGCATAATGCTGGAGAAATTGCAAGTGCACGCACAATAGAAGAATTTTGTTTATATGCTCAACTTAATCATGAATTAAAAATTTCTAAACCAGATGATATTAGAAATTTTTTAAAAAGAGCTACTTCTCATGCAAACTATATTATATATAAAGAAGCAAGTAAAAATATAAATTTAAAAGGAATGGGCACTACTTTAACAGTTGCAACAATAATAAAAAACGAAATGCACATTGCTCATGTTGGAGATTCAAGAGTTTATTTTCTGAATAAAAAAAATATTTCACAAATTACAACAGATCATTCAGTTGTTGCTGAAATGTCTAAAGTTCTTGGATTACCTATAGAAAGCTTTAAAGATCACCCAAGTAAAAATGTTATAACACGTGCTATCGGAATTGATAAAAAAATTAAGATAGATGTAATAACCATTTCACTTAAAGGTATAGAATATTTTTTAATGTGTTCCGATGGTTTAAATAATATGTTAAGCAATCAAAGAATACATCACATGGTATATACTAACAAAGATAACATTCATTTTTTAATTGAAAGTTTAATTCAAGAAGCTAACCACAGGGGCGGAATAGACAATATAGCAGTTATTGTAGGAGAGGTGAGTAAGAAATGTTGACACCAGGAATAATACTTGGGCAACGATATGAAATTCTAGAAAAACTGGGGTCTGGAGGAATGTCTTTTGTATATAAAGCAAAATGTCATAAATTACGTCGTTTTGTAGCAATTAAAATTTTAAAAGAAGAATTAAGTCGTGATGAAGAATTTGTAAAAAAATTCAAAGCCGAAGCTCTCGCTGCAGCAAGTTTATCTCATCCAAATATAGTGGGAGTTTTGGATGTTGGCAAAGACCAAGGTTTTAATTATTTTGTTATGGAGTATATTGAAGGAAAAACATTGAAAGAACTTATTTACACAGAAGGCCCTCTTAGTGAAAAGCAAGCAATAAATTATACAATTCAAATTTTAAGTGGATTAAAACATGCTCATAGTAAACAAATTATCCATCGTGATATTAAGCCTCAAAATATTTTAATAACATCAGATGAAATATTAAAAGTAACAGATTTTGGAATTGCAAGAGCAATGAATTCAGATGGAGCTACAATTGTTGCAAAAAATAATACGATTGGATCTGTTCATTATTTTTCTCCAGAACAAGCAAGGGGTGGATATGTAAATGAAACTAGTGATTTGTATTCATGTGGCATTGTTTTGTTCGAAATGTTGACAAATAAATTACCTTTTGAAGCAGACTCACATATATCAGTTGCTTTACAACATATAAATGAGCCTATTCCAAGGCCTTCGTTATTACGTAGTGATATTAGTCCAGATTTGGAACAGATAATCTTAAAAGTTACTAATAAAAAACAAGATAAACGCTATCAAAAAGCTAGTGAAATGATTATAGATTTGCAAAATACAATCAACAAAATTCATTATAATTTTATAAATTCAGATAATATTCTTGAAACTAAAATATTATCTGAAGCTGAAAATAAAATTATACAAAAAAGTATTGGCAAAAATAAAAGTAGAAATTCTGACGAACTTCCTACCATATACAAATTTATTGTAGCTCTTTCTGGAATAGTTTTTAGCATTGCATTATTAACTTTTGGAGCATTTTGGATATTTGTTAAAGATGACACATCTACAATATTAAAAGTGGTGTCTGTCCCGAATATAGAGGGAAAAACTGTTCAAGAAGCCTCTATGCTTGCTGCAGAAAAAAATTTGATCATAAAAGAAGTTGGACAACAAGAAACTACCGATATAAAAAGCGGAACTATTATTAGTCAAATTCCACAACCAAATGAAGTTATTAAAGAAAACGACTTAATTGAAGTTATAACAGCTATAGAAAGACAAGTGGAATTAATTAAATTACCTGATGTAATTGGAATAAACAGTGCTGACGCACAACGGCAACTTGAAAAAAAAGGATTTTTTGTAAAAGTCATACGAAAGTCAAGTCCTACAATAGAATTAGGAAAAGTAATTAAACAAATTCCATCAGCTGATACAGAGCTTGAAAAAGGCGAAATAATTACACTCGAAGTAAGCTCTGGACCCACTATAAATTTTATTGAAGTTCCTAATTTATACGGACAAACTATTCAACAAGCCCAAATTAATTTGAGAAATGTTGGATTAGCACTAGGCTCTATATTAGAAAGTTATAGTAATACATTTGAAGAAGGAAAAATAATATCACAAGGAGTTCAACCTGAAAGAGGAGTTGAAAAAGGTACAGCTATTGATGTTACAATTAGTTTAGGACAAGAAGATATATCATTAGAAGATGCTATTCTTAACTTTGATCTAGATGATCTCAGCAAAATGGAATACGAAAGCAACTTTATCGAAGAAGACTTTTTTGATATAAATTCTTCAGTTATCAATGCATCAGATATTTTAGTTACTAAACCATATAATGTTATGCTTCCTAAGGAATTATCAAACAATCAAAATAAGGATTTTTTTCATGTAATTATAATGTTCCAAACTCAAGAAGAAGAAATTACTCTTTTTGATAGTATTTTACAAAAAGAACAATTTCCATATCCACTAAATTTGACTGCTAGTGGTAAAGGAAATTTGATTGTATATTTTGATTCAAAAGCATGGTGGAATGATCCATTTAGTTTTTAAAAAATTTTTTGAAAAAGGTGAAAGATGGTAAAAGGAAAAATTATTAAAGGTATAGCAGGATTTTATTATGTTCAAACTGATGATAAAATTTATGAATGTAAAGCAAGAGGTAAATTTAGAAAAGATCAGCTTACTCCTCTTATTGGAGATTATGTAGAAATTAATACTACTAATTATGAAGGAAGTCTTAAAAGTGATTTCTTGCAAGGTACTATAGAAGAAATATTAGAAAGAAAAAATAAATTAATTAGACCTCCTGTCGCAAACATCGATCAAGGTTTAATTGTATTTTCAGTTTCATATCCTAAATTACATGTAGATTTATTAGATAAATTTCTATTAATTATGGAAAAAGAAAAAATAGAGGCACATATTATTCTTAATAAAATTGATGAACAAAATACTATAGATTACAAACAATTAATAAAAACGTACTCTTCAGCAGGATATAACATATTAGATATATCTGCAGTACAGAATATTAATCTTAACAAGATAAAACTATTGTTAAACAATAAAACTTCGTTTTTTGCTGGTCCATCCGGTGTAGGAAAATCTACAATACTAAATCAAGTCCAAAAAAACTTAGTTTTAGAGACAGGAGTTATGAGCGAAAAAATTAAACGTGGAAAACACACAACTAGACATGTTGAGTTAATGCCTTTAATCGAAGGCGGATATGTAGTTGATACTCCAGGATTTACTTCATTACAATTAGACGATTTTGAATGTGATGACTTAAAATATTATTTTAGAGAATTTAATAAGTATGAAGGTCAATGTAAGTTTACAGGTTGCAATCATATTAACGAGCCTCAATGTGTCATAAAACAATTACTTAAAGATAATAAAATTTCTAAATCAAGATATGATAGTTATATAAATTATTTTAATCAGCTAAAAAATATCCGCAAAAAACCACCACTTTCACAACAGTCCAAAGGGTATAGACTTACAAAAGACAAAATAATTGATTGATAATATAATTTGAAATTATACCTTTGTAGGAGGGAACAATGTTTGCTAAAATAGCATATATGTTGACTCCTACAAATATATTGTATATATATTTATAAGCTGAAATATTTTTTTTAAAGTTTGTGACTTCAAACAGGAGCTTCTCTCCTGCACCACGATACAATAATCGATTTTAGTTACTACTCTATAATATTATAACAATAGCCCAAATCAATTTTGGAAGCAATAAAATATTTATTCTCTCATTCTAAACGTATCAACAAATAAACCTTCTAAAAAACCATATTTATATCTTAAAATATGTTTTGATATATATTAAATAACTTTTCCAATCTTCATTTCAACTAGCTTTCTTTTAATGCGTTGAAGAGCATTATCTATACTTTTTGGTGATTTATTCATCAATAAAGCAATTTCTTGGTAACTTTTGCCTTTTATATGTAATACTGCTACATCTAACTCAAATTTGCTAAGAACACTTTTCATATATTCAATTAATCTTTCCATATTCTCTTGGCTAATAACTAATTCTTCAGGTGTTAATCCTGTGTCTTCTTTTATTATATCCATTAATGTTATATTTTCATCTTCTTGATTTATAATTTGTTGATCTAAAGATACGCTATTATTTAATGGCATATGCTTTTTTCTATATGCAGCTTTAAATACGGTATTCATTTGATTTGTTATACAAATATTTGCAAAATTTCTAAAATCAATTTCTTTACTTGGATTATATTCACAAACGGCCTTAAACACACCAATCATGCCTTCTTGAACTAAGTCATCTCTTTCTATGCCAACAATATAAATATTTTTAATTCGTTTTTTTACATAACTTTTATACCGTTGAATTAAAATTTCTATTGCATCTAAATTTTTTTCTCTATAGCATTTAATAAGTTCTTCATCTGTTAATTTTTCTAACAAAAAATACCCTCCTTTTTCATCAAAATAGACACTAGTTCACCCCCCATTTATAAATTGGTGGAGTAATAAACATATAGTTTATTATTCTAGTAATTCCTATTCAACAATGTAAAGATTTCTCAACATAAGGATCACCCTATAAATAATCTTAGATTATTTATAGGCACTTCTATCTTTAAGCATAAATTAAAGGCACATCACTACTCCTTTAAAGCGTGTATTAGTTGAAAATATGCTCAATGACATTATACTACATATTATGCTTTTTGTTAATAGTTTATTTTTTTACATTTTTAATATTTTTTGTATTAAAATAAAACAATAAATTTGCAAGTTAGTATAATAGTTAGTTATTAATAATGTAGAGCTAGTATTTAGATACTAACTCTTAGAATTTAACTAACTTATATTTTTCAAATCCTTTAGTTTATTTTGTAGTTAACTTGTCTTACAATTTCATAACAAATAATTGCACATGCTACAGATGCATTTAATGATGCAATTTGTCCATACATTGGAATGCTTACATTAAAATCACACTTTGATTTAATATTTTGAGAAACTCCACTGCCTTCATTTCCAATCACAACAGCTATTGCTCCTTTTAAATTAGTTTTATACAGAGGCTTCCCATCCATATCGGCACAAGCTACCCAAACATTTGCTTTTTTCAGTTGAGCTATAGTTTGTGCAATGTTTGTTGCTCTTGCAATTTTCATATATTCAATTGCACCAGCAGAAGCTTTTGAAACTATCGAAGTAAGTCCAACTGCTCTATGCTTTGGAATAATTACTCCATGTGCTCCTGCATTATGGGCTGTTCTAATTATAGCTCCTAAATTATGAGGATCTTGAATACCATCAAGAATTACTATAAATGGATCTTGATTTTTTAATTTAGCTTCATCCAAAATATCTTGTACACTTGAATATTCATGAGTTGCTACATAAGCTACTATACCTTGATGCTTCCCTCCATTTGATAATTCATCTAGTTTCGTTTTTTCTACTTCTTGAATTACTATATCTTTTCGTCTTGCAATTCCTAAAATCTTTATTATTGAGCCTTCATTTTGACCTCTTAAAGTGAAGATTTTTTCTATTGTACGCTCTCCTTTAAGAGCTTCCATTACAGAATTTCTTCCATATATAATATGTTCCATGTTTTCTTCTGGCATGTAACCATTATCTGCATTGGAATTTTCCTCATAAGTTTCTTTAAATTTTGGTTTTGGCCGATACATTTCTGAATGTTTATTTTTTTTATAACTTGGTCTATCATCTCTAGAATACCCAGAACCTTCGCTTTTTCTATAGTTTGGTCTATCATCTCTAGAATACCCAGAATCTTCGCTTTTTCTATAGTTCGGTCTGTTATCTCTAGAATACCCAGAACCTTCACTTTTTCTATATCTTGGTTTGTCATCTCTAGAATATCCAGAACCTTCACTTTTTTTATAGTTCGGTCTGTTATCCCTAGAATACCCAGAACCCTCACTTTTTCTATATCTTGGTTTGTCATCTCTAGAATATCCAGAACCTTCACTTTTTTTATAGCTTGGTTTATTATCTCCAGAATAGCTTGTGTCTTCGCTTTTTTTATGGTAAGGTTTGCTATCTCTTTTATAACTCGCCTTAAAATTATTATTTTTATTTTGTGGTTTAAAACTACTATTTTTCATTTTTTATCCCTTCTAATTCTCTAATTCCTATTGCCATCAACTCTTCAATGCGTTCCATTTTTCCTAGCAAATATAAGTATCCAATTAATGCTTCTACTCCTGTTGCTAATCTATATGTGCGAATGTCTGCATTTTTTGGTGCAGACACACTTTTTGCATTGCGTCCTCTTTTTAAGACCGCAAGTTCTTCATCGTTTAACAAATCTTGAATTGTATAATAAATTTTTGCTTGGCCATTTGCACAAACAAATTTTTTTGAAGCTTTATGCAATTTATTTACAGACATATTTCCTTTTTCTAAGACATATGTTCTGATAAAAATTTCATATATTCCGTCACCAATATAAGCAAGAGCTAACGGAGAATAATCCATTGCTCTAACTTTGTCATTGGATGAAACATTCAAAATATCACTTGCTATCATGTTGTACCTTATACACGTTTATAGTGCACGCCTTCTCTAGTATCTTTTAGTTCTATTCCTAAACTTGCTAAATAATTTCTTATTTCATCTGCTTTAGCAAAATCTTTTGATTTTTTAGCAAGTTTTCGTTCTTCAATTAATTTCTCAATTTTTTCATTAGTAATACTATCAGAAGTATTACCATTTTTTGTATAAATTAAACCTAAAATATCAATTAATTTATTTATTTTTTGAAAAATCGACTTTAAATTAGCTTTATTGTTCCGTTTTTCTCCTTTATTTTTAACTTTAAGCTCTGAATTTGCAAATTTGACTAATTCAAATATCACACCCATTGCTTCTGCTGTATTAAAATCATTTTCCATAGCTTGATGAAAACCTTTTTCATATGCTGCAAGCTGATTTAGTACTCTTTCATCACAAGTACTTTCATCTTTCATATTTTTTATTGCAAACTCTAAAGCATCAACACAATTTTTAATTTTATCTAGTCCATTTTTACTAGCTTCCATTAATTCACCGCTAAAATTTAATGGACTTCTATAATGTGCAGAAGCAAGCATGAAAAATCTTACAACATCATAACCATAAACTTCCCCAACATCTCTTAATGTTTTAAAGTTTCCTAGTGATTTAGACATTTTTTGATTATCTATATTTAGAAAGCTATTATGCATCCAATAATTAGAAAATTGTACTCCATTTACTGCTTCACTTTGTGCAATCTCATTTTCATGATGAGGAAATACTAAGTCTTCTCCTCCTGCATGAATATCAATTGTTTTTCCCAAGTATTTTTTACTCATAGCTGAACATTCAATATGCCACCCAGGACGTCCTTGACCCCAATGGCTTTCCCAATACGGTTCTCCATCTTTTTTTGGTTTCCATAATACAAAATCAAATGGATTTTTTTTTACATCTGCAATTTCAATCCTTGCTCCTGCTTCCAGTTCTTCTAATACTTTTTTAGACAGCTTTCCATATCCTTTAAAAGAATCTGTACTAAAATAAACTGTACCATCAACTTCATATGCAAATCCTTTTTCAATTAATTGTTCTATCATCCTTATAATTTCAGGCATTTCCTCTGTAACACGAGGATTGCAAGTAGCAGGATTAATGTTAAGATTTTTTGCATCTTTTAGTGTTTCTTTAATATAAAAATCTACTACCTCTTTAGTGCTTTTTCCTTCTTCATTAGCTTTTTTTATTATTTTATCATCCACATCAGTGAAATTTTGTACATAATTTACATCATATCCCACTGATTCAAAATATCGACGAACAACGTCAAAAAATATATATGGTCTTGCATTTCCAATATGAATTAAATTATAAACTGTAGGACCACATACGTACATTTTCACTTTATTTGGCTCAATAGGTATAAATTCCTCTTTTTGTTTTGTTAATGTATTATAAATTTTAATCACAACTTTATCCTTTCTAGTAATGTTATTGCGTATGCTGAAATTCCTTCTTCACTTCCTGTAAAACCCAATCCTTCTTCTGTAGTTGCTTTTATATTTATTTGGTCAACATTAAAATTTAAAGTTTTAGCTATGTTTTCTCTCATTATATTAATATATGGAAATAATTTGGGTTTTTGCGCAACTATAGTGGAATCAATATTATTTATACTAAAATGATTCTCTTTTAACAATTGTCCCACATGTTTTAATAATTCTAAACTTGATATTCCTTTATATTTATCATCAGTATCAGGAAAATGTGTACCTATATCTCCTAAGCTACTTGCCCCCAGCAAAGCATCCATTATAGCATGTAATAACACATCTGCATCAGAATGTCCAAGCAATCCTTTCATATATTCTATTGTTACACCTCCTAGAATTAATTTTCTATTTTCTGTAAGTTTATGAACATCATATCCCATTCCTATTCTCATTTTTATATCCTTTCATTTTAAGTCTATAAGTTTAAATTATAAAATATTTTGAACTTATTTACAAAATGCTATAAATTTTGGGTCGTAAATTAAATCCTGACATTTTAAAATATAATAATTCATGAACTAAAATCTAATTATGAACTTTACAAGTCAACTTATTTATTACTATTTTGAAAATACATACGCTTTCCAACATATCTTCATCGAATGCCCAATCATCCTTTTTTGTACTTTGATACATTATCTTTTTCAGAGCAAATTCTTTTTCTATTTTATTATTAACAAATGAAATTACTCCATTTCCAATGATGCTTTTAAATTTTGCTGAAGTTGAACAAGCTGTTTCACCCACATTTAATTTGTAGTCTGTATCCATTTCAAAACCGACATTTTCATTTTTTTTAATTAAAGTTATTTTTCTACCTTCTTTAGCTGAATGAAAATATAATATAGTAGAATTGTCACAAACTGAATATCCAAAATTCATAGGTACAATATATACTTCATCTTTATCATAAAATCCAATTCTGCAACAAACGCACTCATCTATAATCTTAAAAATTTCTTTAATGTCTGTAACTTCTCTATCTTTTCTTCTCATAATAGCCTCCTAAATTTTATTATAGTAGTCGCACTTAAAACTCAAAAAATATACTGAGCCATATATTAATGGGTGCATAGACACCATCATTGTTTAGATCAAGGCTTA
>LJHD01000168.1 GCA_001983475.1 Candidatus Epulonipiscium fishelsonii | reverse complement strand
CTGAACTTGTTGATGAAGAGGATATCTTTATTGTAACTAATAAAGAATATAAAGATTTAGTATATGAACAATTACCAAATATACCAATGAAAAACATAATCCTTGAACCAATGTCAAAAAACACAGCGCCTTGTATAGGTTTGGCTACAATGTATATTAAGAAAAAATATGAAGATGCTGTTATGATAGTGTTACCAGCGGACCATTTAATAAAGTATACAGAATTATTTATAGATACTTTAAGAGAGGGAATTAAAGTTGCGGAAGAAGATAGCAATTTGGTAACTATAGGTATAATGCCATCCTACCCTGAAACAGGTTATGGATATATAAATTTTGGGACTAGGAAAGAAAATCAACCTGGAGTATATAACGTTAAACATTTTGTTGAAAAGCCAAACATTGAAAAAGCTAAAGACTATTTGGCTTCAGGGAAATATCTTTGGAATAGTGGAATATTTATATGGAAAATATATAGTATATTGGAAAACTTTAAGAATCTCTTGCCACAAATTTATGAGGATCTAATTCCTATATATGAAAGTATTGGACAATTAAATGAAGACGAAATTGTATATTATCAGTTTAATAAAATGAGAGCAGTTTCTATTGACTATGCTATTATGGAACAAGCAGAAAATATTTTTACTATACCTGGAAACTTTGGTTGGGATGATGTTGGAAGCTGGTTGACTCTTGAACGAATTAATACTACTAATGAAAGTGGAAATGTTGTAAAAGGGAATGTTATAACCATTGATACATTTAACTCTATTATTCAGGCTGAAGATAAACTGATTGCACTAGTCGGAATTGAAGATTTAATTGTTGTTGATACAGAGGATGCTTTACTTATTGTCGATAAAAATAAGACTCAAGATATAAAAAAAGTGGTGGAGAACCTTAAAATATGTAATAGAAATCAATATTTATAGAAAAGGGGTTATGAATGAAAACTATTAAAATAGCCTATAAAAGTTTTTATCCTCAATTAAACAAAAAGTTAATCGAAGAAAGTATAATTATTAAAATTTTACAGAAACATTATAATGTTGAATTTTCAGCATGTCCAGATTATATATTTTATTCACGTGTCAATCAGTTTATAGGGTTTAATAATGGAATCAGAATTTATTTTGAAAGTGAACATATAAATCCAGATTTTAATTTATGTGATTATGCTATTGGGTATGAAGATATAGAATTAAATGATAGATATATTAGATCACCATATTATGCTAGATTTTATCAAACCGATTATGAAAAAGCTAAAAATAAACATAAAGTTGATAAAAATATTTTAAATACAAAAACAAAATTTTGCAACTTTATTTATTCAAATGGATGGGGAGCAAATCCCTGGAGAAAAGAAATGTTTGATTTAATAAATATATATAAAAAAGTAGATTCTGGAGGTAGGTATTTAAATAATATAGGTGAACCAGTTAA
>LJHD01000167.1 GCA_001983475.1 Candidatus Epulonipiscium fishelsonii | reverse complement strand
TCAATTTCTTCAATAAGTTTATTAATAAATTCATTAGTGTTACCTTTAAAAAGTAATACACCTGCTTTAGGAAGCAACAAAGAGTTTATATTTACTTGTTTATTCAATTGTTTGGCTGTACTTTCTAAAAGGTTAGTGCTAGGTTTTATTGTAGTTGGTGCTGTTGCTACTAATACTATATTTTTTCCTAGATTTGCTGCTTCAACCATCATTGGTTTATCAATTTGAAATATAGGAATTGAACTTTTTATATTGTTAAAAATATCACCTAAACTTGAACATGTACTTATAATGAAATCTACTTTGTTTTGATTAAAGTATTCTATATATTCAAGCACTTTATTAATTTGTCTTTCTGTTACATTATAGTTATCTTCTTTAATTAATGCAAGGATATCATTGTCTAAAATTTCAACTAATTCAATTTGATCAAATTCGTTTTGTATTAATTTGTGGAAACTTTCTTGTAAAATAGGTACTGTGTAAATAACGCCTACCTTTTTCATGCAACAACTCCTATCTTATTTATGATAACGGATTTAGGGATAGCGTGACTAAATCTGTTATTTTATTTGTTCAAAAATATATATAGCAAGTTTTATACCAAGTTTTTTAATATAATACTTTTCTAAAATAATAAGAAAGTACAATAATTTATTGACGTTAGGACAAAAAGATAATAAAAAAAGACGTATTAAAAGATAGTTTTCAGCTTTCTGGAGAAGAAGGAAGTCAGCAGCTGCAACTTTAGGTATAGTTATATGGGATTTAAAAGGAAAGTTATTAAATGTACATTAACTTTTAGGTGGTTCAATAAGAAACAAAATTTTGATGTATGCATCATTTAATAGAGCGATTAAAGATAGCACGCCTGAAGTATTTTGCAAATTTCTTTAACTACTATTGTGAAAATATGTGAAGCTTTGGATTGTGACATTGCTGATGTCATTGCTCTTGTGTATAATAATGAAGCATAATATTTAATGATTAATGAAGGAGAATTTTATGGTATGGGACTTCTTATCTGTAAGCAACTAATGACTGAACAAGATGGGAACCTAAAAGTATTGAAAACTGATGGAAAATCTTTTGGTATTAAATTATATTTTAAAATAAATCTTTATTTTCTCTTTTGTAAGT
>LJHD01000166.1 GCA_001983475.1 Candidatus Epulonipiscium fishelsonii | reverse complement strand
AAGCAAATACTCTACTTTCTGGTATTGGATTTGAAAGTGGAGGCCTTGCAGCAGCTCATGCCATTCATAATGGGTTTACTATTGCAGAAGAATGCCATAATTTATATCATGGCGAAAAAGTAGCATTTGGAACAATTGTTCAACTAGTGATGGAAGATGTTCCAATGGAAGAACTTAAAGAAGTAATTGATTTTTGTAAAAGTGTAGGGCTACCAACAACACTTGAACAACTTGGTATTAACAATCCTGATCCAAGCTTAATCATGGAAATTGCAAAATTAGCTTCTGTCCCAAGTGAAACTATACACAATCTGCCTTTTAAAGTAACTGCAGATGATGTATATGCTGGTATTTTACTGGCAAACTCTCTAGGGCAAACTATTTAATGCCTATACTGAACCCCCACTTAAAATGAGTTGGGGGTTTTATACTAACTAATTTTCTTATATATCTCGAAATAATATTTATATTTTCCCTATCAATAGTTTACTTGAAATAGCAATATTATTTCCCCGCCTTTAGGCGAGGGAACTATATACTTTGCATTGATTTTGTAATTTGAGGAATAATTTGTTTTTTTCGTGAGTATACACTTGGAAGGAAAATGCTATTTTCACCTTGACGAATTTTAAATGCTTTTTCAACAAGTTGCATATTATCACCATAGGCTACAATTTCTGAGCCACCAAGAACTAAATCTGTAATTAAAAATATTTCTAAGCTTAAATTGTCCTTTTTAATATCATCTTCCATTTCCTTTTTGATATCATCTTTAATATTAAATATTGTCTTAAAATCAGACGTATTTACTTGTGAAACAGCTATGTTTATACCATTTATAGCAAAAATTTTTCTATCTATGTCTAGAAGCTCTCTTGCACTAAGCCCTTCCACAGAAGTCCCAGCAGTTATTAAATCCATTCCATATTTATTTACACTAACATCAGCAATCTTTGCCATTCTTTTTGCCATTCGTCTATCTTGTGAAGTACAAGTTGGAGATTTAAACAACAAGGTATCTGATATAATTGCACTTAACATTAGCCCAGCAATTTCTTTTGGAGGCATAACATTTTTTTCTTCATACATTTTACCAATTATTGTTGCCGCACATCCTA
>LJHD01000165.1 GCA_001983475.1 Candidatus Epulonipiscium fishelsonii | reverse complement strand
GTTATATGATAATTTCCCTAAAACAAATTATATAACCATTATTTGTAAAAAATATCAAATATATTATACAGATTTCTGTACTATATAATTTTATATTAAGTCTTATTTAGTTGAAACTTTTGCACTAGATGAAGCTTTCCATTCGTCAAATCGCTTCATTGTCTCGTTAAATGTATCTAAACATATTTGCGGCAACCCTTCCCCTGTTTCAATATCAAGTCCTGCTGCTTCAAATCCTTTTATCACTGCTTCTCTCATACCTTCAATAGCTTTAGGATCTGCATCTTCACCAATAAATGATTTTGCCATATTCATAAGTCTACCAGAAACTGCCTCAACGGAATATTCTCCTCCTGGAGCTATTGCTGCAGCTGCTCCCTCAGGTGTTGTTGCTGTTGCGGGTAAACTGGTGTCTACTGATGAAGTTTTAGAACTTGATTTACCTGCTTGATTAGTTACATTTTTGGAGGCCATATCTTGTAACATTTTTATTTGATTTTCTTGAAGTTCACTTTTAGCTTTACTTACATATGTAGCCATTTTTATCTTATTTAAATCTGTTGGCTCTTCTTCAGATATTCCCTCTTCTACATTAGCAACTGCAGTTTGTGAAACCATTGTTGCTGGATTATTATAAGTGGCAGAATTTTCCTTAATTGGACCTTTTTCATAAGTATCAGTTTGGCTCCCTGAAGCTTGTTGTTTATCTGAGGTAGTATTTGTTCTAGTATAAGTTGTTTGTGGAATCTGATAATTTTGTAATATTTTCATAGTTATATACTCCTTTACATAATTTTTAAACTTCACAATTTTATTATCGTCATAAAAACAACTAACTATAACCTACATTAATTTTTTTACACTAGCAACTACTATTTTATAATTAAATATTAGGGATATTTTGCCAATTTTTATAATAGTCTGTATAATATAACAATCAAATATTTTTTTAGGAGGAACACTTTATGATGGGATTAACACATCTTTTTATTGGAACAGCCTCTGCTTTAGCTTTAACTTCTTCAGTTTATGGTATTATTCCTGCCTTAATTGGAGGATCTATTGGAGGGACAATAAGTGATATTGATACAAAAAATAGTATTTTTTCAAAATATTTCAAAATAAAAAATATTGTAATAGCTATAGTCATAGATTTAGTCTTACAAGGACCAATTTTACATTATATTTTTAAAGCAAATAAAGTTATATTATTATTTGGCATTATACTTTTTTTTATATTATTAAAATTAGGTAAAGCTCAAAAACACAGAGGACCTACTCATTCTATACTAGCTTTAACATTATTTTCTGTTAGTATAGCATTTTTTAGTTTACCAATTTTACCAGCATTCATTATAGGTTTTATTTCACACTTAACTTTAGATATATTAAATAAAAAGCCTGTTAATATTTTTTATCCTTATAATAAAGGAATATGTTTAAAATTTTGTTATGCAAATAAATCGACGAATACAACATTATTATTTGTCGGTATAATATTTACTGTATATTTTTTAATTTTTTAATTCAGTGAAAAAAAGTAATAAGGGGGCAACAAGTGCTCCCTTCAGACCATATGTCAACAGACTGAGAGCTAATTCGCTCTCTATCATTTAGATTTAAATTCTCTTTCCATTTCAACGTATGTTGAATTATAACTAAGTAATTTTAACACAACTTGAATTCCATCTAATTTTCTACCTAGTGAAATACAAATATTTTCAACGACTGTAAATAGTCCGTTAGGTACAGGTGCAACTTGACCTTCTTCTGATGGTGCTTGTGGCTCTTCACTAGCTATAGTTGCAGCTTCCTTTTTTTCCATTCTACAGGCTATTTTAGAAACTCCTACTCCTAAATCAACCAATTTTAAAACTTCTTCAGTTAATTGTTCCAGTGAATACTTATCTATTCTATAATTGATTTCTACCAATCCATTTTGATTTATTATAAATTCTTCCACTACGTCTTTAATTTCACGCACTGGATATGTACTAACTTCAGCATCATCTAGAGCAGTGACTTGACGACCTTCTTGTAAGTTATTTAACAATATTTTTCCTGCTGTTGTAAATATTCCGTCTAAATCATCACCAATATGTTCATCTTTTAAACATACATCTACTAATGTAGATTTTTCTCTACCATACATAGAAATCCTATAATAATCTCCTGTATAAATTGATTTTAATATGTTACTCAAAATGAAATCTTTGAGTTCTTCCTCCTTTAATGAGCTTAATTTTCTACCATTAAAATCTGCACCAAGGCCTTTTAGCCCATTTATACGATTTAATTTTTGTTCTTGTTGTGGATCAAGTACAGTTGAAGGCATAGAAATTGCCATTGACATTTCCTCTTCTTCTTCTTCCTCTTCAAAATCTCCAATAGGTGATGGAATTTGCAACATTTCTTCAACTTCCTCTGTAATATTATCTTTAGCCTTTTTTTTCTTTCCAAATGCCATTTTAAAATCTCCTCTCATTTTTAATAATATAAATAAAAATCTTTATATTGGTGAACATTTCGTATATTACAAGTATTAATATAAGTGTTAAATTAAAGTTTAATTTTTATTAACTTATTCTTTAATTATACCATACAATTATTGTTAGTGTCATGTTTTTTTTACATTCTGAAAAACATTGTATATGATGTGAAGCTCCTCCCTTTATTCGGGTATTATTAATTAGTTCGTTGGAATTATATTCGTATATTTTTATCATAAAAAGTAGAGTAATATCCTTTTATATAATGCAATAAAAGATTACAGAATAAAGTAATTTAAATTCAGGGCAAAGCCACGATTAGGGTCTGCAACTCCCTGCTTTAAAAGTTGTTTATTCAACACAATATAATCAAATTTAGCTGCTTTAAGTATCTTTACCAAATAGGCCTCTGATAGGTATAAAAATATAGTTAGCATAATTTATGATAAATTCCAATTATATATTACCCCTAAAATTATATGTGCAAATTGCACAATTTTGCATAAATATACATTTTTTAGTAATACCGAATTATATTGGACAACATGTGCTAGTGGGAAGAAATATATTAGGGTATTTTGCTAGTTGTATTTTATTAGCTATAGGTATATACTTTAATAGTTAAGCTATGTGAAAAAAACAATTAGCAGAGTAATCGCGAACAAATAAGTAGCAATTAAGCGAAAAAATAAGTAGTAGAGCAGACGCGAAAGAATAAGTAGCAAACACTTAACAACCAAAAAAATAAAATTATATTGTAAATAACAGATTTAGGAATAAAAAGTAGGAATGATTTAAAAGCAAGACAGTAATAAGATATTTAGTCACGTTGTTTCTAACCCCGTGATTCAGGAATAAAAATTCGTTCGGTAAATTTAAAAGCAAGATATACTTCAAACATCAACAAGGGAAAACCATGGCCATGGACCTTAATTTAAATCAATATAACCAGTTGTGCTAGTTAAATAAGATGTACTTATAAGCTGAACTACTTTAGGATTTTCACGACTATAATCAAATTACTAAGTACCTTTATCATAATTAACTAGCACAAGACGTAAATATAATACTGTTTATAATCTCTCCAAAAAAATAAATCTTGGATAATAAACATAAAGTTAATTTATCCCAAACATAGTGTTAGCTTATTAATAATCGTACATTTGAGATTATAAACAGGTTATATAAATGTTGGTAAAAAAATTAAAAAGTATAGTAAGACTAATAGGCAAGTTACTTTAGGCCTATTTCTAGTGTAAAAAAATATTTTGAAATAACTATGCAAGTTACCACTAGAATTTTTAGTCAGTATTCAATTTATACCCAGATTCAGCAGCTTCATTCTATTATTCCATTTATATCCAGCCTCATCAACTTCATTCTATTATTCCATTTTTATCCAGTCTCATCAACTTCATTCTATTATTCCATTTATATCCAGCCTCATCAGCTTCATTCTATTATTCCATTTATATCCAGTCTCATCAGCTTCATTCTGTTATTCCATTTATATCCAGCCTCATCAACTTCATTCTATTATTCCATTTATATCCAGCCTCATCAACTTCATTCTATTATTCCATTTATATCCAGCCTCATCAACTTCATTCTGTTATTCCGTTATTATCCACTTTCAGTTATTTAATTTCTATTCACTATCAGTCTTTTTATTCAGTTATTCCATATTATCCATACTCATAAGCTTCATTCAGTTATTCCATTTTTATCCATACCTATCAACTTCATTCAGTTATTTAATTTCTATTCACTATCAACATTTTCATTTAGTACATTTAACTAACAAAGATGATTTCTTTATAGTGTAATAATATTTGTTTACAACAAAAAATTAAGGAATAAAGTAATTTAGGTTCAGGACAAAGTCCCAACTCCCCGCTTTAAAAATTATTTACTGTTTTACTCCTGAATCATGATGAGAAATTAAAGATTTATAAAAAAATAAGCCAAAAACACCTTTGGTATTTTTCTACAATTTCTGAATAATAGATTTGGTAATGTTTCACCTCAATTTGGGCTTCCTGAATTATAGCCAATAAATTTATGTCTAAATAATATTTCTTTAGATAAATTGTACCTGAATAAGCTTATTCAGATTAACTGAAGATAAAAAAAATAAAGATTTTCCAACTTCAGATGTATAAATATTCATTATATTATATTTAAGTGTTATAGGATAAGGGCGGTAAAACCCAAGTATTTGCATTTGTCCCTAAATAGCATTGGTAATAATTACTAGTGTAGCTATAAGTGAATCTCCCAATAGGAGCTTCGCTTATGCACCACTATATAAAATCTAGTTACATCAATGGGCGTAAAGCCCAATCCTTTAGGGGTGGGAGTTTCAGTAGGAAAGCATTAGGAAAAATAAGTATTGTATATAACCTTTTTAAGATAAGAAAGTGGGAGGTTTAATTGTATGCATTAAAATAGATACGGATGAAAGTGTTCGTCCGTATCTAAAATTTGATAAGAATATTTGAATAAATAAACTTTGTAAATTTAACAAATGCAATCGCTTTCTTTACTAATATTATTTAACAACATATAAAAAAATCAATTTAAGATTATATTCTTTTCTGTCAAATAGTTTATAATTCTTTTCGTAGCACTTTCATGAGATAATTTTCCAGGATGATTTAAAGAGCCTAGCATTTTGTCATCAGCATATTCAAGAGTGATAAAACCTGCATTTTTATCATTATATTCTATTTTATACTCTTCAACAGTATTTGAAATATCTTCAGTTAGAGTTTTATTGCACATGTTATATGCCCATAATATAAATGCATCAGGATTATTTTTTCTAACTTTAATTATGAAATTTTTTATTCCTTCCATTAAGTTCGAAATACTAGTTTGTTTATATAGTACTTTTTTATGTTCAAATGGTGGATATCCAAAAAGCGCTGCTTCATCATTTGTTCCTAAGTTAATTACTATTACATTGGGAATAAACTGGTTAAAATCCCAGTTATCTTTAGCACCTAAATCTGTGTTAGTCTTACCTGTTAAAAGTCCACATACTTGTTCATAATATGGTGGAATTATGCATGTGGGGTCATTGTTCCATCCCGAGCAAACACCCCATCCACTTTGAGAAATTACATTAAAATCTGCACCAAAATGTTTAGAAACCCCAGTGGCATAACAATAATATCCACTCATAAAGGGCATTAGCCAATCATTTTCTTTTTTTGAACCCACTGTACCTTCGCCACTAGTTAAACTATCACCAATAAATTCAAATTTTATTTTTGGTTCATGTAGCTCTTCAAAACTTCCATCTGATATAAAACTAAGAATTTGAAAACAATGTTTTTTATCTCCAGACATAGCTTGAGTATCTTTCAAAATTTTAACATTTTTTATCGTGTCTTTATTCATTCCTCTTAACAAACAAATTTTATGATTGCCTTTTACAACCATTTGTCTTGAGATAAGTTCATCATTTAATAATAAATAGATCCAAGGTTCGTAAGTATTATAGTTTACTTCAACTTCTATCCATAGTTCGCTGCCTTTAAAGTTTACTTCAACTCCACTTGAAGTCCAAAATAGTGTTAGTGGATCAAGATTTTTGCTTGTTCTACCGTGTATTTTTAAATTTTGAATACAGGACAATTTTTGTTGTATCATTATTATTTCTCCTTATATTAAATTAGACGAAATATTCTTCTAATAGAATTTTGTGTTTTTCCTCTGTTGCTCCAAATACAGCGGTATTGCTATATTTATTAATACATCCTAAAATCCCTTTGTCAGAGTCATCAGGGAAGTAACAAAAGACGGAGAATTCTTCTCCAAAAATATGCTGTATTTTAAAATTTTTACTACTTTTTAGAATTTCATACTGATATCTATCAAGTCTTACGCTAGTTGGGTAATTTTTAGTCATTATTATATGAAAAGCTACTACAAACAGCAGAAATTCGTTAACATTACAGTTGAAATTGGAAAGCCTATTACTAGATACTTTTGTATTCAATGCAACAATATTTGAATATTTATCTACAAATACCATTGACTCAAAGTTAATCAGCTTAATTAAATAATCATCTATTCCATGAGCAAAAATTATATCTCCATTGTCTAGTATCTTTAGTTGATCTAATGGTAAAAATATTGCATATTTGTTCATTACATCATCATTATTTCCGTAATACATGTAAAATACTTTAAAACTCTTAGCCATTCTTTTTTTGAATTTTTTTTCTAACTTCATTAAATCTATAATATTGTTACTTTGTGAAACAATATTACCATATCGGTTTAATATATCAAAATACTTTTGCATAATATGCACCACCTTATAAATACAGATTAATATATTTTCTAACTTCGTTAAGCTCTTCCTGATTTTTTAAGCCAAAGGTTAATTTACCTTTATCATATATCACTAGGATATTTTTTTGAAATAGATATATATTTAAGGCTGAAAAATCTGAAGATATATTAGTAATAAATTTTTCAAAATTAGCTTTATTTTTAGATGTACCTGATAAATCTAATGATTTAATGTCATATTTTAATTTTATAGGCATAGACATTACTATTTCATAAGCTACAGCAAATAACATATACAAATCAAGAGTGACACTCCTTTTATGATTGAAAGTTTCTTCTGGAAGTAATACTGTAGAATTTTGAGTTAGCTTGTAATAATCATTTTTTTCTGCAGTATCCACTATTAAATTATCAATACTTACAATAAATTCTGGAGGCATCTTAAATAACTCACCAAATATTAATTTTCCATCTTTTACTTTTAGTTCATTCATTGAATACAAATGAACATATCCATTTTTTATTTTATTGTTATCTCCGTAATATTCATAAAAAATTTTAAAACCTTCAGAAAGTTGAATATTATATTGTTGTTCTATATCTAGCAAAGGTGAAATATCATTATTTTTAGGAATAATATTTCCAAATACATTTAGTCTGTCAAAATTTGATCTCATTGCGTTAGTCCTCCTTCTTTTCTCAAAATATTAGTAAAGAAGGATGCTTTTTTTATAAATTCCTTCTTTGTATAGAGTAATTTATTTTTGGTAAATAATACTTTTTAATGACTATATAAACTATATTAGTTGTCTAGAGCATTTTTTAGATGATAAGTATATATTGATATTATTCCACCTAGTTTTTATTTAATGTAGTTTAGAATTTAACAATTAAAGGCAGAAACTAGAACTATTATAAATATGGATTATTGAATTTTAAACATAAAAAAAATTAACTGATTTTTTTTAGTTTGTTAACATAGAGTGTACTATCTAATTTCAAAAAAATTAAAATTTAATCATTTTTATTAAAATCCATATCAAACATATAATTGCTCTATAGACACAATTTTATTCATTAAATTAACTC
This sequence comes from Candidatus Epulonipiscium fishelsonii, assembly GCA_001983475.1. Taxonomy (GTDB): domain Bacteria; phylum Bacillota; class Clostridia; order Lachnospirales; family Cellulosilyticaceae; genus Epulopiscium_A. The sequence continues at coordinate 7,070 of LJHD01000165.1, read as the reverse complement.
CTTTCAAATTTAATATATAGTATAAGTATTATTTATAATATATATATATTTACATTTTATTACCTTTAATCCAATTAATTTTTTTTTTATAAACTAACTAATTTAGTTATTATTATTTAAGCATAAAAAAAAATCAGTTAAAATCAACTGATTTTTAAAGTTTCCGATCAAAAAAATAAGGTTAAAAGTATTTTTGTAGGTTATCCAAAATAATAAAATCAATTAAAATTATCAACTACATTGAATATTCGCAATTAAAAATTGCTCAGAAGTTTTACTCTAAAATGTTTGCTTTTAGAAACCACTAATATTCAGCTGTTTATATAATTATTTCCCTAAAACAAATTATATAAACATTATTTGTAAAAAATATCAAATATATTATACAGATTTCTGTACTATATAATTATTTTTTTATCAATCTGTGCCTAAAGGCGATGGATTTTAAAGTAAAGAACAAATTTATTTTTGCTAGTCTAGTATGACCTTTATTAAGAACAAATATCATAACACATATTTGTTCAATAATACTTATATAGGTTGTTGAATAATTCATTTTCATTTAGCACATTTAACTAATAAAGCTGATTTATTCACAGTATAATAATATTTGTTTACAACAAAAGATTAAGGAATAAAGTAATTTGGGTTTGTGGTAAATGCAGCTCCTCGCTTTAAAAACTATTTACTTATGCAACATCATATTTTAGAAATATATAAAGATAGAGATTTTAATAAAGTCTCTATCAACTAAATTAATTTTTTATTGGATATTTCTAATAAATATTTATTTCATCTTCTTGTTGTTCTTCAGAATCAATAGTAAAATTAATAGTTCTAGTCTTAGTATCAACTCCTATTATTTTTATTTTTATTTTATCTCCTAGTTGATAAATTTTTCTAGTATCTTCGCCTATAAACCTATGTCTATCTGCATCATAAATATAATAATCATCCCACATATCATTAACATGAATAAGTCCTTCAATTGTATTTTTCAATTGTACATAAATTCCCCAAGAAGTTATTCCGTTAATAATACCTTCAAATTTTTCTCCTACTTTGGTTTCCATAAATTCCACTTTTTTTAGCTTAACAGTTTCACGTTCTGCTTCCTCTGCTCTTCTTTCTCTTGCTGAAGAATGTTTTGTAACATGGGTAAGTATATTTGCAATTTCTGCTTCTTTGTGGCCTTTAAGTTTGTTATGAATATTATATTTTATTATTCTATGAATTTGTAAATCGGGATATCTTCTAATAGGTGATGTAAAATGGCAATAATATTTTGCTGCTAATCCAAAATGCCCAATACATTCTTCTGTATATTTTGCTTGTTTTAACGATCTTAATAGCAATGTACTAATTATATTTTCTTCAGGTAAATCCACTATATCATCCAAAACTTTTTGCAAATCTTTAGGATAAATTTTTTCGCCTTTTATTTTTTCATGTCCAAAACTTTTTATCACTTTGTTTAAATTGATTATTTTCTCATAGTCGGGATTTTCATGTGAACGATATACAAAAGGTTTTTCCTGCCAATAGTAATCTTCGGCAATAGTTTCATTGCAAACCAACATAAATTCTTCGATTAATTTGGTAGCAACATTTCTATCATATTCTTTGATTTCAAGGGGTTTTCCTTTAGCATCCAATAATATTTTTGCTTCAGGAAAGTCAAAATCAAGAGCACCTCTCTTTTTTCGTTTATTTCTAAGAATTGCAGCAAGTTTTTCCATATCAGAAAACATAGTTAAAAAATCTTGATACCTTAGCTTTAATTCTTCATCTTCATCCATCAAGATTTTTTTTACTTGTGTGTAACTCATACGTTCATCTATATTAATAACTGTTTCTAATATTTCATGAGAAATCACATTTCCTTTTATATCAATGTCCATTATACAGCTTAAAGATAATCTATCTACACCTGCATTTAATGAGCAAATTCCATTACTCAATTTATGTGGCAACATTGGGATTACTCTATCAACTAAATATATACTTGTTCCTCTTTCTAAAGCTTCTTTATCTAATTCGCTTTTTTCCTTAACATAGTGTGTAACATCTGCAATATGCACTCCTAATCTATAAATTCCATTTTCCAGAATTTCCAATGATACTGCATCATCAAGATCTTTAGCATCTTCACCATCAATTGTTACCATTTGTATATTTCTTAAATCTATTCTACCTTGTTTATCTTTTTCTGATACTTCTTCTGATATTTGTGATACTTCTTTCATAACTTCGTTCGGAAATTCCATAGGTAAATCAAATTCATATATAATCGATAAAATATCCACTCCTGGATCATTTACATGACCAAGAATTTCTATAATTTTTCCTTGAGGGTTTTTCTTGCCTTCTTCAGGATTAGTCAATTCTATTAAAACCTTATGGCCATCAACTGCTCCATTTCTATATTTTTTAGGAATAAAAATTTCCTCTTTGATTTTGGGTTCATCTAGCTCTACGAAACTAAAAGTTTTACTTTGTTTATAGATACCGACTAAATGTTGGTTACGTTCTAATATTTCAATGACTTCTCCTTCTGTTTTTCGGTTTTTGTCACCTTGTTTTGTTATTTTACATAACACTTTATCTTTATGCAATGCTCCATTAACTGCATTGATAGGAATAAAAATGTCATTTTCTTCTTCTTCTATTTCAACAAAACCAAATCCTCTAAAATTTGAAGAAAAAATACCTGTATAATTTGTTTTTTCTTCTTCTCTTTTTCTTTTTATCTTTTTATATCTACCTTTTTTATTTTGTTTAATTTTTCCGTCTTTTACTAACTCATTTAATATTTTTTCTAATTCATCTTTATCTTCAGGTGGCACTCCTAAAGTAGCCATTATTTCTTTTAATTTCATACTTACAAATGAAGAATCTTGTATTAAATTTAACACTATTTTTTTTCTATCCATATTTTTCCTTCCTATTGTAAAAAAAAGGCTGTTTTAAAACAGCCTTTAAATCACTCCTAATAATAATGCACTAATCATAAATAGACCAGCAATAATTTTTGTCCATCTTTCAAATCGACCTTCTAGAGTATTTTTTTTGTTTTTTGCCCAATAACTTCCAGTATTTTCAGATGTAAGCCCACTAAGCCCACCTGTTTTTCCTTCTTGTAATAATACAATTACTATAATCGTTAATGCTGAAAACACAAATATAGCTATTAAAATCATTTCCATTTTTTTATCCCTCTATTCCTTTTTATTACATTTTTCTCTAATAGGATAGCATAAGTATATTAAATATGCAAGAGTTACCCAAATTGCAATGTTTAGAATATTTTTATTATTACTAAATATATTTGTTTAGTGTTTTTTTTAATAACGCAGAAAGTGGAATTGCTACTATTAATCCTAAGCCTGAAGATAATAATGAAGCTGGTATATTAGCTAATGCCACTTCAAAGTTTTCAAGTACAACAGTCCAGGCAATAATATATCCTATTAAAGTCCACAAAGAAGCAATTAATATAGCTACGATATTTTTTATCATTGTTCTTATATAAGTATGACCTTTATTTGACCAAATTATTAAATTTTTATCATTAGAAATTGTTCCCACTAAAAGTCCTGATATTCCTTTAATCACAAATGACCATAATGTATATGCAGACATTCCCATTAGAATGTCAAATAATGTTGAACCTAGTGCACCTGCAAAACCTGCATATTTACCACCAAATAAAATTCCAGTTGTGAAAATTGCAGCACTACCTAAATGTATCATTGCTTGACCAAATGGTATTTTTATAAACGTAGCCACCATACACAATGCTGATAGCAATCCTATTTTAGCTAAATCTTGTGTTTTCAATTTAATTGCTCCTTTTGGTTATATTTAAGTTATTGAATAATTTATGATTTGTAAATATATTTTATAAATAATTATATTGGTCAATATAGTAAATATACTTACATTTTAATATAATAAATAGAATGCTATCCTTGTTGTTTTTTTATTCATTTTTAATATTATAAAAATATAAAATATAGTTAATTTTTATATTAGTAACTTATGTATTTTTAGCTATTCAACAACCTATTTATTAATATATTCTTTTTTTAGACATTAAATACATAATCTCAGAATTTACTTAAGTTGAGTAAAAAAATAACTATGCATCCATCACTAGTGCATTATTTACATAATGAGATATACACAAACGCTTGGATTTTTGTGTTGTTTTACATAGATAGTACTTCAATTTACATATAGTATAATGAATATTTATGCAATTAAAACCAGAAAATCTTTGAGTTTTCATCTTTAAGTTAATCTGAATAAATTCATTTAGCGGTAACTCTCTTATTTTTTAATAAACCTATAAATGATACTGCTAAAAAGAAAATATATTAAAAGTCTGATTTTTTTAGAAGCTACATTCTGACTAGAAACCCTGATTTTATTTAAGATATGAGTTTTAACTGGAAACTTTAATTTTTAATTTTATATGGAAACTCTGATTTTATTTTAATTTATAGAATACTTATAGAATAAGGGCGTAAAACCCACTTCTTTATGGGTAGGAGGTTCAGGTACGGATAATTCATATGTAGAGAGATCACATTGTGTCTCTCTACATAAAAAGCACTAACTATATAAACTACATTTTTATAATCTATTCTTTATTATATCGTGAAGCAATCTATTTTGTTTAACAAATCAATTATTTTGTTTAAATACAAATCCGATACGAGCTTAAAGTTTATATTTAATTCTTTTCCAAGTCCAATAAAATGTTTATACAAGGCTACATTATACCATTGTAAATATTGAAAAATTCTCCATAAATAAACTCTTCGTTTTTGTTCATTTGTTGGGGGGTATCCAAGATAAACAGAAAGCAATTTTATAGCTAATTCTATATCTTTGTTTCCAACGCAAGCAATATCATAAAAAGGATCATTGTTTCCACTAAATTCCCAATCTAATAAGTATGTTTTTTCTTTTCCTACAATGATATTTGAAATTTGGCAATCATTATGACATAATACCAAGTTGCCTTTATCAAGAAAAGTTTTATTTTCAAAGAAAATATTTTTTAATTCAATGTATAGATTATTATGCTTATATTTAAATTCGGTCAAATAATTTTCATAAATATTTAACCTTTTATATGGTTCGTAGTTATTTTCCGATTTTAAATTTGAGTTATGCATAATTTTTAAAATCCTTGCTATTTCTTCTAAATAAATTTCTGGTTTCTTTAAATCACTTAAAATATGTCCTTGCACATAATTTGCAATTTTATATCCTGTATCCATATTAAAATACATCGTTTGACTATTAATATTCAATATTTTTATAAGTTCGATATTTTTATATTCTGTTTCTCTATTAACAAATTTTTCAGAATCTTTTCCTGAAATTCTAAAAGTATATAAATTTTTATCAAGTTCAAACACAAAAACTTTATTTGATAATCCTCCTATTAAACGTTCTTTTAATATTATTTTATCTTCAGTTATGTTAAAGACTTGGCTAGCAACACTTTTTATGATACTTTCCATAGAAAACCTCACTTTTTTGTAATATACATACTAAAAGCAAATAACAGATTTAGTCACGTCGCTCCTAAATCCGTTATTCAGGAATTAAATCAATACACATTGAGTTTCAAAGTACTCTTTTAGATAATTTTTTAGGTATAATTTTTTCAAAATAAAAAAAGGTACCTTTTTAAGATACCTTTTTTTATTTTACACTCAAAGCAAGGATAATATTCCAGTAGTGCTATTCATTATCATACATTTTGTTGGCCATTATAATTTTTTCTGCAATAACTATGCCGTCTACCGCTGAAGACATTATTCCACCAGCATATCCTGCTCCTTCTCCAGCAGGATAAATACCTTTAATATTACTTTCATAATTATCGTCTCTTATTAATCTAACGGGTGAAGAACTTCTTGTTTCAAATCCTGTCAAAATAGCATCCTTATTACCAAAATTTTCTATCTTTTGATCAAATGCATAAATTGCTTCTTCAAAAGCTTCCGCTATATTCTCTGGTAAATATTTTCTTAAATTTGTATATTTCGTGTTTGGAGCATATGTTGGATGAACTTCTCCTAAAATAGTTGTTTCTGTATTATTAAAAAAATCATCTAATTTTTGAATTGGAGCATCATAATTACTTCCGCCTAATTCAAAGGCTAATTTTTCATATTTTTTTTGTAATTCAATTCCGGCTAAAGGATTATTACTACCAAAATCATCTGTTGACACATTTATTAGTAAAGCACTATTTGCATTTTTATTATCTCTGTTATATTTGCTCATACCATTTGTCACAATATGACCTTGTTCTGAAGAAGCAGCAATAACTTCTCCTCCTGGACACATACAAAAACTATACACTGTTTTACCATTTTTACAATTATAAACTAATTTATAATCTGCTGGTTCTAATTTTTCATTTTTAGCAAAATTTTCTCCATATTGAGCTTTATCAATCCAGCTCTGTAAATGTTCAATTCTCATACCCATAGAAAAAGGTTTTTGTTTCATGTTTAAGTTAGAATTATATAACATATTAAAAGTATCTCTTGCACTATGGCCTAGTGCTAAAATACAAATATCAGCATTAATCCATTCATTATTGTTTACTTGTATCTGAACTAATTTATCATCTTTCACTTTTATATCAGTTAAGCAAGTATTAAATCTAAATGTACCACCTAGAGCTTCTATCTTAATTCTTATATTTTTTACAACTTCTCTTAATATATCTGTACCTATATGTGGTTTGTTTTTGTATAAAATATTTTCATTTGCTCCAGCAAGAACTAGTTCTTCCAATATTTTTCTACATCTAATATTTTTAATTTGAGTTGTTAACTTTCCATCTGAGAAAGTGCCAGCTCCGCCTTCTCCAAATTGAACATTTGAATTTTCATTAAATATTCTATCTTTCCAAAATTTATTTATATCATCGATACGTTCATCAACTTTTTTTCCACGTTCAATTAAAATGGGATTACATCCTGCTTCCGCCAAAATTAATCCTGCAAATAGCCCACAAGGACCTGTTCCAACAATAA
>LJHD01000164.1 GCA_001983475.1 Candidatus Epulonipiscium fishelsonii | reverse complement strand
TTCATACTTACGTTGTAGTTTAATTGGCTTTAGGGATTTCAAGCAATTCAAGTAGTATATGGCATAGTTAATAACTATGACTACGCACTAGTTTCCCAATACGCTTACTGAATGAGAGAGATTATATCCCACCCCTAAAAGGGAGAGGGTTTTACCCCCTTATTCTATAATTTTTTCATGTTTATTTCTCCTTTACATTATATTTGCTGTCCTTTTTTTGGCAGAAGAATATCACCATTTTCATTAAACAATTTTTCTGGCCTAAATGAATGAATTGGCACTAGTAATTTTGGGCTAATTAAGTTTATAATTTTAATTAAATCTTTTGGATAAGCATGACCACTACAAGACAATCTTTCAAACTTAATATTATGTTCCTCAAAACTTTTAAAAAATGGTTCAAATCTTGGGTCAAACTCTCCAAGAGGAACAGCATTTGAATGTATATATATTCCACCAGATTTTAATTTATCTATATCCTTAATATTAATAAATTGCCAAAAATAAATATGTGTATCTTCTAACAATATATTATAGTCTATCATTTTGGTTGTGTCTAGGCCGTAGTCAATATTATCATTTTGATAATAATAGGCATCATACCCAGTAGCATTTTTAAGCACATAAGCGTAATATGCACTTAAAACAACTTTTCTTGGATTTGTTTCAATAATCTTCATTATTCTTTCGATATTAGAAATATAATAGTTAAAGGTTATTTGTTTGTTTGGATTTTGCATAGTAATTTTATTTATTTTGTTTATTAAAGCTGGCTCGTTAGAAATATCGTTGGGAGTTGGCCCATCGTCAACTTCTTGGAAAGAGACACTAACACCTTCAATCAGCAATACATCGCACTTTTTACTAGCCTCACAAAATTTTAGACTTGCAGCCTCTCTATATCCATGCAAGCGGATGTCTCCACTATATGCAATTTTTAAATCTGGTGTTTGTATCAACAATCCACATGCTCCATACGCATCATGATCAACAGGCAATACGGTGATTTTTATTTTACCCACCTGTATTTCCTCATATTCTTTAACTCCTGTTATCTCTCTTGTGTGGTTATTTTCTTGTTTATTTTCCAAAGAAAACAAAAAGTTATTGTTTATGTTTAAAGCTTCAAGCAAAGATTTAGTTCCATCAAGAGTATATAACGGAACAGCAGGATTTAAATAATTAATAATTTTAGAATGGTCAAGATGTACATGTGATAAAAACACTGCCACATGATTAAAGTTGTCTGGCTTTGATGAATACCCTTCTAATTTAATAGAAGGATCAAATATGTTATTTATATAAGGAACTAAGTTTTCATCCAGCAACCCTTGTAAAGTTGTAGGCTGAACTGGGGCAGCAGGATTGTATTCACTACCAAAGTCAAAGAATATATGGCTATCCTCATATGCCACTTCTATTATAGTGCCTCCAATTTTTAATATTCCATTATGAAACGTTATTCTAGTTTTTTTATCCTTTAATACCACTGCGTACAACTCCTCTTATAATTTGTTTTCTAAAGATTAAATATAAAATTAAGATTGGAACAACTGATAAAGTTGAAGCAGCCATTTGTAAATGTACATTTGAGCCACTTTCTGTTGCAAAGGAAGTTAGTCCATTGCTTAACAGTCTCATTTCAGGTTCGTTGGTTACCAATATTGGCCACAAAAATGAATTCCATCCACTGATAAAGCTTAGTATACTCATGGTAAATAATGCTGGTTTAGATAATGGTATAAGGATTCTTGTAATAAATTCAAGGTCGCTACAGCCGTCCACTTTTGCAGCTTTATAATATGAAATTGGTATACTTGAAAGAAATTCTTTTAGATAAAATGTATAAAAAATGCTTGCTAAAGATGGTATAATCAGTGCAGTATATGTGTTTATAAGCCCAAGCTGTGCAATTGTTTGAAAATTAGTAAAAACTGTTACTTCATAGGGAACCATTAACAAAGCTGCCATTCCTAAAAGCAACATGTTTTTTCCTTTAAAGTTAAGTTTTACTAGTGCAAATGCTGACAATATAGAAGTTACAAGCGTACCAAAGGTTGAGACAACTGATACAAAAATTGTATTTATAAAATATTGTACAAAAGGAGCTTCCTCTAGAGCTTCTGCGTAATTTTTAAATTGCGGATGTGCAGGAAACAACTTTGGCGGTATACTTGTTGCTTCTTGAAAAGTCATCAAACTTGCCAAAAGCATGTAAATAAAAGGAAATAGTGTTATTATTGCCATGATTACTACAAACAATTTAGAAACGGCATTGTTGAATCTTTCCATGTCTCACCTCGAAATTCTTTTTAAAACAAAATTTTGTATAAATGTAAATGTCAATATCAGCAAAAATAAAATTACAGCTGCTGCCATTCCTTGGCCATATTTAAAATCAACGTAAAATTTGTTAAATATATAGAAAACACCAGTGGTTGCACTGTTTGCAATCCCTGCTTTTCCTCCAAATAAAGAGTAAACTTGAGCGTATACTTTAAATGCATTTATAAAGTTAACCATTGAAAGAAATGTTATTATAGGTATCATCTGGGGCAAAGTAATCCTTTTAAATTGTTCCATTTTGGTTGCTCCAAACATATCTGCCACTTTATAATAGTTTTCGTTTATATTCCTAAGGCCTGAAAGTAAGATTATAATATTAAATGCAAGCCCAGACCAAATCCCAAAGATGATTAATGTTGTAATGCTCATGTTAGGGTCGTCAAGAAAATTTATAGGGCCAATTCCAAACCAACTTAAAAAGTAGTTTATGAATCCGTAATCACCATTAAATAAGTATCTAAAGACAATACCTATTGCTATAACACTAGTCAAATATGGTATAAAAAATATTGTTTCAAATACTGTCTTATTTTTTATCTTAGTATAGATTGTTGTCGCTATTAACATGGAGATAATTAATCCCACTGGCACAACAACAATGGCATATGTTACAGTGTTAAATATAGCAATATGAAATTTTGGATCCCTTAAAATTATCTCAAAGTTTTTGAAGCCACCAAAATGCATAGAGTTTAAAGTTTTACCTGTTTGCATAGACATTATAAAAGTTCTTATTAAAGGAAAAACATTAAATACACCTATTATTATTAAGGCAGGCAGCAAATATAGCCATGCTTGAGGGGAGTTTTCAGCACTATAGTTTTGCCATCTTTTTGGTTTTGAAGGTTCTTGCTTTGTCATGTCTTTTACAAAACTATTTTCTTCCATCTAGTACACCCTCCTTCCATCTTCTTCAAAGATGTAAATTTTGTCATACTCAATGTCAAATCCAACAATTTCATTTTCTTTAACCTTATCGTTTATATCTGTTATAGCCTTAGAGTGTTCTCCGTTTATGGTAAAGTTTACAATTCTATCTTTACCAATTAATTCCACTGTTTCAATTTCAGCGTTAAAAAGTGATGGCGTAGTTAGTTTGAAATATTCTGGGCGAATTCCAACAATATACTTGGATTTATTAAAATCATCCTTAACCCTTGTTTTGTCAAGTTTATCGAGTTTTATTGAAAAATCACTTCCTTTTAAATAGTCTTCTTCTTTTTTCATCTCAAAGATATTTATAATAGGATTTCCCATGAATTTGGCAACAAATAAATTTGCAGGTTCTAAATATAAATTTTGAGGTATATCATATTGTTGCACTATACCTTGATCCATTATTACAATCTTGTCGCTTATTGAAAGTGCTTCTTCTTGGTCATGTGTTACAAAAATAGTTGTTATACCTATTTCTTTAACTAGCCTTCTTATTTCTTCCCTTATTTTTAGTCTCAGCCTTGCATCAAGATTACTTAAAGGCTCATCTAGAAGTAAAACTTTTGGGTTTTGAACCAAAGCACGGGTAATTGCTACCCTTTGTTGCTGCCCTCCAGACATATTTCCTGGCTTTTTATCTGCCAGCTCTGTTATATTTGTTATTTTCATATATTTTTGTGCAATTTCTTTTGCCTTTGACTTTTTAGTTTTTTTATTGCCTACAGTTAAGGGGAACATAACATTTTCCATAACTGTCATGTGGGGATACAGTGCATAGTTTTGAAACACTAAACCTATGTTTCTATCTTTAGGATGTTTATTAACTACTGATACATTATCAAATTTTATGTCCCCACTAGTTGGATCCAACAATCCAGCAAGTAAATTTAATATTGTAGTTTTTCCACAACCAGATGGACCCAACAAACATACCAAATCTCCTTCTTTTATATTTAAATCAATGCTTTTTAGTGCTTCGTATCCATTATCTTCATACACCTTTCTCAAGTTAGCAATACTTATCATTGTGCACCTCACAAATTTTAATGATGTAAATTACAATTAAACTATCTAATTTATTAGATTTGTGGTAATTGCCTATATCTAATGAAAACTATCTTTTTAGTTTCTACACATTTTATGTTTTTATTCGTTGCTAAAATCTTATTAACGTTCAATAAGATTAGAGGAGTTTGTCCTTGACCTATCATTTAACGATATTATACAATATTGAGATAAAATATTTTTTAAGGGAGTTTTTAATATGAGTGTTTTAAATGTAAAAAATGTAACCCACGGGTTTGGCTCACGTGCAATTTTAGAAAACGTATCATTTCGTTTATTAAAAGGAGAGCATGTGGCTTTGATTGGAGCAAATGGTGAAGGGAAATCTACTTTTTTAAATATTATTACAGGTTCGCTTGTGCCAGACGAAGGAAATGTGGAGTGGTCAAATAGAGTTGTTGTTGGGTATCTTGATCAGCATTCAGTGTTAAAAGCAGGTACAACTATAAGGGATAATTTGAGGCTGGCATTTGATGGGCTTTTTGAAATGGAAAAAGAGATGTTGGGAATGTATGACAAGATGGGAGAAGCATCTGAAAGTGAAGTTAACAAGCTTATGGAAGAAGCAGCTGAAATACAAAACATTTTAGATAATAGTGGATTTTACATGCTAGATAGTAAAATAGAGGAAGTTGCACAAGGATTGGGGCTTAGTGATATTGGTTTAGATAAGCTAGTGAATGAGCTTAGTGGTGGACAGAGAACCAAAGTTCTACTTACAAAGTTACTTTTACAAAATCCTACTATACTTATATTGGATGAACCAACAAATTATCTTGATGAAAACCATATTGAGTGGCTTAAGCGGTATTTACAAGATTATGAAAATGCTTTTATCTTAGTTTCTCATGATATTCCTTTTGTTAATGCTGTATGTAACATTATCTATCATGTTGAAAACTGTGAGCTTACACGATACGTTGGAAACTATGATAATTTCTTGCAATTATATGAACAGAAAAAAGTACAAGAAAAGAAAGCATATGATCGTCAACAAAAAGAAATTGATAAGCTAGAGGATTTTATTGCAAGAAATAAAGCTCGTGTCGCAACAACAGGCATGGCAAAGAGCCGCATGAAACAACTTGACAAGATGGATATACTAGAGAGACCAAAAGAAAAAATTAAGCCTATATTTAATTTTAAGTATTCAAAATCTCCAAGTCGTTTTTTAATTGAAGCAAAAGATTTAGTTATTGGTTATGATGAGCCATTAACTAGACCATTAAATTTTAAAGTGGAAAAAGGAAAGAAAATTGCTATTTGTGGAGTAAATGGACTAGGAAAATCTACTTTATTAAAAACAATGCTTGGAATTATTCCTCCAATTAGTGGCAAAGTGGAACATGGTGAAAATATAGATTATGGTTACTTTGAGCAGGAATATATAGACAATACAAATAATACTGCTCTTGATGAGATGTGGAAGACGTATCCATCAATGACAAATCATGAAGTTCGTTCTGAGCTTGCTAAATGTGGGTTAACTACAGAGCATATTACTAGCCTTATGAAGGTTCTTTCTGGTGGAGAAAATGCTAAAGTTAGATTGTGTAAAATTTTACATCGTGAATTAAACTTATTAGTACTTGATGAACCTACTAATCATCTTGATGTCATGGCAAAAGATGAACTATGTAGAGCATTAAAGGAATTTAAAGGCACTATAGTTTTAGTTTCTCATGAACCTATGTTTTATGAACAATTTATTACAGATGTTTGGAATGTGGAAGATTGGACTACTAAACTAGTTTAACCAAGGTATTTTAGAAAAATTAATAACTTTATATCCCCATAGCTAAAAGCTAGGGGCTTTACGGATCAGTTGGTAAGTTAAATTTAATACCTTTGTTTTTAGCATAAAAAGTAGAGTACTATCCTTTATAAATAAGTACGATAAAATAAATTTAAGAAAGTAAAAAGGAGAAGACTATGATAAAAATAATATATTTAACTGCTAGTGGAAACACAGAATATCTTGCTAAATACTTAAAAGGTGAATTAAGCAATCAATTAGCAGAAGTAGAAATAATTAATTTATTAAAAATAACTAGAGATATGGATTTAGAATGTGACCATATGATATTAATGGGCTCTATAAATGCTTTTCGTGTATCAAATAGAATAATAAGATTTGCAAAACATATTAATAATATAAAAAATATTAGCTTTATTGCTGTAGGGTGCAACGACTATTGGATTAATAAAGCAGCAACCAAACCACTAGTGGATGTTGCAAATAAAAAAAATATTCCTATTAAGTTAAATCGAGTTGTAGCTATGCCTGTTAATCTAATTCACAAAATGTCTGAACAACAAGGAAAAGAAGTTGTAGAGACTGCACAATTAGCCATAACTCAAATCGCTAGTGATATACTTAGCAATAAGGCGGATAAAATAAATATTCCTATTAAATCTAGATTACTTCTAGGTGTTGGAACTATGGAAACATATTTGGCTCCTTTGTTTGGCATAGATTTAAAAGTTAATAAAAACTGTGTATCATGTGGAATTTGTTGGAAAAATTGTCCGATGAAAAATATTGTTCCGTCAAGCGAAGAAATTCCAAAATTTAAATTTAAATGTAGTATGTGCTTGGGATGTATTTATAAATGCCCACAAAAAGCTATTCATCCACGGCTATATAAATTTATACCATTTAAAGATGGATATAATGTTAAGGAATATTTAGATTGATTTTCTGATAACCTGCGTACACAAATATAGTATAACTTGTATAAGGCTGTTAAATTGTTTGGTATGTATTTTACTATTATTTTCCCATTAATAAGTTAATGTTTAAGTTCTTATTAACGGGAGGCTAATTGCAAGTTCACAGATTGTATATTGATTACTAGCAATAGAATGTATTTCTTTCTAAAAAATACTTGGCATAGTTATACACAAAATATTATTGCTATACATAAAACTTTAGTCATTAAGAAGTAGATTTTTTATGTTATAGTGTTCAAAAACAAATTTGTTAATACCTAGTGCAATTGGAGCAAGAACATTATTATCTTGAGTTCTTATCTCTATGTTTTGCCATATGTCGTAAAGTTCATATTCAAGTAAGTTAGATTTTAAATAAGTGCAAAATCTATTTGAATTAAATAAAGTCCCTAAAAGTATAACTTTTTTTATATTAATGATAGTTATTGTATTGATTAAAGATATTGCAAAGTAAGAAGCTATTTTTTTAAATAATTTATTAAAAATGATTGAGCCAAGTTCCACAGCCTCTACAATTTTCGTTATGGTAATGTTATCAGGATTATTCTCACATAAATTCACAAGTATATGGTCATATTGAAAATGTTCTTTTGCGAAAGATAAAATAGTTGCAAAAGAAATCGCTTTTTCAAGACAACCTTTTCTTTTACATATATCACAATATTCTTCTGCAGTATTTACAATAGTGTGGCCTATATCCACAATGGTACTATTTTGATTATGCAAAATCATCCCATCTAATATAACAGCTCCGTTTATTCCAGTTTCCAGATATTTTATAAAGATAAAGTTTGGCTCTTGGTTATAAATATATTCAAACATAGCATTGCAGCGGATATCATTATCCATAACCACAATTAAATTTAATTTTTGAGTTAAATATTCGACAATATTTAGTGGTGGTGTCCAAATTTTATTATTATAAATTCCCTCTGTAATTCCTTCTATACATATGCTAATTCCAAGGATGTTTAAATTAGACAGCGAAAATTTTTGACTTATTTTATTGATTGCATTAATTATATTATCGAGATAGAATTGATCTGATGATTGTGTTTCTATGGTGACACTATTTAAGATGTTAAAAGATAAATCAGAAACTAAAATGGTAGTTGTTTTTTTATTAATTGTTATCCCTATTATTTTTTTCAGATTCTTATTAATTTCTAAAGCAATTTCTCTGCGTCCAGCCTTTGAAGAAATAATGGCTTCTTTTTCAATAATAAGTCCTTCATCAAAAAGTTCTTTACAAAGATTTGTTAAAGAAGCAAAAGATAACCCTAGTGATAAGGCTAACCTTTTTTTGGAGAGTATCTTTTCTAAAAAGAGTAGCTTGATAATAGCTTGTTTATTTTGTTGCTTTACATCGTTTAATGTAGCCATTTTTATTCACCTCATATATAAGATTAGCATGATTTAGATTTATATTCTAGTTATTTAAACAAAAAATTTTAAATTTTAAATTAAGTATTAAATAAAAAATATTAGAATCTAAAGTGTTAGCAACAGTTATTAAGAAATGTAAAATAAGTAAAGGCATTTTAGAAAATACATTTTAATACTCTTATCTTAAGCTGTGGCTTAAAGGAATTTATTATATGGTACATAACGCTACTGTTCTCAGCTTAAAATATAATCAGAAGACATAAAGAACATTTGTTAATAAAGTGGTATAATTTTTGGTAATACTAAATAATTTGTGCTTGCATAATTAATTATTGCATGTTAAAATATTTCACAAGGAAGGCAAATTCAATCAAAGGAGGATATTTATGTTAAAACAGATATTTATAATAATAATGACCTGTGTTTTATTAATAGGTTGTAGTTCTACGCCTGAAGAAAATATGATGTATATGGAAGCAGAGGCAGCACCTAGCATGGCTATGGACACCATGGTGGAATCAGTTATGTCAAGTGGCGGATCTATGAAAAAAAGTAGTGGATCTAATGGTGCTATACCAGATATGCAATTTCCGAATAGAAAGATAATAAAAAATGGAAGAGTAAGAATTGAGACATTAGAATTTGATAAATCTATAGATTACATATTTGAGGAAGTGGAAAGATTAGGTGGCTTTGTAGAATTATATGAAGTTAACGGTAATGGGCAGGAAGTACTTTATAATAGTAATTATGATGAAGCACGATATGCTACAATAAGTGCTAGAATTCCTGAGAGTATGTTTACAGAATTTATAAATAGTGCAGAAAGCTATGGGATGGTAGTTTACAAATCTATTGAAACTGAAGATATTACAGACCAATATGTGGACACTGAACTTAGAATAGAAACATTAACAATTCAGCAAGAAAGACTTACCGAATTACTTGAAAAATCTGGTACTCTTACAGAAATTTTTGAAATTGAAAAAGAATTAGCAGATGTGATATACGAACTAGAGTCATTCCAAGGGACACTAAATGAGTATGATAGCTTAGTTGATTTTTCTACAGTTAGAATTTATATTGATGAAGTTTATAAATATGAAGAGCAATTACCTGTGCCAATAACTTTTATTGAGAAAATATCAGATGCTTTTTCACAAATGATAGATAGTTTTGTGGAAAATGTTCAAAACTCAGTTGTTGCAATAATTTATTATATGCCAGTTATAGTTATATTTATTTTAATATTTATAATTACCAAGAAAATTATCAAGAAGATTAGAGAGAAAAAATAATGTATTTACAAAAAAAGGAGCATATTTTGCTCCTTTTTTATATGCCTATGCACTAATACATTTTCTAGGACATTTTTCAGCACATGCTCCACATTTGGTACAACTATTGTAATTTATATGTGCAACGTTATTTTCTACAGTGATAGAATTCGTTGTACAAACTTTCGTACACATTTTGCATCCAATACAACCAACAGCACAGGCATTCATTACATCTTTTCCTTTATCTTGAGAATTACAACAAACAAGTTTTGTTTGTTCAAAAGGCACTAGCTCTATTAAATGTTTTGGGCAGGCAGCAACACACTTGCTACATGCTTTGCAATTGTCTTTAATAACTTTTGCAATTCCATCAACAATTTGAATAGCATTGAAAGGGCATGCCTTCATACATGTGCCCAAACCAAAACAACCATAGTTGCATGATTTAGACCCGTTGTTTTGTGTAAGGTTCATCATTGTACAATCTGCAACACCATAATAATTATAATCTTCTTTTGCTTTCTCGCATGTTCCTTCACATTTTACAAATGCGCTCATACGTGTAGTTGCACTAGCGTCTTTACCCATAATTGAGGCAATTTGAGCTGCAGTATCACTTCCACCAACTGGACATCCATTTGGCTCTGCTTCTCCATTTATAATAGCAGCTGCAAGGCCACCACATCCAGGATAGCCACAACCCCCGCAATTGTTTCCTGGTAATGCTCCTATAATAGCTTCTTCTCTTGGGTCAACTTCTATAGCAAATATTTTTCCAGCAACACCAAGGAAAATTCCAATGAACAACCCAGTGCCACCAATGACTACAGCGGCCATTAAAATTCCTGTCATACTCATGAGGTCCCCTCCTATATTAATCCTGAAAATCCATAAAATGCCATAGCCATAAGTCCAGCTGTAATAAGAACAATAGGTTTACCTTTCCAGGCTTCAGGTATATTATTATGCTCCATTTTTTCTCTAATGCCCGCCATAATTACAATAGAAATTGTAAATCCGACAGCTGTAAATGTTCCGTTTATTACCCCTGTTAATATATCATACCCTTTTGTTACGTTGTTAATTGAAACCCCTAGTACAGCACAGTTTGTAGTAATAAGTGGTAAAAATACCCCTAGTGAATTGTATAAAGGAGGCATCATCTTTTTCAAGAACATCTCTACAAATTGAACTAGACATGCAATAACTAAAATAAACACTAGTGTTTGCAAATATTCAAGACCTGTTGGGACTAAAATAAATTGGTAAAGAGCCCCTGTTACAGCGGATGAAAGAGCTATTACAAATATAACTGCCCCGCCCATTCCAGCTGCCGTTTTAATTTTGCTTGATACACCTATAAAAGGACAGAGTCCTAAAAATTGGCTAAGCACAACGTTGTTTACTAAAGCTGCACCTATTGTGACTAATAACAAATTTTCCATATGCACTTATCCCCCTTATTTTTCATTGCTAGTTGGAAATATTTTTCCATTTCCACATCCTTGGCATGCGCCACAACCTTTGGCACAGTCTTTACCTGCTGTAGCTGGCTTATTTAGATTTTTGTTGTTCACTTTATTTTGGATTGCTATTAAACATGCTAAGACAAAGAACGCTCCTGGTGCTAAAATAAATATTCCAACAGGTTCAAAGCATTCTGGCATAACTCTTATAGCAAATATTGTTCCAGATCCAAGAAGCTCTCTCACAATACCAATAGAAGTAAGACCTATTGTAAATCCAAGGCCCATTCCAAGTCCGTCTAATAAAGAAAGAATTACTCCGTTTTTTGAAGCATAACTTTCTGCTCTACCTAAAATAATACAGTTTACTACTATAAGAGGAATAAAAACTCCAAGTGCAGAATATAAGCTAGGCAAAAATCCCTCTAGTAGAAATTGTGCGATTGTTACAAATGAAGCTACAATTACAATGAATGCTGGTACACGTACACTATCAGGTATGATTTTTCTAAGCATTGATATAATCATATTTGATAAAGCAAGAACCATTGTTGTTGTAAGCCCCATGCCAAGACCATTAATTGCAGATGTTGTAACTGCAAGGGTCGGGCAAAGTCCTAACATTAATACAAATGTAGGATTTTCTTTTATAATACCATTATATAGTCTTTCTGCGTAACTATTCATTTATAGTACCTCCTGTTAAGGTTGACCAATATTGTATAGCTGCGTTAACTCCGTTTACAACAGCTTCGGTGGTTTGTGTTGCACCACTAATAACATCAATTTCACTTTCAGTTGTTGAGCCATCTTTGGTTACAGTGAAAAATTGCACAGGTAGATTTACAAACTTAGAAGTAAACTCTTTATCAGCAGCTTTTAAGCCAATACCAGGAGTTTCATTTATAGTAACCATTTCAATACCAGTGATAATTCCGTCATTAGTGATACCAACAACAAATTCAATATCATCAACAAAACCATCCTGAGCTTTAACTCTTAGAGTTTTCCCTAGTGAAATATCTCCATCTGTAGCAGACAGTACTTCAACGATAGTATCTTCACTAAATCCAGCGTCATCTAATACTTTTTTTGCATCATCAATATTAAAGATTCCATCTTCTAAAAAAATATTTGCATCAGCAAATAATGCTTTAAGTTCTGGTGGTATAGTAACATCTATAGTATCAGTACCATCAATAATTTCTATAGACTCCACAGTATTAGTACTATCATTTGTTGTGTTCCAATATTCTATAACAGCATTAACTCCGTTGACAACAGCTTCGGTGGTTTGTGTTGCACCACTAATAACATCAATTTCACTTTCAGTTGTTGAGCCATCTTTGGTTACAGTAAAAAATTGTACAGGTAGGTTTACAAACTTAGAAGTAAACTCTTTATCAGCAGCTTTTAAGCCAATACCAGGAGTTTCATTTATAGTAACCATTTCAACACCAGTGATAATTCCGTCATTAGTGATACCAATAACAAATTCAATATCATCAACAAAACCATCCTGAGCTTTAACTCTTAGAATTTTACCTAGTGAAATATCTCCATCTGTAGCAGACAGTACTTCAACAATAGTATCTTTACTAAAGCCAGCAATATCTAATACTTTTTTTGCGTCATCAACATTAAAGCTTTCATCTTCTAAGAAAATATCTGCATCAGCAAATAATGCTTTAAATTCTGGTGGTATATCACTGTCAGTAGTTTCTAAAGCATTAGTACTATCAGTAGTTTCTAAAGCATTAGTACTGTCAGTAGTTTCTAAAGCATTAGTACTGTCAGTAGTTTCTACAGGCTCCATAGTATCAGTACTATCAGTAGTTTCTACAGGCTCCATAGTATCAGTACTGTCAGTAGTTTCTACAGGCTCCATAGTATCAGTACTATCTACAGGCTTATGAGCACTATCAGTAATTTCTATAGACTCCACAGTATTAGTACTATCCTTTATAGTAGTGTTCCAATACTCTATAACAGCATTAACTCCGTTGACAACAGCTTCGGTGGTTTGTGTTGCACCACTAATAACATCAATTTCACTTTCAGTTGTTGATCCGTCTTTGGTTACGGTGAAAGATTGCACAGGCAGGTTTACAAATTTAGAAGTAAATTCTTCGTCAGCAGCTCTCAAGCCAATACCAGGAGTTTCGTTGATAGTAACCATTTCAATACCAGTGATAATTCCATCATTAGTGATACCAACAACAAATTCAATATCACCAGCAAAACCATCATGAGCTGTAACATTTATTATATGACCTAGTTCTTCATCTCCGTTTTTAGCCGAGATTAGTTCTGTTATTGAATTTTTAGTAAACCCAGCACTATCTAATATTTCTTCTGCTTTATCAGACTTATCATAGGCTGAAAAATTGTCTGCATCAGCGAATAATACTTTATACACTTCAGATGCGTCTGTAGCAGGTTCTGCTTCAGCAAGAGGTTTAAACTCACCTTCTGTAACACCATCTTTTAAAGCTGCCCAATATTCTAAAGTTGCATTAACTCCATTGACAACAGCTTCGGTGGTTTGTGTTGCACCACTAATAACATCAATTTCACTTTCAGTTGCTGAGCCATCTTTGGTTACACTAAATGTTTGTACAGGTAAGTTTTCAAATTTAGAAGTAAACTCTTCATCAGCAGCTTTCAAGCCAATACCAGGAGTTTCATTTATAGTAACT
>LJHD01000163.1 GCA_001983475.1 Candidatus Epulonipiscium fishelsonii | reverse complement strand
AAGCACAGACTATATCTTCTTCTTCACCATTACGTGTTAAGAGCCACCCACTTCCACCATCAATCGCTTATGGTGTACGACCCTCAAGAGGTCTAGTCGTTGAAGTTTCTCCTGTTTAGAGATTACCTGCTCATTGCCCATTATTCACAATAAGAACAAAAGGCTAAAAGTCTTTTTTCCTTATTATAGTACTTAGGATTTAACCATATACCATCTAATCAATTTTTTCTGCTTTCGCAACCAAAATATTTATCCTTTTAAAGAAGTAATATTGTTTTCACGTTTAGTTATATTTCATACTTACGTTGTAGTTTGACTAGCTTTAGGGGTTCCAAGCAATTCAAGTGGTATATTGCAACGGTCAAGCCGTTGTCTACGTACTAGTTTCCCAATACGCTTACTAGATTGAGGGGACTTTCATTCCACATCAGTGGGTTTTCCCGCCATTATCCTATAAGTTGAGTCCAGCCCAGTTATATCAAAAAAAATGTTGTGAATTACTTTAAGCAAAGAATAACTTAAGTTTTTATCAACGAGCCCATATAGGTCCTTAGTATTTTTAAATTTTGCATCTGTTTTTATTTGTTCCATATTATTCTTCCTTACTATTTCCGAGATCTTGTTAAGTTAATTTCTATCAAAAGCACTTTATATTTTAGATGTTCCAACCACATAAAAATTTATCCCTATATTCTTAAAACATTTTTTCACTTAACAGTTTAAAACTCCAAATGGGGTTTTAATTTTCAAGCCTACTGATTTAAGATAAAAGACAGTGATTTTATGCAATTTAGTATACAATATTTGGAGTATATATTCAAGGTAAGGGTTGAATAGTTCATTTTCAGTAGATTAAACAAAGTAAGTTTGGGGTAACACTCCGCTGTAAAAGTTGTGTACTTTTTTTATAAATCATGGCTCCAGAAACAACTTGAGTAAATCTGTTGCTGCCTACAGTTGTATTAAAAATCCCAGCTAAATAATTTAGCTAGGATTTTATAATTATCTAGGTTCAGGAATTGGTGTAACATAAGCTTGTATTATTGTAATAGTATTTGCATAAGCTTGAGGTAGATTTGATTTTGTTGTATCTATAGAATAGTTAATTTTTAAAGGCATATCTAAATTTAAATCAGAAAAGTTTGCTCTTAAACCATCACTAAATTTTATAGTAGTTTTAGGAGTTAGATTTAATCTTAACTGGTTATTTGGTTGTCCTTCAGGATATACAACTAGACTATCTGATGCAAAATCGATTGAAGAAATAAACGCTCTTGGAATTGATTGATTGGTTGAAACTGGCCCCACAGGATTTGAAACTGGTGGCAACATATTTGCAGGTGGATAAGGTGGATAATATGTTGGGCCTGTTATGTTCCTTGTTGTAATCGATACTCCATCATCTTGTACAGCTGTATTATACCCTAGTGCTTGTAATATATTGTCTAAAGGTGCATATACTACTCCTTGGTATTTAAGCGCAGGATTTCCGTTTAATATCCTTATGCCATCTAAAACATATCTGTACCCATAGTTTATTGTTACATTGTTTACGGGTCTGTAGTAAGTCATTGCATACGCATAAACTCCAAATCCTAATATAAAAGTTCCAAAAAATGCTAAAATAGAAGTCCATATTCCTTTTTTATTCATATTTATACCACTCCTTATAATAATCTAATTTATAAGGGTTATTATAAGTTATCTAATCTATAAATATACCATAATAACTTGGTAAATATTGTTAATAAACATTATAAAGAGGAGCACTGTGTGCCCCCCTAGGTATTAAATTCTAAAAACTATAAATTCTCTATTGCATTACAAATTTCTATTTCTTGTTTAATTTTATTCAAGGCAATGCTTCTATGACTAATTTTATTTTTTTCCTCTGGATCAAGTTGTGCAAAAGCTTTATCTCCCACATAAAATATTGGGTCATACCCAAATCCATTGCTGCCCTCAGCCACATCACCAATGTGCCCTTCTACTATGCCTTTTACTACAGTTGTTTCTTCATTATCTTGAGCAAGAGCAACAGCACAAACAAAGCGAGCTGCTCTATTTTTTTCATCTTTAATTTTATTTAATATCTGTTCATTTTTTTCATCATAAGGAGTGTCTTCTCCCAAGTATCTAGCGGAATATATCCCAGGCATTTTATTTAGTGCATCAATTTCCAAACCTGAATCATCCGCTAAAATAATAAATGAATTGATATCTGGTTTATTTTTAAGAATAAACTTTTTTAATGACTCTGCTTTAATAATAGCATTTTCTTCAAAGGTAGAACCTGTTTCTTCAATATCAATATCAATGCCTATCTCTTGCATTGTTATAATATGAAGCTCAGGGTTACCTAATATTTTTTTTATTTCGTTAACTTTTCCTTTGTTTTTACTTGCTAAAATTATATCCATTTTTTTCACCTTTTATTATTAATTATAGGTATTAAAATATTCTACAATGCCATCATAGACTGCTTTACCATACTCTTCAGTAAACCAAGGAGTATCAATAACTGGTAAATCATAAGAACTGCTTATAAAACCTCCTTCCAATAATATAGCTGGCATGTCGCTATTTCTTAACACATAATAAGTATCCCCCAATTTGGCTCCTCTATTAAACATTCCTGTATAATTAATAACATTATTTAAAATAATTTCTGCAGCCATCTCTGAACTGTCATCTGATTTATAGTAAACTTCTGTACCTTTAGCATCTGATGAAGCCGAATTATTATGGAAACTAACAAATAAATCTGCATCTATTTCATTTGACAAGGAAGTTCTATAGTCTAAAGTAAGCGTTTCATCAGTTTCCCTAGTCATATATACTTTTATATCTGTATTTTGTTCCAATAAATCTTTTACTTCCATTGCTTGAACAGTATTTAAATCTTTTTCCTCCACATTTTCGTTTACTGCACCAGGGTCTTCCCCACCGTGACCAATATCTATAACAACTATTTCATCATATTTTTCTTGAGGTCTCATGATATCAATGATAAATTTAGATGTATTTTGTCTTATTTGACAAGTGTTAATAATAGCTTGATCAACGATTACTTTTGTAGTATTTCCTGTAACAATAGTTATAGCATTAATTAAACCATCCTCCACTAGAAGTGTTTCGTTTTCATACGGCAACTTTGCTCCTAAATCTATAATTAGTTTACGTTCTCTATATTTGTCTTCAATACTAACTTTGTTTATATCTAACCCAACTACATTGTCTAGTATAATATTAGAATGAACCATATCATAAGCTAGAGGGTGTTCTATTGTTGAATCAAAGATAAAGTTTGGTTTAGGATTTACTTCTATAGGTTTTTCTATTATGTCTGCTATATTTATTATATTATTTTTATCAACATCTACATCATATTCAGATTTTTTATTAACTTTGTTATTTGAAGACATAAATGTTTGAACCTTGTTTTGGGCAGCTGAGTTTGAAGCCAACTCAATGCTTCTTAAATTTCCGTCCCATTCCACTTCAAACCCCATTTGTTCACTAATAAATCTAATAGGAACCATTACTTTATTATTTATAACCTTTGTGGATGTTGGCAGTGGAACTGTTTTTCCATTAACTTGTATGTAACGACTATTAGGTTGTAAGATAATTGATGTATCATAATATGTAATAATAGTTCTGTTATCTGTAGCTCTCCATTCAACGGTTGCACCTAAGGGCTCAAATACTTCTCTAATTGGCACTAGAGTTGTTCCTTCATATATAATTGGAGGCATCAACGGAGTCGGTATTTGGTTTCCGTCTACGTATAAAGATATAGGAGGCTCTTCTGCAATTGCTACCTCTGTAAGTTCTTGGTCAGGTAGTGCTTCTATAATTGCTGCTTCTTCAATCGCTTGGTTATCTGTAGCTACTTCTATAATTGCTGCTTCTTCAATCGCTTGGTTATCTGTAGCTACTTCTATAGGTGTTGCTTCCGCAATCGCTTGGTTATCTATATCTATTTCTTGTGTTTGATTTGTCATAAGGTTAATACTTCTTAAATTTTCGTCCCATTCCACTTGAAATCCCATTTGTTCACTAATAAATCTAATGGGCACTAACACTTTACCGTTCATAATTTTTGTAGCTATTGGAAGCTGAAACATTTCCCCATTAATTTGTATCTGTTCAGCATTTGGTTGCAATTCAATGTATTTATCTTTGTATGTAATAATTGTTTGATTTCCTTCAGCATACCATTCAACAGAAGCCCCTAGTGGTTCAAACACCTCTCTAATTGGCACTAGGGTTGTTCCTTCAAGTATAATTGGAGACATAAGAGGAGTTGATATTTGTTTTCCGTCTATATACATAGTTATAGGTGTTTCTGTATTTATTTCGGCCTGTGGCATTGCTGCTAAAGGAGAATATAAACAACAACTAACTGCAAAACTCATCATCATATTTTTAAGTCTTTTGTTCAATTAAATCCCTCCTTATAAATCTTATAGACTGGTACCCTATCTTTATTATACCAAAAAACTATATATTTTACAAATAATGTACAACAAACTTTACAATAAATTTTACAGACGTTGACTAATTAAATGTATAATGATATATTTAACTTACGTGTCCCCCCTAGCGGGAGACCGTTGGCAAACAGGTTCAATAATCCCACTATATAAATGATAGTACCAATATTTTTAAGCTATTAATTCAGACTACTATATAAATGATAGTACTAATATTTTTGAGCTATTAATTCAAACCACTATATAAATGATAGTACTAATATTTTTAAGCTATTAATTCAAACCACTATATAAATGATAGTACTAATATTTTTAAGCTATTAATCAAACCACTATATAAATGATAGTACTAATATTTTTGAGCGGTTAAAAAATTTGTTTTATAGGGATAAGTTTTTACGGGGTATGGGGATTACCTTGATAGAAATAACTTGATCAGTATTTTTTAAGGGAGTGAAAATATGAATAGACAGATAATAAGCTTAACATTAAGCGGAATAATTACTTTATTTACCATTGGGGGTTCTGTAATAAGTTTACAACGTGGTTATGACAAAGGTTTTTATATGATTTACGAATCTAGCAATAGAGAAAAGGTCTTTTCAAGGGATGTTGAAATTGAAATTGAAAAAGGATTTGATTTAATAGATATAGCACAGGAATTGTATGATCAAAAAATAATTGCTTCTAAAACTTTATTTGTAAGTCAAGGAATTATTTATGGTTATGAAAGTAAAATAAAAAAAGGAACCTACACTATCTCTAGTAATATGTCAAACGTAGAAATTTTTAAAGTACTAACAAGTGCCCTTAATTAAAAAATGGGGCGAACATTGTTCACCCCACCATTATCTAATTATTCTTTAATCATCTCTAAAGCAGTTTGAGCTGCTGCACGGCCAGAATTACCTGCATAAGATATACCAAATCCACCACCTGGAGTTCTTTTTGTATAAACATTTCCTACAGTTAACTCTCCAGCTGCAACTAACCCGTCTATTACTTCTCCATCAGCATTCACCACTTGTAAATCTCCGTTGATTTCCAAGCTTGTAAATGTACCATTTACACGTATAGTCACATCTTGAGCATAGAAAGGTGCTTTCAAAATAGGAGTCGCTTTTTCCACTGGTAAATCAAACCCTGGAGATTGATTATTTTCAACAGCTAAGTTATAAGCTTCTATTTCTTTAGTTAAGTTTTCAACATCTACATTAATACCTTTTGCTAGTTCTTCTATAGAATCATATTTTTGAGCAGTCCCTTTTTCCACAGCACTTTCATAAGGAGTTAAATCTTCAGCGGAACTATCTGCAATAACAAAAGCAATTTGATCAGGTTGTTCTGCCACTGCTCTTTGAGAGAAAGGCCCGGTAGTTTTTTCGTTTACAAACCTTTGCCCATTTGCATTTATCATAAAAGATGTTGGGATTAATCCTTTTTTATCAGAAGCAGCTATAGGTCCCATTGTTCCATACCCTACTTTATTAACATTTAAGTCTTCTGTTAAAATAAAACCATCACCAGTAGCACCAGGATTTGTAAATATAAATCCATCAGCATATTCTGGAGCATATAGTTCCATCATTTCAGGGTTACTTCCAAATCCACCAGTAGCTAATATTACAACGTCTGCTTGAATTTCATAAGAAGATGTTTCGTCTTCCACTACAATACCTGTCACGGCATTTTCATCAGTTAATAAAGCAGTTGCCTTTGTATTAAGCCTAATGTCAATAGGATTTTCTTCCACTAGTTTTTCTAGGAAAGCTTGCATTCCTGTTCCTTTGCCATCTATTGAAACATAGTGCAACTTTTCATTGTATGGAGTCGTTAACTCTAGGGTATCTAAAAACGGTGCACCGTATTCAGCCAACATATCTACAGTTTCTTCACTTCGACTTTGTGAAAATACAGTATGTATAACATCATCATTTAAATCTTCCCCAGTAGCTTCTTCAAACCACTCTAAAATGTCTTGTGAAGTTGAAGGTTCAGTTCCAGTAGCTTCATGAGCAAAAGAATCACCAGCGTACATTACTCCACTAGTTCCATATATAGAGCCACCTATTTTGTCTAGCTTTTCAACCACAATAAAATTTACATCTGGATCAGTTTCATAGATTTCATAAGCTGCCATTAATCCAGACATTCCTGCTCCTACAATTACAACGTCTGTTGTTTCTGTTTCCGCCTGTGTAAGAACAACTTCTTCTGGAGCAACTTCATATTTAGATAAATCTGCCCCTGATTCTTCCAATGAAAGGCGTACAGCTTCCTTAATAGCATTGCTAGTAGAAGTTGCACCTGTAACGCCATCTACCATATAACTTTGTTTTTCAACAATACGTGCTGGCATTTCTGTTGTGGCAGGTTCTCCAATTCCAGCAGTTTCGGAATGGTTTAATACAGTTACTGAAACAATTTTTCCATCTACAATTTCAGTTTCAACTTCTAATTCTCCCCCAAAACCTTTCACTTGTTTAACATATGTAGTTTTAATAGCTTCTTCTGGAGTAGCCTCTTCTGGAGCATCTTCTGCAACAGCTTCTTCTGGAGTAGCTTCCTCTGGAGCAACTTCTGCAACAGCTTCTTCTGGAGTAGTCTCTTCTGAAGCAACTTCTGCAACAGCTTCATCTTCACCAGCATCTTCTGGAGCAACTTCTGCAACAGCTTCATCTTCACCAGCATCTTCTGGAGCAACTTCTCCTGTAGCAACTTCATCTTCTACAACAGTTTCTTCTACAACAACTTCTGGAGCAGTAGCTTCCTCACTGCCACATCCAACAGCCAACACCATAGATAACATTAAAAATACACTTGCTAATTTCTTCATATTATTACATGCCTCCTTGTTTACAAAAAACGAAAAATATTTTCAAAACTGAAATAAATACTTAAATATAATTTTATAGTATCATTTACTCGTGCGCATGTCAATGTATTTTGAGACTTAATTTTTTATACAAAATTTGGTAATAAAAAAAGTTAAAGTAGATTTACTTTACTGTCGATAAATGAAATATAGCAGCACAATAGTATTTGGGTAAAGTAGGTTTACTCTACCTAAATACAGCAACATCGCAAGCTAAGGTAAAATTTGGTAATACAAAAAACTAAAAGTTAATTTACTTTGCTGTCGATAAATGAAATGTAACAACATAGTAAGCCAAAGCAACATTTAATAATAAAAAAAGTTAAAGTAGATTTACTTTGCTGTCAATAAATGAAATGTAATCACATAGAAATTAAAGACAATATACATAAAAGTAATATACACAACAGGAGGACATACATATGGCAATTAATAAGTTTAGAAAAAGATTAGCATTAATGGTAGCAACAATTTCAGCAGCAAGCCCAATGTCAACATTTGCGGCAACACCTGCAACACCTACAGCTGTTTCAGTAAGGCATGAAGATATAACTAGTTTTGACGACACAGGAACTACTGGTGGCTATACGGAGTATAACTTTAAACAACTTGAAGATGCTATTTTAGACGCAATCAATCTTATAGAAGGTACAACTGCATCAGCTATCTACGGTACAGATGTAAAGGGAGAACATTCAACTTCCCAGGTATATTATTGGGCAACTCCAGAACATAAAAGCACCTATGATACTAAAGCCAAAGCATTGCTTACTGCTATTAGTCAAGCACAATTGGCATTGAGTAAATTAAGTAGTAACTATGCAAACTTAGATACTACATTAAATAAGGCCAATGATGGTAATACTGATGTAACTACACCAGGACTTCTTCATGGTGATGATGTGTATAAACAGTTAGGTACAAATACTACTGACCGATTTAATATGGCTAAATTTGTAAAAACCATTGCAGCTGTTCAAGATGCTTTAAATCGTGGCTTAGTTCGTACCACAGGTTCAGCAACTCAATATCAGGATGCAGTAGCTGCGGTAGATAAAGCGATAACTTCTTCTCAAAGCTTATTAGCAACAACCAGTAGTCCTCTTACAACAAAATCAGGATTAAATATACCCAACCTAACAACTGGTACATCAATAAAACTAAGTTACTTAGACGGAGACGATATAACAAGTGGTCAATCTTGGGTAGCAGTAGAACACTATACTAAGTTAAAAGAAGAAGTTGAAAATGCAAAAAGACTTTTGAATAATCTATTAGAGAATGAAACGAATATAACAGAAGCACCAACTAAAACACAGCTAGAAGAATTAGAAGATATGGCCGACAAACTTTTTGGTAGAGATACCACAACACCAAGTAACTTAGCAGCTGTTCCAAAAGATGGCAGTTTATATGAAGAGTTTCTTTCAAATGCAAAAACAGCTACTGCTGACGGAGATATTGCAGCACAAAGAAGACAAATGGAATACTTGTTAATTGATGCTTTAAAACATACAACTGATGCAGCGGTTAGCACTACAGCCGATAACATAGATGTTTCTGGTAAAACAGAAAATGAAGATGGAGACAATACATATTATTTAACAGACCCAAGAGATAATAGCCTTATTTATAAATTTGGTAATGAATATTTATCAACAACGGCAGCAAAGGCAAAGTTAAGCGCAACAACAGCAACAGTAACATATGTAACAGAAGACACCGATGGACATGAAGGTTCTAATGTAATTGGTTCTTGGGTAAAAGTAGCTGATTGGGCCAATTTCGAAACTGCTATTACAGACGCAATAACCACTTATAAAGAGCTTGATGGTAATAACGATACTGCGGAGTATACTGAGACTACATTTACCACAGATGCAGCGATTGACTATCTTACTAATGAGGATGATTATATAGCTGAAACAAATAAGCAAACTGCAAGAAAAATAAAAGCTGCAATTAAAACTTTAAAACAAGCGTTAACCGACTTTACTAAAGCTCGTAAAAAAGGTGAACTTGGAAAAATTGCAGAAGAAAAAGGTGAATTCCTAGAAGTCATTACCGAAGCACAAAAAACAAGAGGGTATGAGACTGCAGCTGGTTATACAACAGACACTGCTGTAACATTATCAACCACTCATTATGCGATAGGTACTACTAATGTTGTAACACAAAGTGCAATAAATGGTACAGATGTGCCAGAAGCTAAAGCCTGGGTAACAACTCCTGCTTGGGCTACTTTCGAAACTGCTATTACAGAGGCAATAGAAACTTATAATGATATTGACCTGGACGGTAACCCTCCTAATGCATTAAGCTTAACAGAAATCGAAGAAGCTATTGAAGCCCTTGAAGATGCAACAAGAGATTTCGATAGAGTAATTGAAGATGAAGGACTACAAGAAGACTATGATGCAGCAATAGGTACTACTAATGGGTTAAAACATGAAATTGGAGAAGCAAGAACTCTTGTAGGTACTAGTGCTAGTATTGCAGCAAATGGAGAGCTTAGAGCTGATACTACTGTTACTGTACAACCAAGTATAGATGGATCAGACATAGACTCCTCCAAAGACTGGGTAGAAACTTCAGAATATACAGATTTTGTACAAAAAATTATGGAAGCTGAAGCCATGGTAGAAGATGAAGAAGATCCAAACCAACTTACTAAACATGAGCTTGACGACATAGTAGATATGAAAAAAGAGTTAGCTGATGCTATAACCAATTTTAACAGCCTTACTAAAGAGTCTACATCTAGAACGTTTGATACGAAAAATACTGCGTTGGATACCCTTATTACCACCGCAAAAACATTATGGATTTCAGGAGCACCAAGTAACTACAACGGTTTTGATTTATTAACAACAACCATTACTGTAACCAAAATTGATGGCACAACTCAAGGAAACTACAAAACATTTGAAGTAAAACCTGATTCGTCTAAAGTTGTATCTGGCGAAGCCAGCGATGCTTTATTTGAAGCTATAATAAATGCTATAGATTACCAACACAGCGACAACAAAAATTTAGAATTAACTTTAGAAGCTATAGATAATTTACAAGCTGCTATGGATGAATTTGAAGATGCACAAACCCCTGCAAGTGGTGAAAAATTCACTTTATTCAAATCAATTTATGGTGAGAATGGAGATACTGGAGCTGTTAAACTTATAAGAGAGACAAAAACAAGCGAAGTTGAAGGTGCTGATATTTTAAAAACCGATCAATGGGTAACACTTTCACAAAAAACTGCATTTACCAACGTAGTTAATAAATCTATTGGTACATTAGAAAATGAAACTGTTAAGGAAGCTACTGTACAAGACGCTAACGAGGAGTTAAACAATGCTAAAGATAACTTTAATCCACAAGAAGGAACAGAACAATTAGTTGCAGCTAAAAACGATTTAGCTAAAAAAATAAATGAAGCAAAATATTGGGTATTTGATGAAGCCACTTATATTGAAAGTTCTAACGACGACAGCGTAACTCCTTCTGCTTATGTAACCACTCGTGTTTATATTAGTGATAACCTTGGTCGATTATTACAAAAACCAAATAACACAACAACAACGCACACAATAAGGGGCGGAGAACTATGGGTTTCTAAGACTCAACATACATCATTTAAAAACCAAATCAAGGCCGCAGAAGTTGCTTTAAATAATGCAAGACTATCAGACAAGACTTTAGAAACAGCAAAAAATAACCTTCAAAAACAAATGGATACATTCTTGGATGTAACTGCACAAAAAGCATATACTGCAACTGACTTTGCTGCTTTAGATACCAACTTTGGCAATCTTATTCGTACAACTAAATCTGCATTATATGGCATGGAAAACGGTTTTGTTTGGGGTTCAAATTATAGAATACAAACTTCTGATCTTTTTGGAGCGGATATTGCCCCAGGTACAAAATGGGCAACTAAAGCAGATGTTAATACATTAAATAATGCACTAAAAGTTGCGGATGGCATTTATGATAAAAGAGAAACATTAACTTATGATTCATTTAAAGCTGCTTTTGAAACATTTAAAACTGCAACTGAAACATTTACGAAAGAAAAATATTTAGATGGTCTTAATGGTCCAGGAACACACCAAGCAGCATTGTGGGGTGATATTGTAGCCGCTAGAACAACCCTTGCAACAAGAAACCGTAGTGAAGTTAACGGTGAAGATATTCCAACTAACAGCGACTGGATAGATCATAAATCTTATGATGCATTTAAAGCTGCTATAAATACAGCCGAAGGAACTATTACAAAATACACATTGGATGGAACTACAAGCGGAGCAATTGATGTTGTTGGTAAAAGGTTCAATCAATCTATATTTAATAATGCACAAAAAACATTGAAATTAGCAAAAGAGAAATTTTTAGCTGTAACTACTCAGGCAGGGTTAGGTTCACTTGCAAATAAAAAAGTAGAGTATTTAAAGGTTATAAACACAGTAACTGGACTTATTGGTGTAGATAAATATACAGATACTTCTGGAAAAGTTACAACTACAGCTTTCACAGTCGCACAACATGATACTGATGCTTTAACTGAATTAACAAATTTAGGATATTCTTTAGGAGAAGACGGACACGACGGAATTGAAGGAATAAGAAAAAGCAATGAAAACAATGGTGTTGACGTTGAAAATAAACATCTATGGTTACCTAGCACACAATTTGATGCAATTACAAGAAACATTGACACAAGTATCTCAGATTATCAAAAACCTAATTTAAATGTTAAACTTGCACAAACTAAAATTGATACTTTAAAACAAACAAATTTAAAAACTTGGATAGAGTCTGCAAAGAAATCTGGCCGAGGTACAAAAGAAGAGGTGGATGCCGCTAGAACAACGTTATTCAGCTTAATTAAAGAAGGATATGGCTTACTTGCTCAAACAGCAACTACTGCTGATGAGTTTATAATTAATATAGATTTTGGCAATGGCCTTAATGGCGGTATACAAGAGTATCGAATGAGTTATCTTAACGGAGCTGATGTTCCAGATGACAGTGCATGGTCTTCTGTTGTAAATAACAGAACATTTAATGCTGCACTTGATAAAGCCGTAGCAGCTCATCAAAATAAAAAAGCAGATGTAAAAGTATTAGAAACTGCAATTAATGCACTTAAAAAATCACTTTTAACCTTTGAAGGCGGTACTGATGAAGAAGGTAACACATATGCTCCACAGTGGTTTGCACATGGTAGTAGAGAGTCAATCGCTACCAGTATATCTGCCTTAAAAGTCACAGTTGCTGGTGCAGCAACTACTATTCCTACATTAAAAGTTAGTGCATTAGGCTCAGGGGCTGATGTTTCAAAGGATCATATATTAATAAGCAGTTTAAAAAGAACTCCTAGTAACTTACCAATATTAAGCGAAATAAATGCAGCATTTAGCAAAGCAAATTCAATAAGTAAAGCAAAAATTGGTACTTATTCTAAAGATGCCATTATAGATGCAAAAGATACTTTAACTAGGTTAATTACTGAAGCAGTCACAAATCCAACTTACGGAAACAAAGAAAATACAGCAGCTGCAAAAGCTGAATTAAAAATAGAAATTGCTAATGCACAAGCTTTAGTAAACGCTAAAAAACCACTAGCTACTAGATGGGAACAAATTGATATACGAATGTTAGAAACTAAAATTAGAGAAGCAAACACAGTTCTTAACAATAAATATGCTTCTGTTGGTGGTACTTCATACACTATGAAAAATGATGGTAAAGTAGAAGCAAATACTCTAGGATCTACAATAGAAGGCAAAAAATATGATATCATTGGGGCAACTATTAGCGACGGAATAAGAGCAGAGTTAGCAGCTGCTGTAGCATCAGTGGACGCAATAGAATAATGTATACACAGATACAAATAGGAACGGAATTACAGTAACTTATTCAATTATCTTTAAAGGAGGGACAGCTTATAAGCTCTACTAATGACGCAACTTATTCAATTATCTTTAAAGGAAGGGCCTCTTATAAGCTCTACTAATGAAGTAACTTATTTAATTATGTTTAATCAATATTAAAAAGGAGCGATACACGCTCCTTTTTTCTTTATATCCTAAGCTGCCAACACAAAAGGGATTCCAGCGTTGCCACTCCATCTGCCCAAAACTCTATCTCTGCTTTCTCTCCCTCTGGGTAAACTGTTGATGACAACACCTGCTCTCCTCCATTTACAAAAATTTCCACTATACATTTATCTATAAAGAAGTTCAAGCTAAACTTATTATCTTTAAGATTTATTGGTACATAGCGTGAACTTACAGGAATAGCTTCTTCTCCCAATATAGTATTTTTTATTGCAGAACGATCAAAGGCTAGTGTTCCTTGTTCTTTATTAAAAATAATACTTGCTTTTTCTTTATCAGTTTTTAATATGTTTATTACAAAAAAGTTTGTGTTTTTAACGTCTACGTCCAGGCCAATTTCACAGACGTCTCCTTTAACATACTCAAACTGCTTAAACCCACTTACTTCTTGATAAGTATACTTCGCTTGGGTTTTACGGTAGTTACATACAAAATCAACAGGCCTTTGAATAAGCTTATTGTCCAATAGCGTTAATTCACGTGGTAGAGATAGGCTGCACGCCCAATTGTGCCCCATTTCATGTGTAGGGATTGTTCTGCCCCAACTTTGCAACCACCCAATCATAATCCTTGTCTCACCATCAAAAAAAGTCTGTGGAGCATAAAAGTCTAGGCCTCCATCTATTTCATCATGATACTCTTCTTTAAAACTATCATCTTCTAGCTTTCCAACCACATATACCGCAGAATGCAGATTGTGAAATCTATGTGCTTCTCTAGGTACAAACATTGGCGACATTAACATAACATCTTTTCCATCCAGACTAAACATATCTGGACATTCAAACATTGTCCCAAGCTTGTCATTTTGATAGATAATATTTACAAATTCCCAATTTGTTAAATCGTTTGATTTATACATCAAGATTTGTCCTTTGTTATCATCTGCCTTTGCAACCGTTACCATGTAATAAGTTCCTTCTATTATAAAAACTTTTGGATCTCTAAATTCTCCACTATACTTTTGACAACTCTCTGGTAAATCTTTTGCAGTTAAAACTGGATTCTGTTCTATCTTTTTAAAGTTAATACCATCTTCAGAATATGCTATGCATTGCGTCTGCATATCTTGGTTTCTCTCGTTTCTGTTTACCCCTGTATATATTAAAAATAACTTTCCATCATGCTCAATTGCACTTCCTGAAAAACACCCCACTTCGTCACACTCTGAATCTGGTGCAAGTGCCACAGGTAAATACTCCCAATTAATTAAATCTTTGCTTTTTGCATGCCCCCAGTGCATTGGCCCCCACACGCTCTCATATGGGTGATACTGAAAAAATGCATGGTATTCTCCTTTGAAAAAACATAATCCATTTGGATCATTCATCCATCCTATTGGTGGCGAAATATGATATATTGGCTTGTATCTTTTATTTAATTTATTATTTTGTGCATATTGGTTTGCTTTATTTAACATATCTTTCTTTAACATATTTTTCTCCATTTTATATTTTTTATAAATTTTGAAGCATTAAAAGATATGGGCAGCTTCACCCATATCTTTATCTAGTAATATATTTTAATTCAACAATACCATTAAATGTTTCATTAGAAACAAGAGTTAACCTAATTTCATTTTCTATGTCTTGAAATAGCTTAATTCCGTCTCCTAATATAGTAGGAATCACTGATACAATCAGTTCGTCTGCTAAACCCTGCTTTAATACAGTGCTTATAACAGATGCTCCTCCATTTATCCAAATGTCACCATCTGTGCCACTGGCCTTTAATTCATTTATTACATCTTTTATGCTCTTGCTAGTAAATATTATATCTTGTTTGTTTTCCAGGTTTTTTGTAGTAAATATATAGCTTTTCTTTCCAGCATAAGGATAACTATCTGGTGCAAGTTCTGTTACAATTTGATTATACGTTGTATACCCCATTATTACTTCACCAATGTTATCATAGAAATCACTGTAGCTACCCATATTTTCAGGGTCCGTTCCATCTCCTCTTAAAAATGTAACTTCTCCTCCCTTATCGGCAATATATCCGTCCAGGCTCATAGCCACATAAACTATTACTTTCTTCATAAAATTTTAACCTCTATTTTTAATTTGTATAGTATCCCTTTTGAATTGCTACTTAGTTTGCATCTTAGTCATCGTTTTTAGTTATCTTTGGTTCGTATATTATTCCTTTTGAATTGCTGCTTAGTTTGTATCTTAGTCATCGTTTTTAGTTGTTTTTGATTTGTATATAATCCCTTGTCTTTGTGTTGTTACTTAGTTTGTATCTTAGTCATCGTTTTTAGTTGTTTTTGATTTGTATATAATCCCTTGTCTTTGTGTTGTTACTTAG
>LJHD01000162.1 GCA_001983475.1 Candidatus Epulonipiscium fishelsonii | reverse complement strand
ATTAATAATGGAAGACAAAAATGTACACTTAGAATTAATTGATGATAACAATAAAGCATATGAGGTTAATATTGTTAACTATGAAAATTATATTTTAAAATTTACATCCCCTGTAGATAACGGAAAATTAATAAAATTAAAAAAAGGATTAGAGATACCAATTCAAATAAAAGCACATTCTTGTTTATTTTCAGGTGAAGTAAAGATTATTGCTTCAACTTCATCTTTTTTTAGGAAAAAAGATTCTTCAAAAATAATAATAAGTGCTGAGTTAAGCAAACTACTGCAACAGGAATCAGGAAAATATTTAATTACAAAAGCATCTGAAAAAAATAATAAAATATTTAATCAAAGACGAGCTGATTTCAGATTAAATATAAATTTAGAAATTGAATATACATTAATAATGACCAATACAGGAAAAATAATAGAAACTATTGAACATAAAAAAGGGGCATTGGTTGATATAAGTGCTGGTGGGATGTGCATGATTTCGCCAGATCATTTTAACAAAGATGATAACCTAGAATTATGTTTTGAGATATTAGGAAAAAAATTTATAGTGGTTGGTGCAATATTAGAAATTATCCCTATATCAGAACGTGAATATAGAAATAGAATTAAATTCATTGATTTTGATGAAGGCGACGAAACAGAATTAGCTAGTACAATATTAAGACATCAACAGTTAT
The DNA here is from genome assembly GCA_001983475.1 of Candidatus Epulonipiscium fishelsonii. Classification (GTDB taxonomy): domain Bacteria; phylum Bacillota; class Clostridia; order Lachnospirales; family Cellulosilyticaceae; genus Epulopiscium_A. The sequence goes on along the minus strand of LJHD01000162.1, from coordinate 359 downwards.
ATAAATAGTACAGAGGTTAATTACACTTCCAAATAATAATAGATTGCATAAAACTTGTAAAGTTATAATAAAAATTAAAAAATTTTAAAGGAGATTAATTGTCATCTTATCTTTATCATTAATAATATTTAGGGTAAAGTTCTGAGTGAGGTTTTAAACCTCACCTCTACTCAAGCAAATAAATTTTTAATCCTAGTTTTTTAGTCTTAATAAAATATTTAACTATCATAACCAATTATATTACTTATGGCAGAATGAAATTTACTATACATGCAATCTTTGATAATAAAAACATATCCTGAATAATAAACAAAATATCACTAAGTTTTTATGTAGTTTATTTTAATAGACTGGATAGT
>LJHD01000161.1 GCA_001983475.1 Candidatus Epulonipiscium fishelsonii | reverse complement strand
GTCCAATATCCTTGGAATTACTAAAAAATGTATATTTATGCATATTTGTGCAATTTGTAAAACAAAAAAAGTTCTAATAAATATACTCTTGTATACTTATTAGAACTAAATTATTTTTTATAGATTTACTGCCACTAAACTTTAAATCTATGGAATTTATATACTTGAAATGTTATTAAAAATTACAAATCCGTATTCTATCCTTTTATTTATAGACAAATCTTTAACAACTAATTCATCACAAGAAAATCATATTTGTTTTAAAAATTCATGTCCAAATAAATGTATAAAAAGATTAAACCAATAAATAATGCTAATACATTCTAAGTCTCGTCTTTTTATCTTTATAAATTTATCCACCATACAATTTAACATATCAATATTGGCTAAATTTAAGTTTATCATGGTTACATGTGTTGACCATTTTATTATTGATTGGTTTTACCAAATATATGTATTTTTTATTTTGTTCTTAATAGGAATAATTGATTTAAATTTTTGTATTTCTGGAAAAGGAATAAAATGTATGAATAAGTAGAGCTTAAGTAAAACATATTTCTATTTCTCATCTAAATTTTTATTTATTAAACTTGCTACCTATAAAACTATTGTAGCTATAACGAATAAGATGGTGCAAAATATGCTAACTAATTAATTTCAATTTGCTACTCATTTGCTGAAATTTTGCTTTTATCAAGCCAAATTTTTAATTCTTCTATCTCTTGACAATTAATAGGCTTCCCTTGATATAACGCAGTTAAAAAATTTCTTAATGAACCATTATATTGAGAGTTTAACAGTCCTCTAGCTTGAACACTTTCATATCGTTCTTGAGTAATTATACAGCTATATTGAGTGTTCGTTCCAATTGGCTTAACTTTTAATAATTTTTCTTTAACCAATCTAGTTAAATATGTGGATAGAGTTTGTTTTTTCCAATTCTTATTTTTGTGAGTGTTAAAATAATTTAATATAGTAGAAAAATTTCTAGGTTCATCACTGCCCCAAAAATACTCCATAATTTCCATTTCAGTTTTAGATAACTTTTTGATAATTTTGGCTCCTTTCGTTTTTCAATGCTTATAGTATATTACAAATATATAGTTATGTCAACATATACCTAATGCTATTTTTTAAAAAATTTGCAAAGTTTAATTTATAAAAAAGTAAAGTACTATCCTTTTATATAGTGTTATATTTAGTGTTAATAAAAGTAATTTAAATCAATATAATTTATTTATAATATTTTTAGCTTTACTTCATTTCAAATTTTTTATAGTGTAAATCACCAGCTGGCCAACTTGACATTTTACCTGTCAATCTATAAAAACAATATAAGCTTTTCCATCATATTTCCAAAAAATTTGCTGCTCCATCAACAGCAAATCATGTTCCTCTCAAATACTTAAAGTTAAAGTTTGCCAGTTTTTCTAGTTACGTTTTGAGCATACAAGTTTTTAAATGCTCCTTTACTTTTTCTACATTCTACCCTTTTCTGATTGAAATAAATCTAATATATATA
>LJHD01000160.1 GCA_001983475.1 Candidatus Epulonipiscium fishelsonii | reverse complement strand
TGGAATGTTATATTAGAGTTACTCCAGCCTAAATCATATGGTACTAGCAATCTGTCAGTATTGTGGCATGTAACAAGCGGATACCCTTTATTATCAATGCCTGTGACAGTGGAGACGTGAGTTATACGGCCATTCTTTTCATAAGCTACAAAATCTCCTGGACGTAGTTGAAATGATGTTTTATAAATTTTTTCATAACTTCCTTTAGCAATGCAATGTCCTCTACCACTATTTATAATGTATTGAGTAAAGCCTTGAGCATTAACCCAAGCTTTTGTTCCTTCATGAGTATAATTCCATGTTTTATTTTTCTTAAATCCACCACCTTCAAACATAATTTGAGAAGCAAAATTTGCACAATCTCCCCCAACAGGATTGCAATCCATATATTGCTTCAAATTATATCTAAACATATTTTCACCTTCACCAATTCCGCAATGCTTATGAGCATAGTTAACTGCTTTTTGAGTCCGTTCATTAGGAGTATAATTTGGCTTGGATTGTGCTACAATATACTTTGTAAGATCTTCAGGTTGTTTTTTTAATTCCAGTGAATCTGAAAATGGATCAGTATACCATTCTTTCATAATGATATATTCATTTCCAATTTTTTTTAGATGTAAATAATGAGAAGTTCCTAATTTGAAACTTGTTTTTACTTCAGGCTCATTAATATAACTGTAAGTAAAAGTTGTACATACATTAGTTGTCATTCCAAATAAACCATTTCCTCTATCCCTTACTTTACGAGGCTGTAAATTTGAAACGATTGCTTCAAATTTTATTCCTTGTTTAGCTGCCCATTCTTCAAGATATTTTATTTTTATAGCCTCATGTTCATAAGCATACAAACTTGCTTTCACATCTAAATTATATAAAGTTTTTAAAGCTTCTGCATCCTTTTTTAAAATACAATCATTTCTACAGGAAATGATTTGCCCTAAAATAACTTTAAACTCTTCTTTAAGTCCATCTTCGTTGATAGAAGTTTGTTCCTGTTCAAACTCTGCTTGTTCTTGCTTTTTTACATAATCACTTGGTTCCCCTGCAATGGGAAGTTCTATTTCAATAACTATGTTTTCAACTGCTAGTATAGTAGTAGGTAATAAACCAATC
>LJHD01000159.1 GCA_001983475.1 Candidatus Epulonipiscium fishelsonii | reverse complement strand
ATGCACGAACAATATAAAAAAGGAGTAGAAGTAATAGTTGTCAGAGTATTTTGTTTAGATGCAATTAAAGTTGTTGTAAAGAATAAAATAGAACCTGACAAAGAATATGTACTTCAAGAATTATCAGAAGGTATTTTTGCAGGAGTAATGGGTAAATGTAAAAAGAGATTTCCATATATTTTATGTTATACTAATAAAAATGGAGAAACTTGGGAAAGTGAAGACGCATATGCATTTGAACCTTATATAGAACAGGATAATTTAAAAGCATTTTTAACTTCAATTGACACAAAAGCATATACTTGGATGGGTGCACATGTTGTAACTAAAGATGATATAGAAGGTGTAAACTTTACTGTTTGGGCTCCTCATGCAAAAAGAGTTAGTGTCATTGGTGAGTTTAATAATTGGGATGGCCGTCGTCATGTTATGAGTAATTATAAACATTCTGGTATATTTAATTTATTTATCCCAGGACTAACAGAACACAATTCTTATAAATATGAAATTAAAACACAAAATGATACTTTATTATATAAAGCAGACCCATATGCAAGACGTTTTGCATTAAGACCTGAAACGTATTGTTTTCCATATAATGGTCATAGTTATACTTGGAAAAATAAAAACTTTGATAAAAAAGATATCAGCTCAGTAAATAAGCCTGTAAATATTTATGAAGTTCATATAGGTTCTTGGAGAAGAAAAGGGAATAATGAGTTCTTAACCTATAGAGAAGTTGCACAACCTTTAGCTGAGTATGTTAGTGAAATGAATTATACTCATGTTGAACTTATGGGAATTATGGAACATCCTTTTGATGGTTCATGGGGATATCAAGTTACTGGATATTTCGCCCCAACAACAAGATATGGTATGCCTGATGATTTTAAATATTTAATGGATGTATTGCACCAACATGGAATAGGTGTTATTTTAGATTGGGTTCCAGGACATTTTCCAAAAGATGCTTTTGGATTTGAATATTTTGATGGGACACATCTTTATGAAAAGCCAGAAACACATCCAGACTGGGGAACACTTTTATTTGACTATTATAAGAGAGAAGTAAAAAGCTTCTTAATTTCTAGTGCAATGATGTGGTTTGATGAATATCAAGCAGATGGAATAAGAGTAGACGCAGTTGCTTCAATGCTTTTTGGCGGAAATTTAGGAAGTCATGAATCAGATGGAACAGCAGTTGAATTTTTAAAGGAGTTAAACCAATCTGTAAAAAAAGAA
>LJHD01000158.1 GCA_001983475.1 Candidatus Epulonipiscium fishelsonii | reverse complement strand
CACCGCCACCATCTACAATCTTTGCTGATTTAGAAATAATATTTCCACAATGAACTCCTTTTTCAACAGCTCCTTTTGTTGCCATACAAATTAAATTTACTTTTTCATTATTTCCAGATGCTAAAAATACTACTCCTTCGCCAAGCTTATTTTTTAAAGTATCGCCCATATTTCTTAAGTCATTCATATCTACATTTTCTATTTGTGATACAAGTATTTTAATATCATTAATTTCTTTTGCATTATCTAATATTTGTGCTGCTTCAGATTTAGCAACTTGAATTTTTAGTGTATCATAATCTTTTTGTAATGACTGTAATTCTTTTAAATTTGAATGCACTTTTTTAACAATATCACTTTTTTGTGCTTTTAACAAATATCCAATTTGATTTAATTCGTTCTCAAGATTTTGGTAATATGCTAAAGTAGCAAATCCAGTTATTGCTTCAATACGTCTTACCCCTGAAGCTACACCTGTTTCTGAAACAATTTTAAATGTTCCAATTTCAGTAGTATTTGCAACATGAGTTCCTCCACATAATTCTATGGATTTTGTTCCTATATTAACTACTCGTACAGTTTCACTATATTTTTCACCAAATAAAGCCATTGCACCTTTTTTTCTTGCTTCATTAATTGGCATTTCTTCAATATTTACATCATAACCATTAAGAATTTCATTATTTACTAAGTTTTCAATCTCTATAATTTGTTCAGATGAAAGAGGTTGAAAATGTGTATAGTCAAATCTTAGTCTATCTGGAGTTACATTTGAACCAGCTTGCTCAATATGATTACCAATAACTTCTCTCAATGCATATTGTAACAAATGAGTTGCGCTATGATTTCTCATTATACTAAGTCTATTTTTTCTATCTACATCTAAATGAGCTAACTGATTAACTTTAATTTCACCATTAACTACTTCACCTTGATGAGCAATTTTTCCACCTACAACTTTTGTTGTAGCTATGACTTTAAATACGCCTGTATCCGTGGATATTTCTCCAATATCACCAATTTGACCTCCACTTTCAGCATAAAAAGGTGTTTGTTCTGTTATGATAAAAATGTTTTCTCCTGCCTTAGCATTCTCAACAACTTTATTTTGTGTAGTAATAAATTTAATTTCTGAGTCAAATTTATATATACTATAGCCATTAAACACAGAATTTACAGAAGTATCTAATTCATGAAAAATAGTTCGCTCTGCACCCATATAAGTTGTTTCTGTTTGGGCATTTCTTGCTCTGTTTCTTTGAACTTCCATTTCTCTTTTAAATCCTTCTTCATCAACTCCTAATCCTTTTTCTTCAAGAATTTCTAGCGTTAAGTCTAAAGGAAAACCATAAGTATCATATAATTTAAAACACTTAGTTCCATCAAGAACAACTTTATTTTCTTTTTGTAAATTAGAAATATATTCTTCTAAAATATTCAGTCCTTGTTCAATTGTTAGATTAAAGTTTTTTTCTTCAACAGTTAGAGCCGTTATAATATATTCAAATTTTTCTTGTAATTCACTGTACTCATGTTTAGAATTTTCAATCACAGTTTTAATAAGTGGTTCTAAAAATAAGCCTTTTATTCCTAATATTTTGCCATGTCGAACTGCACGTCTCAAAAGTCTTCTTAAAATATATCCTGCACCTTCATTTGAAGCACGAACTCCATCTGAGGATAAAAACGTTATCGCTCTCACATGGTCCGTAATAACACGAATGGAAATATCTTTTTTTACGTTTGATCCATATACTACATTTGCAATTTTACAAACATGGTCACGAATACTTTTTATTGTATCCACATCAAATAGTGAGTAGACATCCTGCATAACAACCGCAAGACGTTCTAAACCCATTCCTGTATCAATATTTGGCTTTGGCAATGGAGCATAGGAACCATCTTCTTGCTTATCAAACTGAGTAAATACTAGGTTCCATATTTCTAAAAATCTATCGCAATCACATCCAACCGTGCAACCTGGTGCCCCACAGCCATATTTCTCTCCTCTATCATAATAAATTTCGGAACAAGGACCACAAGGGCCCACTGTGCCCACTTCCCAGAAATTATCATCTTTACCCATGTAAAATA
>LJHD01000157.1 GCA_001983475.1 Candidatus Epulonipiscium fishelsonii | reverse complement strand
AAGTGATTGATGGTGGAAGTGGGTGGCTCTTAACACGTAATGGTGAAGAAGAAGATATAGTCTGTTTAACACGTAATGGTGAAGAAGAAGATATAGTCTGTGCTTTAGTGAAAGCTAAAGAAGTTCAAGGTACCCATTGTGGGTAAACCGAGAGAACTGCAATAGGAGTAGCGTCTTATTGTGAACGACAACTTCCTATCACATATAAATGTGTGGGAGGTTCAGAAAGAAAATTAAATGTACCAATAAGATATACCCTCGACAAGCTGGTTTATTAAAAAAAAATCCACTAGGACAATAATACCTAGCTATTGTTATAAGAGAGCACAAGTTACTTCGTTATAGTTGTTATTAAATAGGTTGTTGAATATTTGATATAATAGGTGCAATACTATAAAAATCAACTGTACAAGTTGTTGGGTTTATTCATGAATTAATAGCCTTATATCCCTGTGAGATTTAAGGCTCAGTTGGTAATAGTACTTTATATAGTGACGTAACACTTAAGCTTATAAGTACATTTTACTTTGTGCTTTAATCACTTTAGAATCCCCCCCGACTTTAGACGTGGGGAGTGTCAAAAAATGTATTCCAATTATGTATATAATATGTTATATTGTAAAAAATAAAACCATTATTAATTACTAAGGAGATATTAATGTTAAAATTAGAATACATATCCACAGACAAAATAACAATAAATCCGTATCAACCAAGAAAAATATTTACACAAACAGAAATTAAAAGTTTAGCGGATTTAATTTCTGTTTATGGATTAATAGAACCTATAATAGTTAGACTAGTAGGAAATATCTATGAAGTAATAATTGGTGAAAGACGTTTTAAAGCAAGTAAATTATTAAATATGGAAAAAGTACCAGTGATAGTTGTGACATTTTCAGATAAGAATAGTGCAACATTTCCACTGTCTAAAAACCTACACACTGAAAGAATTGATTATTTTGAAGAAAGTGAAGCTATGCATAATTTAATTGATGATTTTGGCTATACTTTAGAAGAACTTTCAAAATACCTAGGAAAAAGTCAATCTTATATAATAAATAAACTAAAATTAAAAAAGTTATCTGAGGAAGTTAGAAATATAATTAAAGAAAATAATTTGTCTGAAATATATGTACAGGAAATTTTAAAATTGCCGGCAGAATATTATCAGTTAGAGGCTTTGAAAGAAATTACTTTAAATCAATATAATATAAATCAAACTCAAAGACTAGTGATGGATATTATTGAGCAAATTTTGCAAAAAGAAGCACGAGAAAGAATTAAATATAAAATTACTAGAAAAATAAATGGGGGTTATAAACTAGCGATAAATACTTTAATTCAATCTGTGGAGCTTATTAAACGGTCAAATATTGATGTTGAATATATTATTGATGAACAAGAAGAAAATTATGAAATTACAATAAAAATACCAAAAAATTAAAAGGAAGAACCCACATATGAAAAAAAAATTGGCCAATCTGCTAAGTGAAAATATACCAAACTTAGATAAACAAACAATATATGATTTAATTGAAGTTCCTTTAAATACTTCAATGGGAGATTATGCTTTTCCTTGTTTTAAACTTGCAAAAGAATTAAAAAAATCTCCTAAGATTATAGCAAAAGAACTTGCTGAAAAAATTGAGAAAGTGAACTTTATTGAAAAAATAGAATGTGTAAATGCATATGTAAATTTCTTTGTTGATAAAGAAATTTTGCTTAAACATATGCTTATTCCTATTTTGAAACAAGGTGAAAAGTTTGGAATGGATAAATCCAAATCAAAAGGTAACATTGTTATAGATTTTTCTTCTCCAAATATAGCAAAACCATTTCATATTGGACACCTTAGATCAACTGTAATTGGAAAAAGCTTATACCGTATATTTGAAGCTTCTGGATATGATTGCATAAGTATAAACCATCTTGGAGATTGGGGTACACAATTTGGAAAATTAATTGTAGCTTACAAAAAATATTCTTCAAAAGAGGAAATTGAACAAAAAGGTATACAAGAGTTATTAAGAATATATGTACTTTTTCATGAAGAAGCTGAAAAAAATCCTGAGCTTGAACAACAAGCAAGAGATTATTTTACAAAAATGGAACAAGGTGATGAAGAAACACTAGAACTTTGGAGATGGTTTAAGAAAATTAGTTTAAAAGAATTTGAAGATGTTTATAATCTATTAGATGTGCAATTTGATAGTTTTAATGGCGAAGCTTTTTATAATGATAAAATGGCTCCAGTGATTCAAGAGCTTGAAGATAAAAACCTAATTAAAGTAAGTGATGGTGCAAAAATTGTTGAGCTTGAAGATATGCCTCCTTGTTTGATTACAAAAAGAGATGGTAGCACACTTTATGCAACACGTGATATTACAGCTGCAGAATACCGTAAAGAAACATATAATTTTGAAAAATGTATTTATGTGACTGCATTACAACAGAATTTGCACTTTAAGCAATTATTTGAAGTAATTAAAAAAATGGGATATGAATGGTATAAAGATTTGGTACATGTTCCTTTTGGAATGGTAAGCATTGAATCAGAAGATAAAGATAAACCTGCTCAAGCAATAGCAACTCGAAAAGGGAATGTTATTCTATTACAAGATTTATTGACTCAGGCAATTCAAAAAACAAAAGAAATTATTGAAGAAAAAAACCCCACATTAGAGGACAAAGATAAAGTTGCTATGCAAGTTGGTATTGGAGCAATTATATTTGATGACATGTATAATACTATTATAAAAGATGTAGAATTTTCATGGACAAAAGTTTTAAATTTTGATGGTGAAACAGGACCATACGTTCAGTATACACATGCAAGAGCTTGTAGTGTATTGAGAAAATCAAAACTTGCTAAACACTGTATACGTTTAGTAAATTTTAGCTTTATAACAGATGAAGCAAGCATAAATCTAGCTAAACAGCTAGGCAATTTTAAATCTATATTGAGTGATGCTGCAAATAAGTATGAACCATCTATAATTGCAAGATATGCTGTAAATGTTGCACAAGCATTTAATAAATTTTATCATGATGTACCTATTTTAGTTGATGATTATGATGTGAAATATTCTAGACTTACTTTAGTATGTTGTACAATTGATATTCTTAAAAATGCATTATATTTATTAGGGATTTCAGCTCCAACTCAAATGTAAATTTAATAAACGTAATTGTAAGCTGAAATGTGAGGAGTTTAGAGTAAAATTTACAACAGGAACTTTGTTCCTGTACCGCTATATAAGTAAAAAATGACTGGAAGTCCTATGTAGTGGCGTTAATTATAAGATTGCATAAGTTCGCCTACATAGTATATAATTGCTTATAGAATATTTATCCTAGTCTAGACTCTATAAATACCTGAGAAGTCAACCTGATTTTGTAGATTTAACCTAAAAACTTTTATAACACTGTCAAGAGATATGATATACTATATATTAGTATATGTATTAAATAGAAATAGCGAACCATTGATATCTTGCAAATAATCAAAAACTAAAAAATTACCATACAACTTTTGTATGGAAGTAGTGATTATGGATGGATACTGGTTATAAAACATATGGTTGTCAGCTACTATTGAAACTGCAGAATTATACTCTGGAGAAGTGCAGGCTATTTTGATATGAAAAAAAGGTTTATTAACAGAAAGGAGGATGCAAGGACTATAGGACTCAATTCCTATCCCACTTATAGAAGTAGGAGTATCCTTGCTAGAAGTAGATGAAAAAAGCATTATTGTTATATAATCCAATGGCTGGAAATAGACAAATTGTATCTCAACTTGATTATATTACAGAACGAATACAAGGTTTAGGGTATTCTTTGCAACTTTATAGAAGTGAAGCTCCAGGAGCAATTGAAAAGTATATTAAACAAAATGTGACTACAGATATAGATTTGATTATAATATCTGGTGGAGATGGCACTATAAACGAAGGTATAAATGGATTGTTTGCTAAGGAATTAAATATACCTATGGGCATATTTCCGCTTGGTACAGCAAATGATTTTGCAACCACAGCAAATATTCCAAATACATTAAAAGAAGCACTTGATGTAATTGCAGCAAATAATTTAAGATATGTAGATGTAGGTAAAGTTAATGATAGATATTTTGTAAATGTTTGCAACATGGGAATATTTAGTGGAGTTTCTCATGTTGTTGATTTAAACCTTAAGAAAAGCTTTGGAAAGCTTGCTTATTATGCAAAAGGTATGGAAGAGCTTAAAAATTATGAAACAATGAATATAGAAATTGTTTCAAAAGATTTGACTTTGAAAGGCCGATATGTTTTTATTTTAATATTTAATGGTAAAGGAGCAGGAGGTTTTAACAAAATAGCAAAACAAGCTAGTATAACAGATGGATATCTTGACCTTGTTGCTATTAAAGATGTTGAACCATATGAAATTCCAGCATTATTTTTGAAAATGTTACAAGGAGAATATTCGGATGATAGAAATGTTGATTATATCAGAATTTCAAAAGCAATTATAAAGTGTCGTAACTTAGATAAAAAATTTGTTACTGATGTGGATGGTGAACCTGGACCAAGTTTTCCGCTGGAAATTGAAGTTGTTTCAAATAAGCTTCGGCTGTTCCTTCCTAAAAAGTCTAACATAAAAAAAACACTTAAACTATCGGCATATTTAAGTAGTTTTATTAGCTATTTTCCTTTTTAATATTTTTCTTTAAAAAAAAGTAGAGAGAAACTTCTCTGCTTTTTTTGTATGCTTGTTACACAAAGTAGGTTATGAATATCAAATTTGTTATATGGTGGTGCATGAGCTTCGCAGCTAAGGCTTTAATTTTTTACACTAGAAATAGGCCTAAAGTAATTTCTTTAGAGCTCAGCTGTGATAAATATAATGTTTTCAAATAAGAGAAAAAGTCCTTTTGTTATTTTTCATGATTCAAGAATGATGTCAATTATGCTAACCTTTATATAACCTGTTTCTAAAATGTATGATTATTAATAAGATAGTTTATTATCTTTTGTAAGGCTAGGTAGTATCGCAAAACTATACTTAAGAGATTATAAACAGTGTTGCATTAAACTAAGGTCCATGGCCATAGTTTTCATTAATGTTGGCATATTCCATCTGCATTTATTTTTATTCCATTATTCGATTTAAATAACCCTCTATATTCTTGTTGTCTTAATACTTATTTTCATAAAAACATCCTCATATTTCAGAGAATTTAAAACACTTTCTGAAACTCCCAGGGATATAATATCTTATTTTAACTCAAAAAAAAATAAGCCTTTCAGCTTATTTTTCGACACAATTAAAATCTAAATATCCAAAATAGAATAGTCACTTGAAACCGTCAATACATAATTTCCTTAGAAAGGAGGTGATCCAGCCGCACCTTCCGATACGGCTACCTTGTTACGACTTCACCCCAGTCATTGGTTTTGCCTTAGGCAGCTCCCTC
>LJHD01000156.1 GCA_001983475.1 Candidatus Epulonipiscium fishelsonii | reverse complement strand
ATCAAGCATTTTTGAAAAAACTGGAGTACTAGCTGGATAAATATTTAAAGAGAAATATTCATCTGTAAGATTAACATTTCCTAAAATATCCCTTGCTGCTTGGATATTATCATACATACCACCTGCACAGCCTGCAATTTCTGCTTGGTCAACATAAAATTCTCCATCCTTAATTTTACTTCTTAAGTCTAGTGACAACTTTGGATTTGAAATTTGTTTTTGAGCTGCTTTTTCAGTTTTTTCTAAAATTTCTTCCATATTTGCTTTAAACTCTTTAATCGTATAAGCATTTTTTGGGTGAAAAGGTAAAGCAATCATACATTCAACTTTAGATAAATCGATTTTTATAAGTCCATCATATAAAGCCACTTTTCCAGGTTTTAATTCTTTGTATTCTTCAGGTCTTTTATGAATTTCATAATATTCTTTAACTTTTTCATCTGTAGTCCATACAGAAGATAGGCAAGTAGTTTCTGTTGTCATAACATCTATACCATTTCTAAAGTCCATAGACAACCCTTCTACTCCAGGCCCTACAAATTCCATTACTTTATTTTTAACAAATCCATTATCAAACACTTCTTTAATTAAAGCTAAAGAAACGTCTTGAGGTCCTACCCCATCTTTTAATTTTCCTTCTAAATATACTGCAATAACTTCTGGTTTTTTCATATCATAGGTATTATTCAACAATTGCTTAACCAGTTCTCCTGCACCTTCACCTATCCCCATACATCCTAATGCACCATATCTTGTATGTGAATCTGTTCCTAAAATCATTTTTCCGCATCCAGCCCACATTTCTCGCATATATTGGTGAATTACAGATTGATTTGCTGGTACAAATATGCCACCATATTTTTTAGCTGAAGTAAGTCCGAATATATGATCATCATCATTTAATGTTCCACCAACAGCACATAAACTATTATGGCAATTTGTCAAAATATAAGGCACTGGAAATTTTTCAAGTCCACTTGCTTTTGCAGTTTGAATTGCTCCTACATAAGTTAGGTCATGTGAAGTTAAAGAGTCAAATTTTAATCTTAAATAATTGTCATCTGTTGATTTATCATGGCTTGCAAATATCTCTGCTGCCATTGTATTTGTCTTTGCTTCTTCTTCTGTTATATCTATTGGAATTATACTTCCTGCTTTTTCACTATCTAATACTACCTCTTTATTATTATAAAGCCATGCTTTTTCATTGTTTAAAGTTATCATTTTTACTATCCTTTCCAAATCATTTATAATAAAAAAAGGAATTAAAAACAGAGTACTATCCTTTATATAGTGTTCTGAAATTGCATTATATTAATTAAATAATTAGAAGAACTAGCTACCTAATATTTAAACTATATTTGTCTAAACCTCTTTTTTATTCCTTTTTCTTTAATTATAGAAACTTAAGGTTTCTATGTATTCTAAATCTTAATTCGTGTTACTATGTAAGGACGAACTTTTAGTTCGCCCAATGTCTAAATCTTTAAATTTGTTTACCCTATAAAACTATATAATCCAAGCCATGCTAATCCAACGTTTAATAAAGAAATACCTATTCCCGCTAAAATTAAATGACCAAAGATTTTATTTTGTTCTTTATCTGAAAATCCTGCTGCTGAAGCTGCTGCTGCTAAGATTAATCCACCACCTGTTGACGCTGGTGAGAATGCTGAAGAGAATGAACCCGA
>LJHD01000155.1 GCA_001983475.1 Candidatus Epulonipiscium fishelsonii | reverse complement strand
CTGTTAATACTTTCATTTCTATTCTTTTGCTTTTTTATTCCAATTAGCATCATCATACGCTCCATCCCCTATTACTAAAATATATCATAGTCTGTATTCTTATCTAATAATATTTTAGCTTGATCATCATATTTATTGGCTGGCATTATTTCAAATATTAATGGCATCTGTTACGCTACTTAGTACATGTTAAATCCTAATCTTGTTCCTTTTATAGCTTCACTATCATATTTTGTGCTTCTAAGTGCAGTGCTATCTACTACACTTAACCTTATATTTGGATTTATTATTTTGATAAATGTTTTGTATAAATATACATAAAATACATCTTCTAATTTATTAATACTCATTGAAAATGTAGAGTAATTTGGAAATTTATATATTCCAATGGAAGTTCTAAAAGTGAAATGTTGATAGTTAGTATTGACTAAAACTTCATATTAGACATTCCTTTGATTTCTATAGTGTGGGAACTTTATTATATCAAAAATTTATAAATTTTAGTATTTAATGAATGTTATCTCAAAAAATGTTTAGATATATTGCAGTTACCAAAATAAGGTTTAGCTAATAATAAAAATTAGATACCTTGTTTTTTTAGTTTTTGCTTACTAAACACTTTAAAGTAAGAATAATACTATGTATTTATACATAATATGTATAAATTTTAAAGTTGAAAAACCACTATCCATTTATAGGTAGTGGATAAATATATTTTAATTAGTTGTTAGCAAAAATATATGTTTATAGTTATTAAGTTCTTGATTAAAATACTCGCCACTAAATTGGCAAAATTTCACGAGAAATTCATCCCCTAACTAAAGTCACTGGTGTTCTTAGTTGTAATATTTATACTTTTTACTCATATATAAACTAAGGTGTGTATTTGTTAACATATTTTAATGTATCAAAATCATATTCAATATAATGTGTTCTATATCTATGCATCAAAAAATCTAATTCTTTAAAAATTTTATAATCTGCTTTAAAAGAATATACGAATTTCATAGGAAGCTTACATATATAGTTTATTAGCTCTAAAGTTGCTCCTTTTATTTTAAGCCGATTATCAACACAGCAAATATATCCTCCATTTCCTATATCAAATTGATATATTTTATTTTTTTTCAATAAATCTAAAGAATTACCGCATATAACACAATTATTTACTTGTGGCATAAAACCTAAGCATTGTAAAGCTCTTAAATCAAAAATACTTCTTATAATTTTATAATTTAAATAACCTTTCGTTAATGCATCTAATGTATATAATGATAAAACTAACAAATCTTCTTGTTTGTCATTTTCACTTGTCACTTTAAGTAAAAATTCTGTAATATAACTTGAATAACTAAGTGTTATTAAATCTTCTCTTAATTTGTAAAATGACATAATAATATCCACATCTACAAGCTTATATTTATCTTGGCGTTTAATAATATTAAATTCACCATATATAAATAGTTGAGTTCCAGCAGCTAATCCTGTAGTATACTTTTGTGCATATTTTGCTGAAACTTGAATTTGACCTAACTCTCTAGAAAAAAGAGTGATATATTTATCACCCTCACCTACAACATATTCCTTTATAACTAAACCTTTAACTATCATATTCAAATTAACCTAGACCAATTCTTTTAAATTATAACCGTAATTTTTAAGTAAAAAATCACTTTCACGCCAATTCTTTTTGATTTTTACCCACAGCGCTAAATATATTTTCGAACCTAATAAATGTTCAATATCTCGCCTTGCATAAGTTCCAATTTGTTTAATCATTTTGCCTTGTGTTCCTATAATAATACGTTTATGGGACTCACGTTCACAAATTATAGTAGCATCAATTTCAATTATATTTGTCTTACCTTTTGCTTTCATACTATCAATTTCAATCATTATTCCATGAGGAATTTCTTTATCTAAACAATGTAAAGCTTTTTCTCTAATTAATTCAGCTACTATTTGTCTTTCAGGTTGATCCGTTATCATATCATCAGGAAAGAATTTAGGTCCTTCAGGAAGATACTTATTAATACAATTTAATAAATTAGATATATTTTTTCCTTCATAGGCTGAAATAGGAATAATTTCAGCAAAATTTCCTTTATCTTTATAAGCTTCAATAACCTTTATTAATTCTTCTTTTGAAATGCTATCAATTTTGTTAATACACAAAAATACTTTACTATTCAAAGTATTTAACTTTTCTATAATTTCACTATCTAATTTACCAACTCTAATTTCTGGCTCAACTAAATATAATACTATATCAACTTGGTTTAAAGTAGTTTGAGCAGATTTTACCATGTATTCTCCAAGCTTATTTTTAGGATTATGAATTCCTGGTGTGTCTATAAATATAGCTTGAAAAGCTTCAGTTGTTAAGATAGTTTGTATTCTATTACGTGTAGTTTGTGGTTTGTTCGACATTATAGCAATTTTTTCACCTACTAATTTATTCATTAAAGTTGATTTACCAACGTTTGCCCTACCTATAATAGAAATAAATCCTGATTTAAACATTAATTATTCTCCCTCGCTTCTTCTAAATCCTTTTTAGTAAATGAATATGGGAAAATTTCTTCATAAGTATAAGTTACAATATTTTCTTTCCTGTCTTCAAATATAAAAATTCCTTCTTTCATAAATTCACTTATAACTTGGCGACATATTCCACAAGGATATGTTACCATATTGCCCGAGCTTACAATTGCAATTTGAGTAATTTCTTTTTCACCCTCTGATACTGCTTTAAAAATTGCTGTTCTTTCAGCACAATTAGTAGCACCATAAGAGGCGTTTTCAATATTGCATCCAGTGTAAACTTTTCCGCTTTTTGTTTTTACTGCACATCCTACTTTAAATTTTGAATAAGGGACATATGCATGGTTCATAGCTTGTTTGGCCTGTTGAATTAATTCTTCCACTGAAAATCCTTCTTTCATTAGTATATTAATAATCAGTTTATCGTTGTATATTTATTAATATTTCATTTTGCTTTTGTAACATCTGTTTTTCATCTTCCTCTTTTATATGATCATATCCTAGTAAATGAAGCATGCTATGAACTATTAAGAAGCACACCTCACGTTTTAAGGTATGTCCATATTCTTTGGCTTGGTCAATAGCTTTTGGAAAACATAATACTATATCTCCCAAAATTATATTTTCACCAAGATTGTCAGGCCAGCTAAGTTTTCCAGTTGTACTTATTTCTAACTGGGGAAATGATAGAACATCAGTGACCTTATCAATAGATCGATATTCTTTATTTATTTGTTGTATTTCATCTTTATCTACAATAGTTAAACTTACTTCACATTCATTCGGAGCTTGTTCAAACTCCAAGGTCATACTAATAACATCTTCTATTGATAGTAGTAAATCTTTATCTAAAAAATCTTGTGTATCTTCTAAATTTATATACATAATTCTCCCTGTAGTATTCTAATTTTCTGTCATAGTTACTTCAACTTCAGCACCTATATCTTCATGAACAACAGCTTGCAATCTTCCCACAATATATCCATCAGCTTTTGTAAAAGTTAAATTTGTTGATATAACTTCTCCAGTCTCGGTTATCTTTCTTCTAAGTTCGTCATGTAACTTTCCTTCTAAAATATCTTTTAAATCTTGTTCTTCCACCATTCTTGTTTCACTTTTATATGGGACTTTATCGCTTCTAATCCAATAAAACGGAAGAGGGAAATGACTTGTTAATTTTAGTTGGTGAATGGTTACTAAAGTATCATAATCTTCTGTTTCAATTTTGTTTTTTATAAGAGGAATTTGCAAGTCGAATATTTGAATTCCAAAATTTGATTTTGTTTCTTCGCTAATATAATTTTTTTTAATCTGTTCAATAGGAAGTTTTGCTTCTAAAGTGTATCCTGTTTTAGCTGAAATAACTGCACTTGAAGGAACATATCTTACTCCTTGCATGACATCGCTATCAATTGGCACAATTCCACTTACCAAAACATCGCCCTTTTTAACAGTATCCCCTTTTTTTACTTTGGGTATACCTGTATTGGTAGCTATATATGTAATTATTCCATCTCTTTTTGCAATTATATCAGTCGGTATTGTTTCATCATGAATAATTGGCTTTGGAACTGCCTCAGTAATTTGAACATTTAACTTTGTTCCTTCAAATGAAATTGCTGACCATAAGATTTCTGGATATGCATCTACTAAATATTGTTCAGCTTGTCTTAAATTCAAATTCCATTTTAACTTTCCAGTTGTATATCCACCTTCTTTCAATGTTTCTATAATATTAGTTTCTTCAAGATTATTTGCTCCTTCTATTTCTACTAGCCATACAAATGAAGTAAGTGCATAGAGACACCCTACGAAAATCAAGCTTCCAAACATAAGAAGCTTTCTTTTTCGATATCTAAAACCTAAAAAAGGTAAACCTTTTTTATCCAAAATTCTTATACGACATTTTGATCTATAAGCAACTGACTTTAAATTCTTAAACCCATCTAAAGTTGTTTTTAAAATAACTGAATTTTCTGTATGACTAACATCCCAAAATGTATTACCATCTCTTAATGCTCCATTAATAAACCTTTCAATTTTAACTCCACTAACTTCCACCACAACATATCCATTAAAATAATTCCATAAAGATACAAACAAAATTATCCCCCCAATTTTATAAAGTTTATTCCTTCAATATATCCTTTTATTGTTATTTGATCTTGGGTCATATTTTTAGCTTCAAGTCGTTTACCAGTAATAGCAACTATTCCTATTTTTAATTTTAACCTTATAATTTCGTC
>LJHD01000154.1 GCA_001983475.1 Candidatus Epulonipiscium fishelsonii | reverse complement strand
TCTATTTTTAGCAAGGATACTCTCACTTCAAAGTGGGAGAGGAATTGTGTCCTATTCCTTGCGTCCTCCTTTCTATTAATAAATTGAGATTTTACAATCTCAGAGAAATTGACATTATTTTCCTCTTTTATTATCTTTGTCAATGTCTCGATAATCTATATTTACTATATACCCATTTTCTTTTAAAAAATTACTTAAGATATTTCCAATAACAACAGAGCGATGTTTTCCTCCTGTGCAACCAATGCCTATTACTAATTGATTTTTTCCTTCTTTCATATAATTTGGTAATAAAAACTCCATCATATCTGTCAATTTAGATATAAATTCATTTGTTATATCAAATTGTAGAACATAATCTTGCACTGATTGATCATTACCTGTTAATGGCCTTAAATTTATATCATAAAACGGATTAGGAATAAATCGTACGTCAAAAACTAAATCAGAATCAATAGGTACTCCATATTTAAAGCCAAATATTAAGATTGTAACCATTAAATTTTTAAATTCTGATTTTTCCATATACATACTATACAAAGCTTCTTTAACATCTCTTGGTAGAGTATAAGTTGTATCAATTATATAGTGTGCACCTTGTTTTACATGTTCAAGCATTTTTCTTTCTTGACTAATACCTTCGTAAATACGTTCATTTTTTGATATTGGATGAGCTCTTCTTGTTTCTTTATATCTTTTTATTAACATATCATCTTGACAATCAAAAAATAAAATTTGATATTCATGTTGTTGGTTAATCAAGTTGTTTAAGCTATTAAATAACTCATTAAATAAAATACCACCACGAATATCTATACCGAGAACTACTTTGTCATATGTGTTTTGTTTATCTTTTATTAAATCTATAAAATTGGGGATTAATGCTGGAGGCAAATTGTCTATACAATAATATCCCATATCTTCAAAGTGTTTAATAGCAGTACTTTTTCCAGCTCCTGACATTCCTGTTACTATTATAAATTGCATATATTACTCCCCTATAATTTTGACTTCTAGTTCCAAGTTTACTTCGTATTTATCTTTTATTGAGGTTTGAATATAATTAACTAAATCCATTATATCTTTATAAGTTGCTCCTCCAGTATTTATAACAAACCCACAGTGTTTTGGTGAAACTTGTGCTCCACCTATAGAAAAACCGCTTAAGCCACTATCCATAATAAGTTTTCCAGCAAAATGTCCTTCAGGACGTTTAAATGTGCTTCCTGCACTTGGATATTCAAGAGGTTGTTTATCTTTACGTTTTTTTGTAAAATCTCTCATTTTTGCAATAATTTCGTCTTTATTACCACTTTGTAATTCAAGTGTTACTTCTAAAACAATATAGTTCTTTTTTAATATTATACTTGTCCTGTAACCAAGTTCCAAGTCATCTTTTAATAATACAAGTATATTTCCTTGTCTATCCATAACTTTAGTTGACTTTATAACATTTTTTATTTCACCATCATATGCTCCTGCATTCATAACAACAGCACCACCAACTGTTCCAGGAATTCCATAAGCAAATTCAAAGCCACATAAGCTGTTTAATTCAGCTAATTTAGCAACTTTAGATAATAAAATTCCTGCCTGTGCTGTTATAGTATTTCCTTCTAAATTTATTTTATTTAAGTTGTTGAATATTTGTATTATTACTCCGTCGTAACCTTCG
The DNA here is from genome assembly GCA_001983475.1 of Candidatus Epulonipiscium fishelsonii. Classification (GTDB taxonomy): domain Bacteria; phylum Bacillota; class Clostridia; order Lachnospirales; family Cellulosilyticaceae; genus Epulopiscium_A. The sequence goes on along the minus strand of LJHD01000154.1, from coordinate 988 downwards.
TCTTTTGCAAGTATGTTACTACCATTTCCAAATATATAATAATCAACATTCATATTGTTACATAGTTTTATTATATCCGAAATCTGTTCAAAATTTTGTGGTGTTAACCACAATGAAGCTTTTCCTCCAATTTTAAATGTTGTATGCTTTGAAATTGGTTCATCTACTTTTATTTGTTCTTCTTGCAAAAAATTTTTTAACATTTTAAGTATTAGTTGTTTATTATCCATGAGTCAACCCCTTATAAAATCTTATTGTGCACTTTAAACTTACTAATATTAAATATAATAAGAGTACTTTAAAATAATAATAATTCAGAATGATGAAAAAACTAGAAGTCTTTTCTAATTTTATATAGTGGGACTAGTGGTAGCGTCCCTATTGGAAGATTCGCTCCCAAACCCTTATAAAAAATATTTTTTTTATAAAGGCGAAGACTATACATTATTATAGTATACTTTAACTTGCATTTTAATGCTTATTTTATAGTATCTTTCATCTATTTAATTTATTTTTTGCATTATATGATTGTTTTTTATATTAATAGGCGTAATATATATTATGAGCTAAAAGACATAAAGTTAGTATACTAGACGTAATTATAAATTGTAAAGTAAATAAAATAATTATCGAAAAGAGTAATTTAAAGCTTAATATGTATTAATTTAATTCCTGAATCATGGTGGGAAATCAAAGATTTCTCATTATTTATTCGTGATAATGAGAAAAGGCTAAAGGTCTTTTTTCTTATTGTATAATGAAAACTCCGGGCTAGGCCTGTGGGGTTCAAAAAAGCTTATAGCTTTGAGTACATTATGTAAGCCTCCGAGGGAATGGTCTGGCAACCAAAACCTGAGGAGATATCCAAAATGGATAAGAATAGTTTAATACAAAATAGAATTGTAAATATCATATTGTGTTTGCACAAAAATATAGAAGACAAATAATATATGGTAAGATTAAAGTTGATATAGGAAAGATACTAAGG
>LJHD01000153.1 GCA_001983475.1 Candidatus Epulonipiscium fishelsonii | reverse complement strand
ATACTTGCAACAAAGAAATTTTTTCTGAAATAAGTTTATTAGAATTACTTGGGTTTTAATGCAAAAAAATATGATGAAATTTCTAAAGTTTTTACTCGTTCAATTGCAACCAATTTAAATTTTTAACTGGAAAAGTTAGTGCAACACTTAATATGCTTACTGGAGAAATGATGGAAACAAATAATCTCTTGGATAAAATCCAGAAACTTTGTTAAATTTTGGGAAATAAGCGAAGCAAATGGGGTGAAGAATTAGAAAAAATTAAAGATATTAATGTTCGTTGTAAAAATAAAATAACAGAGGATGAACAAAAGATATTAGATTTATCAACAACCACTGATGAAGAGGATGAAATTGTTAAAAGTACGAAGTATTGCTGAACACAAAACAATTTATTAGCTTTAAATGCAAGTATTGAAGGCTAGAGCAGGAGAACAAGGAAAAGGTTTTTCTGTTGTTGCAAATGAAATAAGAAAACTTGCAGAAGATACAAAATCTAAATTGTCTAATATGGGGAGGAATTTACTAAAGATATAAGACAATCTAGAACAAGGCGTTAATAGTGTTCATGAAACCACACAATCAATAAATGATATAAATCAAATAAAATAAATATTAAACACAAGATTTCAAGATATAATTTTACAGCAAATAATGATACTATCCTGGAAGTTGAAGCCATTAATAAATATGGGGAAAGTAACAACTTCTATAACAGATATATTAATGAAGCTGTCTACAGTCGCTGTAGAAACAGAAATTGTAAACATGCAAAAACAGGCCCGTTACAAACAAAAATCAATGAATTGTATAACAATTCACACAAACTAACTCAATTAAATGACGACGCATTAGATTCTATGAGACAAATTAAAACGAAATTAAAGGTTAACAGTCCCTTTATCAAATAAATATTTTGTGTAGATAATATAAGTTCAGATTACTGCACATAAAAAGAGTGGTTAGCTAAAGTTATATATGGAGAAAACAAAAACACCCGTGTTGCTTCATATGGACAGTAAAAAATGTGCACATTTGGATATTTTTGATAGTATAGTTATAGATAATACCTTGTTAAAGT
>LJHD01000152.1 GCA_001983475.1 Candidatus Epulonipiscium fishelsonii | reverse complement strand
AGACTAATGTCTTTTTTACAAGCTTGTATAAACATATTTTTAGAAAAATACAAATTTTTATTGTATTTTTTCCTATTAAAATGTGTATAATTATAAAAAGAACTACTTCGAGGAGGAAACAGAAATGGAATTAACAATGGCGGATTTAATGGCTGAAATTGATAAATCAATGTCTAAAATTTATAAAAAAGATATTAAAACAGCAAAAGTTATAGCAGTAGAAGAAAATGGAATAGTGGCTCATATAGGGTATCATTTAGATGCAATTATTCCTTGGAATGAATATAGCTATGATGATTTTAATAAAGAAGATGTAAAAATTGGTGATGAATTTCCTGTTAGTGTTATGAAGGTTGATGAACCCGAAGCAAGAGTTATCGTATCTAAAAAACGTGCTGAGACTGAAAAAGCAATTGAAGCTATAGAAAAGATGTATAAAGATGAAGAGCAATTGTCTGTAAAAATAGCAAATGTTACAAAAGGCGGTTTAATTACTAATATAAAAGGAATGCGTGCTTTTATTCCAAATTCACAAATAACAGATACATACGTAGAGGATTTAAAAACCTACGTAGGTAAAACAATGGAAGTAAAAATTATTCAATTTGAACCAAAGAATAAGAGATTAGTTCTTTCCGGAAAAGATATTGCTAAAGAAACACGATTAAAAAAACGTAAGGATAGATTAGCTGAAATTGAAATTGGAGAAAAATATAAAGGCAAAGTTGTAAAACTTATGCCATATGGTGTATTTGTTGATTTAGATGGAGTGGAAGGATTAGTTCATAATTCAGATTTAACTTGGGAACGAATAAAACATCCACAAGAAGTTTTAAAAGAAGGTGACATTGTTGAAGCTACTATTTTATCTATTAATGAAAATAAAATTGCATTAAGGATAAAAGATATTGATCATGATCCATGGCAAATAGCAACAACAAATTTAGAAGAAGGTGACATTGTCGAAGCGAAGATTGTAAAATTTATGTCATTTGGAGCTTTTGCAAAAATAAATGATGGAGTGGAAGGTCTAATTCACATTTCTCAAATATCACCAAAAAGAATTGCAAAACCAGAAGATGCATTACAAATTGATCAAGTAGTAGAGGCAAAGATTACTAAAATTGATCGAAAAGATAAAAAAATAGGATTGAGTATAATAGAGGCAATTGGAGCAATGACCGAAGATATGAAACAATATGTTAATGGGGATAATGTTAAGTAAGGGGCTTAGCTAACGCCCCTTATTAATAGGGAGTTTGGTTATGAGATGGTTTAAAAGATTAGTACAAAGATCTAAAGATACAGCTAAGAATGAACAACGTTTTGAGCGTCATGATATTGATGGACTATTTACAGAACTTCAGTCTACTTTTTTAAGAACAAGTAGACTGAAGCAACAGGTAAAAGATGTTGAAGACATACGAGACTGTCTTGAGCATTATAAACTACTTAGTAAAACAGATAAACAAACATTAGATAAATTAAGTATTAATCATAAATCAGCTTTAGATGAAAGAAAACAGTTGCAAAATAGATTAGTTAGAACCAATCCAGCTTTACATCGCTTTGCTGAATATGACAAAGACTTATCCACTTTAATCCCAGAAATTAAAAGAGCTGAAAATCAAGTAAATATATATGAGCATAATATCAAATATTTAAAAGATGAACAAGAATATTTAAAAGATGATAGAGAATTATTATTGCAGGGTTATAAATATTTAAAAATTTTTACAGTAATCTTTTCAGTGTTACTTTTAACTGTTTTGTTTTTATCATTTGCAATGTTACAAGTAGTAAGAGAAAATATATGGTTAAATATAACGATAAGTTGTTTAATTTTCTTATTGGTAGTTTGGACTATATTGGTTATAAAAGAAAAATTAGAAAAAGAATTGAAAAAAAATGAACTTTTACAGCAAAAGGTATCTAAATATCTTAAGAAAACTCAACTTCATCATTTTAACAGTAAACAATTTGTTACATTTGAGTTTAATAAATTAGGAGTAGATAGTATATCAAAATTAGAACAATACTATGCTAGATATGAAGAAAACAAGGGTAATGAGAAAACATATAATAATCTTATGGATAAAGTAACGGTAATTGAAGAAAAAATAGAATCTTTGCTTAAACAAAATTATATTAATGATGCAAATTTAAAAAGAATTATTGACTGGATAGTAACTCCTAGAAAAAAAGAAGAAGATAATGCTTTATTTCAAGAGACTGAAAGAGCACTGAAACAACTTAAAGGTTTAGATGAGTATGAAAAAGAATTATGTAAACAAATTTCTGCGTATGGTTCACTTAAAGAATATAAAGATATAGTTCAAATAAAATTTCAAGAATATGAAGATTTTAAAAAGACTTTTTCATCAAAACCAAGACCTCTTTATGAACCAACACAAACAATGTTTGAGGAGGAAGATATATAGGATTAGTGGGATTTATACTTTTAATTATAGGTATAGGGATATGTATATTTGCAAGACGAATAGTGATAGGAAGAATGCAAATAGAAGAAAAAGATAAATCAGAGATAGAATTACTAATTAGTGGAGCAATCCTTGCAGTACGTCTTGCAGGGATTATCACTAGTGTAGTAGGATTTATATTTTTATTGATACAGTAAGATTAATTAATATACAACAGAAAAATATTTATAAGAAAGTAGAAGAAAATATGGATAAAGTATATAAGCCAGAAATAGTAGAAGAAAAACTTTATAAAAGATGGATGGATAAAGGATATTTTAAAGCAGAAGTGAATAAGGCTAAAAAACCTTACTCAATGATGATGCCTCCACCAAATATTACTGGTCAACTTCATATGGGGCATGCATTAAATAATACATTACAAGATATTTTAACAAGATTTAAACGAATGCAAGGATATAATGCCCTTTGGATGCCTGGAACAGACCATGCAAGTATTGCCACTGAAGTTAAAGTAGCAAATAAAATTTTAGATGAAGAGGGAATTTCTAAAGCTGAGTTGGGTAGAGAAAAGTTTTTGGAACGAGTTTGGGAGTGGAAAGAAGAATCAGGTGGAATAATTGTTGAACAATTAAAAAAACTTGGAGCTTCATGTGACTGGGATAAAATATGTTTTACAATGGATAAAGGATTATCAGAAGGGGTAACTAAGGTATTTATTAACCTTTACAATAAAGGCTACATCTATAGAGGTGCAAGAATTGTAAATTGGTGTCCAAAATGTAAGACTGCTATTTCGGAAGCTGAAGTTGAATATAAAGAATTGGATGGAAATTTTTATCATTTAAGATATCCTATTGTAGGAACTAACGAATTTATAAATATTGCAACAACTCGACCAGAAACTATACTCGGAGATACAGCTGTTGCAGTAAACCCAAAAGATAATAGATATACAAATTTAATTGGAAAAATGGTTAAACTTCCTCTTACAGAACGTGAAATTCCTATAATATCGGATGATTATGTGGATATGGAATTTGGAACAGGTGTTGTTAAAATTACACCTTCACATGACCCTAACGATTTTGAGGTTGGGAAACGCCATAATTTAAAACAAATTTGTATAATGACAGATGAAGCTATAATAACAGAAGGTAAGTATAAAGGATTTTCAAGAGAAGAAGCACGAAAACAAATTGTTAAAGATTTAGATGAACAAGGATTTTTAATAAAAATAGAACCTCACATTCATAATGTTGGAACTCATGATAGATGTAAAACTATAATAGAACCAATGGTTAAAGATCAGTGGTTTGTAAAAATGGAAGCTATGGCAAAACCAGCAATTGAAGCAGTAAAGTCTGGACAGATGAAATTTATTCCTGAAAGATTTGGTAATACTTATTTACGATGGCTTGAAAATATTAGAGACTGGTGTATATCACGCCAACTTTGGTGGGGACATAGAATACCAGCTTATTATTGTCAAAATTGTAATGAAATTGTGATTGATTTAAAAAAACCTGAGATTTGTAATTGTGGTAAAGCCGACTTTATACAAGATGAAGATGTTTTAGATACATGGTTTAGTTCAGCATTATGGCCTTTTTCAACTTTAGGATGGCCAAATAAAACTCCTGAACTTGAATATTTCTATCCAACAAGTGTTTTAGTAACAGCTTATGATATTATATTTTTCTGGGTAGTTAGAATGGCATTTTCAGGAATTGAACAAATGGGAGAAATTCCTTTTAAAGATGTATTTATTCATGGATTGGTTCGTGATAGTGAAGGACAAAAAATGAGTAAATCACTAGGGAATGGTATTGATCCACTTGAAATTATTAACCAATATGGTGCAGATGCTTTAAGATTAACTCTTGTAACAGGAAATGCTCCAGGAAATGATATGCGTTTTTACTATGAAAGAGTTGAAGCAAATCGTAATTTTGGAAACAAACTGTGGAATGCAACAAGATTTATACTTATGAATTTTGAAGAAGAAGTAATTGATCTAGATAAAACTCCAACAGATTTAACATCTGTTGATAAATGGATTTTGTCAAAAGTAAATTCACTAACTAAAGAAGTAACTCAAAATATGGATAAATATGAACTTGGTATTGCAGTACAAAAAATTTATGAATTTGCTTGGGAAGAATTTTGTGATTGGTATATAGAAATGGTAAAACCTAGGTTATATAACAAAGAAGATGCTACCAGATATTGTGCACTTTGGACTCTGAAAAAAGTTATGATTGATATTGTGAAGCTACTGCACCCATATATTCCTTTTATAACAGAAGAAATATTTATGTCTTTACAACAAGCAGAAGAAAGTATTATGATTTCAAACTGGCCTATGTTTAAAAATGAGTTTAACTTTATAAAAGAAGAACAAGAAATCGAATTAATTAAAGTTGCTGTTAGAAATATTCGTAATGTTCGTTCACAAATGAATGTTCCTCCATCTATAAAAGCTAAAGTATATATAGTTTCTGAAGATAATGATATTTTATCAACCTTTGAAAAAGGGAAAGTATTTTTTGCAACATTGGGGTTTGCCTCTGAGGTTTTAATACAAGATAATAATATTATTGTTCCAAATAATGCGGTTTCAATTGTTATACCGAATGCTTTAATTTATATACCTATGTCGGAACTTGTTGATATAGAAAAAGAAAAAGAAAGATTGAATAAAGAAAAAGCTAAGTTTGAAAAAGAAGTAGAAAGAGTAGATAAAAAACTTTCTAATCAAGGATTTGTTTCTAAAGCCCCTAAAAAGGTTATTGATGAAGAAATTGCTAAAAAAGAGAAATATAAAGCTATGCTGAATGAAATCATTGAAAGAATAAATAATTTATAAATTAATAATTAAACTCTAAGAAACACGTTGGTGCTCCTTAGAGTTTAATCATTTAAAAGCTATTTTTAATGTATTATTTGATTTAAATCTCCTGATTCATTTTCACCTTTAATAATCATATTGTTACCTAATTTTATCGAAGCGTTAGCATGCAAAATTTTAAATTTAATCCAACTTTCCTCCCATTGAATACTTGCACAAAATATTTGGCCAATTTGGGCAAATTCCAATACTATATCATCCTCTATATCAGTTTGACTCAACATCCAAGTTATTACTTCTTTAAATAATATTTCTTTTTTTAATTGGAATACATCTTGTTTATCCATTAATATATCTTTCATAATTTTAGAATGGCCTATTTTTAATAGTTCTTTATGTTTTTGAGATAAATCTATATCTGCAGCAATTAAAGATGTTAATATATCATATATATAGTTAATTGTTAATGTTTGTATAAAGTTTACTATCTGAAGAGACACATTTTTATTGTTATTGATAAGATGTTTTATTAATATTTCATAAAAACTAATAACTTCATCTACTATGTTTGTTCGCCATTTCAATTTTGGCAAACTCTGTTTATATAAAATACTTTGTATACGAACGCTATTTTTACTTCTTTTTAACAGCTCTACACAAAAGTCAATATTTTTTAATTGATCTACTTGCGAAAAATTATTTTTAATAGAATTTTGTGTTAATACTTTATTCGAAAATAATTTACCACCCTTAACTTTTAAGAAATTATAATATTGGATAAAAAAATAAAATTTATGCATATGTCCTAAAAGTATAATATCTGAACCTGAAACATTTTCATTTAAATTTGTAAAACTAAATCCCGTTATTACTATATCTACATTATCAGAGATAGCTGCAGTTTTACTTTCCTCTATAAAAGTTGGTGCATATTCACCATCCCCTTCTAAAATTGCAAAATAATCGTTTTTATCATAATTCAAAGCTATTTCCAATAGGCTATTTCCATCATCTATAATATTATTAATCTTATTTTTATGGATTATAATTCTGTTATCTGTTTTCTCTAATTCTTTTAAAATTTTATATGTGTTGTCAGAAGAAGCATTGTCAACTACATGCCATATCCAATTTTCCCTTGTTTGATTTTGCAAACTATTATATGCTTGCTTTATAGTTTGTTCCATATTATATACTTGAGAGAAAAAAATTACTTTTCTGGTCTCAAATTGATGTACTAGTTTTGCTTTTAATGGTTCTATATTAAAAAATTGACCCAGTTTAAAATCCATTATTGGAGGATTCCATAATGCAGTACCACCCATAGTATGAAAAGTTAATTCTCCAAATTTTATATCTCCATTATTTAATCTATATAAATCTACTCTCACATGAATAAAGTCTTCAGATAAAATTTCTGCTATAGCAATCATTTCATCTAAATTATCTGGTTTTTCAATATTAATATTTTTTACATCACTATTATAAGTAAAGTCTTGCCTTTGCCATTTTGTATCAAAAAATATTCTGTTAGTTTCTCTGTTTCTATTAGCAATAAACATTATATATTCAACTTTTCCGTTAAAGCAAAAAAACTTATAATCATATAAGTCTTGATTGTCATTTTCTAAGTATTTTTCAATTAGTATTTTAGATTTAGCTACCGTATTATCTTTTATCCAAGAGTTAAATTTTCTTTCTACTTCTTTTAAATTTAATTCTTTTTTGTTTCTTACAATTATATTTTCACCACAAGCTACAGTAGCTTTCATTACAAATTGATTAGGTAACTTTTCAAAATTTATTTCGTTAAAATTATTGTAAATTCCTAAACATTCTATTAAATATTTTTCTCCTATCTTATTTTTTATAAAGGTTTTTACTTTAAATTTATCTCTTAACTTAATACTTTGAGGTTCTCTTGCATATACTGAAATCCAATGAATTTTTTCATTAAACGTTTGTGGAAATTGCATATTCATGTCTTTTCCTGTAACCTTTTTATATAGTTTCAATCTATCAGGTTCTAAAACGCTTTTGAATGTATATTTTTTACTCATAAAAAATCTCCTTGGTTAATATTATAGGTTGTCGAATGATTTATGTACAACCTATTATTCCTGAAGAACAATTTGACTAAATTTGTTATATATTTCTTAGTGTTACACTTTTTCTATACATAATATACAATTTATACTTTTATATTTTAATTATTTTTTATATTTGTAACATTATAAAGCAACAACTTATAGATAATTTTTTAGTGACACACTTATTGGACATTCATTTGATTTTTTTTAATCTCTCAACTATTATATCAAATATGAATGTCCTTTTGCATACTTTTTATTTTTTTGTAGCCTACTATATATTTACTATTTTTTCAAACAGATGTTTATTTTGCTCAATACTAGTTTTATTTCCAAATACACAATATTGATTTTGTTCTAAAATTGCCTGTAATATAGGTGCAAAGCTTCTTAAAGTTTCATTCGTTGTATTAAACAATTCCTTACGAACTGTTGCTAATTCTTCTTTTTTAGTACTTGATAAATAATATAATTGTGCGATATCTCCTTCAGTACTTGGTGTGTATGGAAAATCTAAAGTACTAATAGTCCCAATTAAATATTGAACAATTTGTCGCTCATTCAAATTAATATTTTTAATATAATTTACTACTTTTTTATAGATGTCTAAAGTTTTAGCTATATTAGGGTCACGATAAGAAACAAAAAACATATTTCCACTTTTTCTAAAATCTGAGAAACAACCATATGCTCCATTTTTAACTCTAATATTATTCCAAAGATAATCCATACTTAAAATTGTTTTTAACATAAGCATGCTACCAGTATATTCAAATCCTAGTCGTTTAAAGTTATATCCTTGAGCAACATAATTAACTGTTCCGTTAAATATCAAGCCTTCTTGAATAGTAGTTTTTTTTAACTGTTTTTGATGAGACTTAATTTTGCTTTTTGGTAATAATTTTATGTCTTTGGCTATTTTTTCTATAGTACTATCCACTTCAGTTTCATCAATGGTTAAACCTATTGTTAAACGCTCAAAATTACATAAAAGTTTATATGTTTCAGTTAATTTTAAACTAAACTCTTCTTTTTTAGTTTCCCAATTATCAATAATATCTTCGATAAAATGATAAAAATCTAAACCTTTAACTTTTTCTTCAAATTCTTGTAAAGAAGTAAAATGGGATAAAAGTCTACTTATAGCAACTTT
>LJHD01000151.1 GCA_001983475.1 Candidatus Epulonipiscium fishelsonii | reverse complement strand
CCTTGCACTAGGTTCATTGATTGCTGAAGAAGGCGGAAACCTTATAGTTATACCATATGATGGAGGAGCAACTCAGAAAAAAGCTCTAACAGATGGAGAAGTTGATTTATTTGTTGGAACTACCCAAGCTGCTTCAGAAGAAGTTGAAGCTGGAACTTTAATACCACTTTTAGCATTTAGTGAAACTTCTTTTGATGGATTTACTGGACCAGATGGAAATAAATTAGAAGTTCCTTCTGTAGCAGGAGAAGATAAACATGTAGCATTACGTTCAGATGTAGATTATGCACAATATATTCTTCCAGCTGGAGGATTTATTGCAACTCATACTGGTGCATCTGAAGAATGGATAAAAGAAATTGAAGATATTACAAAAGCTGTTTGGGCTTCACCAGAGTATAGCGATTGGATTGCTGAAATTATGCTTAATAAAAAAGAAGCTTATGGAGCAGATGCTGTTAAGTATCTTGAAGATGGAGCAGCAATTGCTAAAAAAGCATTTGAAGCTCTTCAATAAACATGTAAACATATCGGGCGAACATTGTTCGCCCATAGTTTAAAGACAATAAACTTTTGTATAATTATACATAAGAAACCAAAGCATATTTTTATTTGGCTTAAATTTTAATGTTCCATATAACAAACATTGTCTTTATATTCATTTATACGAACACCTAGTTCGTTATCAAAACACATCTAATTTTCAAGTACAAGATTTCTATGAATAAAAAATGAATAAAAGTTAACTGTCCATAGTTAATGGCTAACATTGTTCACCCTTGTATTATTTGTATATATAAAGAAGGAGGAGTAAAATGAAAATTAAAACTAATTTATGGACTGGAATAATTATGGGTTTGTTTAGCACCATACTGCTTATTGTACTGCCTGATCAAGTTCCACTTCCAATGTTTAATTCCGGTGCACCAAGTCCAAGGATTTTACCATCTTTTGCAATAATAGGAATGCTTATTAGTTCAATCGCTTTAATTGTTCAAAGCCTAGTATTTAAAAAAGAAAAGATTTATGAGTTTAATATTAAGTTTGAATTACCAGCTATAATTTTAATCGCATTATTATGTATATTTGTAGTACTTATAATAAATATAGGGTTTATATTAGCTGCATGTATTATATTTCCTATTATGTTATTTTATGTTGGTGAAAGAAAACCATTTATTTACATATTTACAATTTTAGCATCAATTGCAATATTCTATTTGTTTAAATTAGTATTAAATATTTCTTTGCCAGGATTTGGGGGGTGAAACTATGGGCGACTTGGATATGGTTATAGGAGCCTTAGGGCAAGTATTTAGTTTTGTAAATATGGCTGTTATTTTAGGCGGATTATTGTTAGGGATAATAGTGGGATGTATTCCTGGACTTAGTGTAACACTGGGGATAATTTTATTATTGCCTTTAACATATACTTTTTCTTCTCCAGACACAGCTATTATTTCACTTCTTGCTGTGTATGTGGGGGGGATGTATGGTGGATCTATTAGCGCTATACTTTTAAATTCACCAGGAACAAACTCAGCAATAGTAACAACTTTTGATGGGTATCCACTTGCACAACAAGGTAAAGTAAAAAAAGTTCTTGACACATCTTTATTTGCTTCTGTTTTTGGAGGAATTTTCTCAGCTTTAATCTTATTGTTATTCTCGTCATTGATTACAAAGCTTGTATCAAGTTTTGCTTCAACAGAATATTTTGCACTTGCAATTTTAGGTATTTCGCTTCTTGCTGGTGTAAGTGGAGATAACTTGGCAAAAGGTGTTATTTCTGGACTTTTAGGAATATTCATAGCATGTATTGGAGCAGATGCAGTAACAGGAGTTAGACGTTTTACTTTTAATACAGATACTTTAAAATTTGGTATAGATATGGTTCCAGCTATGATAGCATTTATTGCATTAACACAAGTAGTTCTTAAAATGCGTGACTTTATGGTTTCAGAGGGAAACCCTGAAGGAATTTCAAAAATAGATCGTCAAGGACTTACTATAAAAGAAGCAAAATCTATTGTACCAGCATGTTTTCGTTCATCAACAATTGCATCAATTATCGGTGCTATGCCTGGAGTTGGTGGTGGAGTTGCACAGTTTTTATGTTATAATGAAGTTCGTCGTGCCTCAAAACGTCCACAAGATTTTGGTAAAGGTAGTCTTGAAGGGGTTGCTGCCGCAGAATCAAGTAATAATGCGGTTGTTGGTTCAGCTATGATACCACTGTTAACATTAGGTATTCCTGGAGATGGAGTTACAGCATTACTTCTTGGAGCTTTCATTTTACATGGAATTCAACCTGGTCCAACTATGTTTACAAAACAAGGTGAAATTGCGTATAGTATTATATTAGGAACTCTTGTTGCAAATATACTTTTAATTTTTGTTGGGGCAATTTGTACTAGGGCTGTTGCTAAAATTGTTCAAGTTAAATATACTTATCTTGCACCAGTTATTATTCTTTTCTGTTTTGCTGGATCTTTTGCAGCTACTGGTAACATAAAAGAGCTAGTAATTACAGCTGCACTTTTAGTAGTAAGTTATTTATTTGTATTATTAGATTTCTCTATTATACCTCTTATGCTTGGGATGATACTTGCAGATATTATGGAAATGAACTTCGTAACAAGTATGATGAGCTATGATAATGATTTCTTTATATTCTTTAAAAAACCAATTACATTAGGAATATTAATTTTAACAGTTATTCTTCTTGTTTCATTAATTAGACTTAACAAAAGAGTTAGTAAACTAAGTGATGAGCAAATGGGAGAAATGGAAGAAATACACCATCATAAAGATGAGGAACCTGTTGCATAATAATTTATTGCGAAGATAAATATTTGTCATGAAAAGGGGATAGGAAGCATATACTGCTCCTTATCCTTTTTTTAATACAGTAAAATATTTTGTACTATCAACTTTAATATGTTTATGATCTTTTATATACTCAATAATTAGTTCTTGCGTATCCACACTATATTCTTTTATTAATTTACACTGTGCATAAAATGGGTATCCTCCAGTGCCAGTAGCACGATAGTCACTTAAAACTAGACTGTATTTTCTGTCTTCCAAAGCTTTTCCATCTTTATTAATTTCAATAACTCGTTCTCCTATTGGTCTTGATACATCAAATACATACTCAAAACCTAAAAAGAAATCAAAATTATAATGTTCAACTTTAGGAATTAAAAATCTATCTGAAATCTGAATTTGCCCATCCACAATTTCATAATATTCTGCTATACGTTCAAGAGCTTGTTTTAATATATCTTTATTTACCTCTATCACCTTTAAATTGTTTGGAAATTGATATGCAGAAACAATATCACGTATAGTTACTTCTTTATCAAATCCTATTGAGTTGTTCCCTAGTGATGTACATGAAAAATCAGCCTTTGAAAAATCTAGCTGAACTTGGTTGCAAAAATTAGCTAAAATTGAACCTTCTAAAGCTAAAGTTAATTTATCTTTTGCTTCAATTTTTTTATTAAAAGTACCCAGAGGTTGATCTAGCCATGTAGACACTTTATCTTGAAGGGTTTGCCATTTTGGTTCAACTTCAACATCAATGCTTTTTGGTTTCCTAATTTCACTTTTTATACTATCTCCATGAACTTCAATATATCCATATTCAGTGGCATTGTGTTTAAGTTGCATTGCAAAAGTTCCAAATAAATTTATTCCTTCAATAGGCATATGTTGGTGTCCTGTTAGAAGAATATCAAAGTCTAGTTCTTTACAAATTTTATATCCCACATTTTCTGTTGTATTACTAAGGATTTTTCCTGTTTTAACATCACATTCAAACCCTCCATGATAAATACATATTTTAAAATCACATTTGTCTTTTATATATTCCAAAGCCTTTTTTGCGCTTAAGAATGTATCTTTAATTTTAAACTTTTTTAAGTGCTTTGGATTTTCCCAAATAGGTACATAATCCGTAACTACTCCAACTATACCAACTTTTGTTCCATTTTTAAGATGTATTACAGCACAATCAGGACAATCTATTTCGCCTGTGATGTCTTTTATATTTGCTACAACACAAGTTGCATCAAGATTGTTAACATATCTTTTTAAGGCATCATATCCATGGTTAAAATCATGGTTACCTATTGTAACAAAATCATAACCCACTTTATTAAATACCTCTGAAATAATGCAACCTTCATCTGTATGTTCCCACATATACTTTGTAAATGGAGAACCCTGAATTGTATCACCCGCATCTATAATGATAGTGTTGCCATCTTTTTCAAATTCTTCTCCACAAGAAAGAACACCTATTGGCTCTGGCATGTTGGTTACATAATTGATAGGAAATAGCTGTCCATGTATATCTGTTGTATAATATATTTTCATAATTACTTACCTTTTCCTTATAGTTTTTGTATATTTTATCAGAAAAAACATATACTATCAAGGATACTATAGTAATATCACTCTAAAATAGTAGTTTTCTACCTTAAAATTTATAAAAATAAGTTTTATTCTACTAGAACAAAAAAATTTGAGGTGTCATAAATTATTAGAAAGTGAGATGTATAAAATTGGAATTAAGATTAATGCAGCTATCAGAAACAGATATAGCTATGAATATAATTAATGGTGCAAAAAAACATTTAAAAGAACAAGGAATTGACCAATGGCAAAAAGGTTATCCAGATTATGACTGTATAAAAAATGATGCAATAAATAATAAAGGCTTTTTTGCAGTTGACAATGACAAAATTGTAGGATATCTATGTATAGACTTTGATGGAGAACCAGCTTATGATAATTTACAGGGTAGCTGGTCAAGTGATAATAGTTATGTTGTAGTACATCGTATGGCAATATCGGAAGCTACTCGTGGTCAAAATCTGTCTAGTCAAATATTTAAACTTGTTGAAAAAATGAGTGCTGAAAAAGGAATTAATAATTTCAGAGTAGACACAGATGCAGCTAATGTTAAAATGCAACATATTTTAAAGAAAAATGGATTCATATATCGAGGAACTATTTGGTTTGATAATAGCGAAAAGATTGCTTTTGATAAACAATTTTGAGACTTAAGATTTAAACTTGTTATAATCTCAAATGTATGATTATAACATAACACTATGTTTATTATCCTAGATTTAATTTTTTTGAAGAGATTATAAACAGTATATTTATTTAAAATAAGGTCCATAGCCATGGTTTTCCCTTAATATTGATTCATTTTTTATTCCTGCATCACGGATATAGATATAGAAACAACTTGAACAAATCTGTTATTAATGATAAGGAAAAATACCAAATGGCTATTTCTCTTATTCATGATTTAGGAACGACGTGACTAAATCTGTTTTCAACAATTTAAAATATATAAATAGAGAATTATTATTATGTACATGTCACTAATTGAGTTTTTTACGAATTCATATTTTAAAAATATAAATTCATAATTATTTCATCAAAATATTTATTATCAATCTTAAAAAAATCTTTATATCTTCCAACCTCTATAAACCCAAATTTCTTATATAATTTTATTGCATGTATATTATCTGATTTTACTCCTAAATTTATAATTTCAGTTTGACCATGTTGTTTTGCAAAATCAATCATTGTTTGCATTAAACATGTTCCTATGCCTAAATTCCAGTATTCTTTTTTTACTGAAATAGAAATACTGGCTTGATGAGCTATTCTCTTTTTTGAAAGTGCAGATAATATGCCTATACCTACTATTTGATTTTCTATTCTTCCAATAAAAAATCCTGAAGTACTTAAAGAGGAATACATTTCAATAAATTTTTCTTCTTCTTCAAGAGTTATAAGTTCATCTCTAGCTGTAACAAAATTATCACTTTCTTCAAGAACTACTTTCATGTATTCAATTACATCTGTTGCATCACCTTTAACAGCTTGTTTTATTTCTAATTCAGCATTCCTTAAATTCATGTTTAACTCCTTTCAGCGTGTTTAATAAATAAATGATGAGTAAGCAAACAACTTTATTCATTAATCTTTTGTTGTAAACAAATATTATTATACTACAAAGAAATCAGCTTTACTAGTTAAATGTACTAAATAAAAATAAATTATTCAACAATATATATAAAACTAGAGTACTATCCTTTATAATATAGATTATATACTTTTTTATAAAAACAAACAACAGAATACTTTCTTAAGCTTTATTAAAATAGGATATTAATGTTATACTCTAGGAATGATATGCCCTAATTTAAAAGCAGAGATGAATTCGTCCTTTAATCACTTTAAGCCTGAGGAATATCAAAAAGGTTATTAATAACAGAGTTAGTCACACTGTTCCTAAATCCGTAATTCCTGAACTAAAAAAAAGAGCGAATAATATTCGCCCTTTTACTAAATTACCATAAACTTAATCTTACAATATTTATAGCACCTATACAACAAGTCATTTTCATTACATAATCTGTTATAACCTCTCCAATAAGTGGAGTTAATTGTTCCCCACCATAAAGTAAAACTCCACCACAAGCTGCAAGTGCCACCATTGAATTAATGTTTACTTTAATGCTAATATCTTTTGATGCAATTGATAGTTTTTCCATGTAAATCACCTTTTCTTTTATGTAGGGAAGAAAACTCTTCCCAAAATATTAACCTGTTTAAATTAACTATA
>LJHD01000150.1 GCA_001983475.1 Candidatus Epulonipiscium fishelsonii | reverse complement strand
GTATTTGATACAACTTGAGGTTTATGTAGATGCCCCAATGCAATATATTGTGCCTTTTGTGGTAAACAATTCCCTTCAACAATAAAGCTGCCTCCAAGTTGAATGGATCTTTCAGATCCGCTTTCTTCATTTCCCAAGGTAAAAATGTGTGAAACTGCAATATTAATTGTATCTACTCTAAATTTTGGTTCTAATTTATCAAACAAAATTTTTATGCGTTTTGTATATGAATCAAGTTGTTCTTTTTCATTTGCCGCATCAATGTACAATACTTCATTCAATCGTTTTTCACTAGGATAAGGTACCACCAAAATAACTGCTTTTTCATTATTTACATTTACTTCAATAAATCCTTCGCCTGAATCAATTACTCTATTTTCTCCATAATTGCCAATAGGAATAATTGTTTTTGGCGTTCCTACCATAACAATGCCATGTTCAACAGCGAGAGGCCCTGCCGAAACCAATCTCTCAGGGTTATCATGATTGCCTGCAATTACAACAATCATTCTTTTTCCATGTGCCGAAAGTTTTTTCATTGCATTATAAAACATCTTCTCAGCTCTTGCTGGTGGATTTGATGTGTCATAAACGTCACCTGCAATAATTATTAAATCAACATTGTTATTATCTGCAATTTCCACAAAATCATCTAGAAATTTTTGTTGTTCATCCATTCTGCTATAACCATCTAAGGTTTTCCCTAAATGCCAATCACTTGTATGCAATATCTTCACTATTATCACTCCTATTTTTAATATATTATAGTAATTTTTTCAAAGAATAATTACTATATTTATTCTTACCATACTTTATAATAAAAAAACAGATAATACAAAATTTTACTACTTTAAATAAATATAGCCACATAATTTTTGTAGAGGCATATTTTACTGATATAAAAAATATTTTAAAAATAAAAAATAAATAAGAAAATAGTTTAGTGTTATTAGTACTTTGAAAGTAACTAAATTTGATTAGGGAAGCACCTATTTGAACCATCGCTATTATGTGGATACAATACTATATAAAGGATAGTACTTTAACTTTTGTGGAAAAATATGTACTAAGCTAAACAAATTATTCAACAACCTAAACTATGTATATAAAAAAGATAAAGCTATGTCTGCCATTTGTGTTAAAATTTAATAAGTGGCAGTTCACCGTTTCAAACTATCCCTAAAATAACTCTGGATAAAATATTTCTCCTAATTTTTGGTATGCTTCATTAAATCTACTATTTGGTTTATAGTGAAATAATTCCATGTCTAAATAATATACTTCATCATTTTGAACAGCATCTAACGATTGCCATATGGGGCTTTCACCATATAAATCTTCTATCATTTCTTTGGCAGCACCATCCTTTGATGATTGTTGCACTAAAATTTTATCAGGATTTGCCACAAGTACAGCTTCAAGATTAATATCCACTCTATTTGAAAAATTTGAATTCCATTCATCCGCAATATTTATTCCTTTCATAGCTGAAATCATTCCACCTACCATACTTGTAGATAAATTAGCAGAAAGAGATTTGCTTGTTGCATAAATATTTAATACTGTAGGGCGTTGCTCTACATCTTTTATTATATCAAGAGTATTTAATGTTTCATTTAGAGTATTTTTAGCTATGGTGTCATATAAATCTGCTTTATTGTTTAAATTAGAAAAAACTTTAAACCATTTTAAGTAATCTTGCATATTTTCATAATCTACCACTATAGTTTCAATGCCAGCAACTTTAAGAGGTTCAACCAAAGTAGGTTGTGACATAGCTGTGCCTAATATAACAATATCAGGGTCTGTTGCTATTATGCTTTCAACACTAATATTTTTAGCACTAGAGCTTTTAGCTACAATTTGTACATCTTCTGATAAAGCTTCTTTTGGCAATTGACTATCCGATGTACTTGTTTGTATGCGCCCAATTAATTCTCCACCTGCCTCATACCATAATGCAGTATGACTAGTATATAAACTTACAACTCTTTCAGGATTTTTTTTGATGTTTTTTTTCTCACCAGTTCCATCAATAAATGTCACCATATCTTCTGTTACAATAACTTCATTTGCTTTATTTTCAAATCCTAATATGTCATTTATAGAAGTATCTGAAATAATTGTTGTCCCAATTGTTTCAGATACTTCATTTTTTGTTTGGACTTCAGATGCTGAACAACCTATTAAATTAATTCCTACAGCTATTATTCCTATTATCTTTGTAAATTTTTTCATGATATACTCCTTCAAATTTTTTAATGATAACGAACTTACTAAATCTATTAACTTAACAGCGCCATTTTTTAATTATTTTTTTAGATTATATTTAGCCAGAAAATATGGACTCTTTGCATAATTGTCTTCGTGAATACTTGTTTTTAAACTAAAAACTTCTTCCATAATGTTTTTTGTTAAAATTTCTCTAGGAGTACCTATGGCAAATATATTTTTATCGTGAATAACATACATTTTATGAGAATACCTAGCAGCTTGATTTAAATCATGTAGTACAATTATAACTGTAAGCCCAAGATTCTTATTTAAAGTTTCTATTAGGCTTAAAATTTCAATCTGATATGTAATATCTAAATGTGTAGTTGGTTCATCTAATATTAAAATTTCTGGCTGTTGACTTAAAGTCATAGCAATCCAAGCCCTTTGTCTTTGACCTCCTGAAAGTGTACCAAGAGATTGTTTTCTTAAATTTGTAAGGCCCATAAAGTTTAAACTTTGAGAAATAATTTCTTCATCTTTTTTATTAATCACTATAGACCTTTGTTTATGAGGATATCTACCATAAGACACTAGTGTTTCCACAGTTATATCTGAATGAGCATTATGTACTTGTGGTAAAATAGCAATTTTTTTTGCAATGTCTTTTCTGCTGTATTTTTTTATTGATTTATTTTCAAAAATTATTTCCCCTGAAATTGGTTTAACTGCATTTGATATAATTCTGAGCAAACTTGATTTTCCACATCCGTTTTGCCCAATAATTGTACTAATTTTATTTTTTTCAAAAGAAATTGTAACATCTTTTAAAACTTCTTTTTTTCCAAATGTTATGTAAATATTTTTATAGCCAAAGTACATAAAAGTCCTCCTATTTTGTCATGTCACGGGTTCTTAATAAATATAGAAAAAATGGAGCACCTATAAAAGATATAATTACACTTACAGGCATTTCCGCAGGCATAATTATAATTCTACCTATCGTATCACATATGGTCATAAATATAGTGCTAAGTATGATAGTAGCTGGAAATAAATATTTATAATCTGAACCAATAAGTAACCTTGCAATATGAGGAATGATAAGCCCCACAAAACTAATAAGACCAGCAACAGCAACGGCAGCTCCAGATAATAAGGAAGCCATGACAATTAAAAATAATTTAAATCGCTCCACATTTATACCCAGTGAATATGCAATTTCATCCCCTAGCATTAAAATGTTTAATTTGTTAGGAATAAAACAGCAGATGATAACACCCACTAGTGCAAAAGGAAATATCATAAAAAATTGTTCCCAAGTAGTTCCATTTAAACTACCTATTATAAAACTTTGGGCATTTACTATTCTTTCAGAAAAAAATACTTTTATAACGTCGTTAAATGCTCCAAATAATGCTGTAACTGCAAGTCCTGACAAAATCATTCTTACAGGGCTTACTCCCTTAGAAAAAGCCAAACTATAAATAATAATTGTAGTAAAAAATGCTCCTATTACACTACCAATTGTTAATAAATAATACAAGTCTGGAAATATAACTAATGTTACATATCCCACAAAACTAGCCCCACTAGTCACACCTATAGTGGTTGGTGAAGCTAATGTATTTCTCATTACCCCTTGCAATATACATCCTGACAGTGATAAACATATCCCTACTAAAGTAGCAACTAATGTTCTTGGAAGTCTTAAATCAAATACTATTATTCTATGAATACTTTCTTCATTAGTAAAAAGAACTTTTAATACCTCTTGAAATGGAATTTGCATAACACCTATGCTAATACTAAGTATAATACAAAATAAACCAACTAATATAAGACCTGTAATAATAAGTATTTTTTTAAGCATATATTTTATCTAACCTAAAAAAGAAAATAGTTTCTTTTTTTATCCAGTGTTGTATTGTTTTAATGTTTTTATCTTGATTTGAAAATTTAAGTAATTTGTTAACCATATATCAGCTCCTCCTTATTTTATTATTATAACATTAATCCAATCTTCTTTCCAAGCAATCTATCTATTTTAATAGCACAACTTAAAATAGGTGAACAGACATAATTTTAAATGAACAGTAAAATTATTATGACAAAAGCAATTCCATATATGCTATAATAAACATACTTGTGTTTTTAACATAAAAATTAGAGTATTATCATTTTATATAGTATTAGCTTGTTGGATAATTCATTTAACTAATAAAGCGCAATAATATTTATTTACAACAAAAGATTAAGGAACGGTTCGTAGTAGCTCCCCTCTTTAAATGTTGTTTACTTTTTTTTTCAGCATAATTAAAATACTTAGAGCAATAACTATTTAGGATTTAAAGGAAGAATGATATGGAATTAATAGAATTATTTATGTTAGCAGTAGGAGTATCTATGGATGCATTTGCTGTTTCAATTTGTAGAGGAGTTAAATTAAAAAGTACAAAAGTTTACTATTCATTAGAAGCTGGTATGTACTTTGGGGGATTTCAAGCTTTAATGCCTGTCATAGGATATTTTGTTGGAGATAAACTCTCAGGAGTTATGCAACGGTTTGATCATTGGATAGCTTTTATATTACTGGGTATTATGGGAATTAAGATGTTAAAAGAAGCATTTGATAACTCTGATGAAGAAACAGAAAATAACCAATCAATGCTAATTCTTGCAATAGCTACAAGTATTGATGCATTGGCAGTTGGACTATCTCTTGCATTATTAAAAATTAATATTATTACAGCTGCTTTGTTTATAGGAATAGTTACTTTTATTTTTTCAGTGATGGGAATACAAATAGGGGCACGTTTTGGAGAAAAGTATAAATCTAAAGCTGAAATTATAGGAGGAGCAATACTTATTTTTATTGGAACTAATATTCTAATGGAACATTTATTTTTTTAGCATTATTTTTTAAGGATTATAGTAAATATATTTAACTGGCAATTCATTTTTCTGAAATTACTATAAATTAAATCAATACACATTAATCTTTAAATTGCTCTTTTAGATGATTGTTTTATGGGTAATTTCTAATTGTGTCTAGTATACATATACAGGGAGGCACAAACTGCTCTCCCTAGATTTTTGCATGATAACGGATTTAATCTGTTATTTATAAAATTTATGGCCACCAGATAGATTGTAAACATTTGTAATTCCATTATTTAATAAAATATTTTGAGCTGCATTTCCTGTCACACCTTTATTGCAATAAGTTACAGTAAGTGTATCTTTCTCTAGTGAGTTCATAGTTTCTCTTAATTTAGAATGAGGTATATTAACTGCTCCATCTACACAAGATTTTTCAAATTGTTTATTTACACGTGCATCAATGATTTGAACTTTTTTACCTGATTGAACAAGGGTTTTAAGTTTAGTTGAAGTTATAAGCGGTCTGTTATTATTTATAGCATTGTCTAAAATCATTCCTGTATAATGAACAGGGTCTTTGGTTGTTGAAAATGGAGGTGCATAAGCTAAATCTAAATGAAATAATTCATCAACTTTTGCTCCATAAGTTATAAGTGTTACAAAAACATCAATTCGTTTATCTACACCATCATACCCAACTATTTGAACTCCTAGTATTTTTTCAGTTTTCTTATCAGCAATTGCTTTAATGACCATTTCTTTTCCTTTGAAATAAGATGGTTTATCAGGTTTTATATTATGACAAACTTGAATATCAAATCCTTCTTTAATTGCTTCAGCTTCGCTTAACCCAGTATTTGCAACGGTTAAATCAAACAACTTAAAAATTCCAGTTCCAAGGTTACCTTTATATTTAATATTTCCACCCGTTATAACATCTCCAGCAATTCTTCCCGTTTTATTTGCTGTTGAACCCAGAGGTTTATATGATGGTTTTCCTGTAATTAGAGAAAATGTTTCTATGCAATCACCACAAGCATAAATATCTGGCAAATTAGTTTGCATATGATTATCTACTTTAATAGCACCAGTGACTCCAACTTCAACACCTGCTTCTATTGCAAGGTTAATATTTGGTTTAACACCTGTTGCCATTATAACCATATCACTTTGTAATTCAATTTCACCTTCAATTATATTTACATCTTGTTCTGATTTAGTTAAAGTATCTACTTTAAGTGTTACTTTATCATTTTCTATTTTGGTTAAAGTAGCTTCTTTAAGTATTTTAATACCTTTTTGCATTAGTATGTTTTCTAGAAACCTTGACATATCTTGGTCTAAATTTGGAGCAATTTTATTTTGTTGTTCTATAATAGTAACATTTATATCTTCTGCTATAAGATTTTCAAGCATTTCAAACCCTATAAACCCAGTTCCAACTATAACTGCATTTTTGGGTTTGTTGTTTTGTATAAAATTGTGTATGCTTTTTGCACTTTGAACATTTCTTAAAAAAAATACATTGTCACTTTGTATTCCTTCAACATCTGGAATAAATGGTGTTGCTCCCGTTGCAATAACTAACTTGTCAAAATTATCTACAAAAACTTCATTCAAATTCATATTTTTTATAGTTAAAGTTTTGTTTAAATGATCTATTTTAACTACTTTATGCTTTGTTTTAATATCAACATTATACTTTTTTAGAAAAAACTCAGGATTTCTTGGTGTAAGTTCGTCTATACCTTCAATTTCTCCTCCAATATAATATGGCAATCCACATGCAGAATAAGAAATATCTATATCCTTATCATAAATCACAATTTCAGCTTTATCATTATTTCTACGTGCTTTTGCTGCTGCAGAAGTTCCTGCGGCAACTGCTCCTATTATTAAAATTCTCACATTAAGTCTCCTAACTGTACATACAATTTAATTTTTTTGTACTAGAAATTGGCGAAAGTTATTCGCCAATAAATTAATTTTTTTATTTAATATTTTACTTTATTTACAAACCATACTAAACTTAACATAACAGGTACTTCAACTAATACTCCAACAGTTGTTGCTAGAGCGACAGGACTTGTTGCTCCAAATAATGCAATTGCCACAGCTACAGATAATTCAAAGAAGTTCGATGCTCCAATCATCCCTGCTGGTGCAGCTATATTGTGAGGTAGTTTTAGCTTTTTGCAAGTAAAATATGCAATAGCAAAGATAAAAACAGTTTGAATGGTTAAAGGTATTGCAATAAGAACAATATGTAGAGGATTGCTTAATATAGTCTCTCCTTGGAAAGAAAATAAAATAGTTAAAGTTAACAATAACGCACCAATGGTAGTATTATTAAACTTTGGAATGAATTCATTTACAAAATATTCTTCACCTTTTTTCTTCGTAACAATTATTCTAGTAGAAATTCCGCCAACTAAAGGTACAACAACAAATAATACTACTGATAAAATAAGTGTTGCCCAAGGAATTGTTACTCCACCAACTCCTAGCAAAAATGCCACTATTGGACTGAATGCTAATAATATAATTAAATCATTTGTTGCTACCTGAACTACAGTATAAGCTGGGTTGCCATTTGTTAAGTGACTCCATACAAAAACCATTGCCGTACAAGGTGCTGCTCCTAAAAGAACTGCTCCTGCTAAATAATCTTTTGCAAGTTCTGCAGGAATTAAATTCTTAAATATTACATAAAAGAATAACCAAGCAATACCAAACATAGTAAAAGGTTTAATTAGCCAATTTACAATCCAAGTTACAAATAATCCTTTCGGATCTTTTCCTACATTTTTTATACTTTTAAAGTCGACTTTCATCATCATTGGATAAATCATAAGCCATATTAAAATTGCTATTGGTATTGAAACATTTGCATATTCAAATTTTCCAAGAAATTCTGGTATTATAGGAATAAACTTTCCTATTGCAATTCCTACTGCCATACATAAAGCAACCCAAATGGTTAAATACTTTTCAAAAAAGCTCATATATTTTCCTCCTAAGAACAATCTTCGTTTAATTCTTCATTTAATTCTGGTTCTATAATAAACATTTCTATATTCTCTAAAATTTCTTTTGCACTTTTAATACCTTCTCTACAAACTGAATAGTAACTCCATTTACCTTGTTTTCTGGTATTTATAATTTTGCTTTCCACTAGTATTTTTATATGATGTGATAAAGTGGATTGACTTATATCAAGACTTTCCAGCAAAACACATCCACATTTTTCACCTTCTTGTAGTATTTCAATTATTTTTAACCTATTTTCATCACAAAAAGCTTTAAATATCTTTGCCACAGCTATATGATCCATTTGTACACCTACCTTATTTTTTTATTTTTAAAAATATGGAAACTTCACTAGTTTATTAAAAAAATCTTTTATAACACAGCAATTTTTTGCTGCTTCGTTCATAATACTATAACTTAAACAATTGTTTATCATTTTTCGTATTTAAAATTATCGATATGTTTAGATTATAACCTTTAAATCGATATATGTCAATATATAAATTTTAAATATATAGTTGCTACATAACAACTTTTTAGAATTATATATTTTTATTGGATTATGCACTAAAACATAAATGTACATTATAAAAGGACTCTAACTTTTATAATGTACATAACTAATGAGGCTGATTTCTTTATAGTATAATGAAATTTATTTACAACAAAAGATTCATGAATAAAAGGCCTCCTTAAAAGTTGGCCCCTTATAACTATCTATATTTTAAATTGTTCAATCTGATCTCTTAGACTTTTTAACTGAATTTCCAGTTTTTTGCTAATATTTACATTTTCTTCTGAGATACCTGCATTTTTAGAAATTTCTGTTTCTAATTTTTCAACATTTAATATAATATCTTGAAGTGCTTCTTTTTGAGTTAACGCATTTAGAGATACTTGTTTTGACATACTTTTTGTTTTATTACTTGCCATTTCAATATTTTCTAGTGCATTTACTGTGCGCTCCACTATAGCTTCGCCGTCTTTAATGTTTTGCAGATTTTCTTCGATCATTTCAAATACATTTTTAACAATTTCAGATGTTTTGCTTGATAATTCACGAACTTCTCCTGCTACAATAGAAAATCCTTTTCCAGCTTCACCAGCTCTTGCTGATTCAATAGCAGCATTTAATGCAAGAAGATTTGTTTGAGCTGCTATATCTTCAATAGATTTTATAGTTTCCGCCATCTCTTTTATAGATATACTTGTAGCATGAATTGAATTAACAAGTTGATCACTAAGTTGTTTTCCATCAATAGCTTTATTTGACATATCTTTAATAGTAACATAATTTTGGTTAATATCTTCAATAATACTTATTATATCTTGTGAAACCTGAACAGTATTTTGCTTGAAATTTAAAATGAGAACGGATTGATCTACAGTTAAGTTTGCTAAATTTTGTGCTGAATCCGCAATGTGGTCTACTGCAACAGTTACTTCGTTTGTTGATTGTTGAGTGTTAAATAATAAATATTTTAATTTTGTTGATATATTATTTAAAGATACTTTAATTTTACTAAAATCACCAACATAATTTTGATTTGGCGTTTTTGTAAAATCTCCATCAGAAAAAGAAGCTAAAACTTCATCGATATCTGTTATGTAAGAACTCATTGTACTTGAAACTACTTCTAATGATGAAACTAAACTTTTCATTTCTTGATTTGGTCTTTTAATGTTTTCTGTTTGTATATTTAAATTACCATTCTTTATTTTATCTAAAGCTACAACCACATCATCTATTGGTGAGATATACTTTTCTACAGCTTTATTTATTGCTATTGATACAATAATTATACTAAATAAAGATATAATTAAACAAGTAAATATTTCAAACAAAATATCACTAACTACGTTTTTAGCTGAATAATGAGTTATTATTTTAAATTGAGAGCCACTTACTTCATCTATTGCTGCATAATATAAATTTTTATCTGCATTTTTCAATAATAAAACACTGTCTTCTGGTGCTTCTAATAATTCCATATATTTATTACCTTGTCCAGAAATAGAACTCATTCCATCAGCATTTGGCATCAAAGTTTCATCTGGATGAATAATTATATTCCCTTCTTCATCAATCATAAATGTCATTGTTTCTTCTTCTTGTGCTAGATTTAAAAGAGTGTTTTTCATATCATCTAATTTTACATCCAGAACTAAAACACCAAGGTCTTTTCCTGACGGTGAAATTATATTTTTTGAAAGCGATACAATTACATGTCCTGTTGCAACGTCTAAATATGGCTCTGTAACATATACTCCATCTGTATTTTGTGCTCCAGTATACCACTTACGTGTAGTAAGGTCTAAACTTGAATCTGGTTTCCAATCAGTTGAACCAACAAATTCATTATCATGACCTACAAGGTAAATTAAAGCAACATCATCATCTATTGCTTGTGCTTTCAATGAATTTCGGATTGATTCTTCGTCATCTGAGATATCCACCCATTCAAGCCAACTACCTAGCTGCACACTAATAGATTCTAATAAGCTTTTGTTATCTGTTAGTTCTACTTCAATATTTGTTGATAAAAATTTTGCATTTCCATTTGATATCAGTTTCGCTACCTCTACACTATCAAATAAAATTGTTACTATTCTAGATACAGTACTAATTAATAAAATTAATAACATAAATAGAATAAATGTACTTTTAAGCTGAGAACTTAATGTTTTTTTCATTGTCTTCCCCCTATTTTATTAAAATATATATTAATTATATTCAAATTTATATATTAATACAACAAAAAATATATATTTAACTAAATAAAGATTCCCATATGTAAGACGACATTTGTCGTCTTCTTTATATTTTTGTTCCATCTACTTTAACATATTCCTTAAATTTATTTAATAATGATTTAGTAATTGGTCCACATTTTCCATCTGCTATAATTCTTCTGTCTAGACTACAAACAGGTATAACTTCTGCTGCTGTTCCTGTTAAGAAGCATTCATCCGCATTATATATGTTAAATTGAGTAAATTCTTTTTCGTATATTTCATAACCCAGCTCTTTTGCAAAATCTATTACTGTATTTCTAGTTATTCCATCCAAAATGCCAAGATAAACTGGTGGTGTATAAATTATATTATCTTTAACAATAAATATATTATCGCCCGTACACTCTGCAGCAATTCCATCATGAGTTAACATTAAAGCTTCTGGCACATTTGCATGTATTGCTTCTATTTTAGCAAATACATTGTTTAAATAATTTAATGATTTTACTTGTGGATCAACAATTGTAGCTTTGTTTCTTCTTTGAGATGCAGTTATAATTGGCATACCTTTTTCATACATTTCTTCAGGATAAAGATTAATTGTAGCTGCAATGCAAAAAACAGTGGCTTTTTTACATTTACGTGGATCAATTCCTAAATCTCCTTTTCCACGAGTAACTACTAAACGAATATACCCTGATGTTAAATTATTTTTGCGACAAGTATTAACTATAATTTCTTCAATTTCTTCTTTAGTATTTGGAATTTCTAACATAAGCATTTTTGCAGAACAATATAGCCTGTCTATATGCTCTTTACACTTAAAAATATTTCCATCATAAAGACGAATTCCTTCAAAAACTCCATCACCATAAAGCAATCCATGATCAAAAACCGAAACTTTTGCTTCACTTTCTTGAACATAATTACCATCCAAATAAATTATCATGAGACACCTCCAGTTGTTGTTATTAAATTAATTTAAACATAAAATACAATTATTGTCAACGTGACTTATAAATTTACTAATTTATTTTCCTCCAAGAAGCAGGATACTGATTTTTTAAATTACCATTATTTGACTTAATCCATCCAAGAGGAAAGTTATCAACACAAACAATATACTCCCCTTTTTTATAATCTCCTTCTAAAGTTTCACCTTTAAGATACTTTATAACATTAATATCATTATTACTAAAGTTAATTATATTTTTAAACATGTGACTTTGATATGCTATAGCTAAAGCATGAGACGGTTTAAACTTATTGTGTTGAATTGTACCTAAAAGCAAGCCTGTTCTTAAAGTTCTTAATTTATCATGGTTTGGCATATTTGGGTTTATCAAATAAAACTTATCATCATTCATAAATATATATTCATCAAGTGATATATAAGTATTTTTAGAGATAAAATCTGCGAGAAGCTTAAAATCTTTAATTTTATTTTTAACCTGAATTAAATTAGATTCAAAATTTTCACCATATTTTTTATGCATTAAACATAAAAAGTGCCCTTCTCCTTTTATGCAATGTGGCCACAATCTCAGTGTTCCATTTAGTTCTTTAATTCCACCTATAGGATTTAATGGTACAATTTCAAAATTTGGATTTTCAGAAAGAAATATATTAATTATGTTTTCATTTTCTATCTTGTTAAATGTACAAGTGGAGTATAAAATATAGCCTCCCGTTTTAAGCATTTTTTCAGCACTGTTTAATAAGGAAAGTTGTGTATCAAAAAAGTGATTTTCTTCATATTTTTCCCAACTTTTTATAGCAGTACTATCCTTTTTAAACATTCCTTCACCTGAACATGGTGCATCAACTAAAATCTTATCAAAATAACCTTTCCAAGAGTTTGATAACTTTTCAGGTGCTTCACTTGTAACTATAGTGTTTTTAAAACCAAACAATTCAATATTTTTAACCAAGGCTTTCGCTCTAGTCGCACTTATATCGTTTGAAACCAAAACACCAGTGTTTTCTAGCTTTGAGCCAATTTGAGTAGTTTTTCCTCCTGGAGCTGCACATAAATCAAGAACTTTATCTCCTTTTTCAATAGGTAAATATGCAACAGGTGACATAGCACTTGGTTCTTGAATGTAATATAACCCTGCATAATAATATGGGTGCTTAGAAGGAGTTTGTTCATTATAATAAAAACCCTCTAAACACCATGGTATTTGCTCTAAATTTCCAAATGGAGCTATTTCATTCCAATGCTCTATTTCAACTTTATTTGTATTTATTCTTATGCCTTGATATATAGGAAAGCTATAGCTCTCCAAAAAATCATTAAATTCTTCACCTAACATTTGTTTTGTTTGCTCTATAAATCTTTGGGGTAATTTTGCTATCATTTTTTTTAAGTCCTTCAAAAAGTATTTTTTTCTAATTTTTAATAAATCTCCATATATTTTATTGTTTTAAGTCATTGAATAATTATTTAGCAATAGTACATTTGTTCTTTCCGTGAAAGTAGAGTACTATCCTTTATATAGTATAATTATATAGAACCATCTTTTGGGATAATAAAAAGTATAATAACTATAATTATGTTCTTTTTAGAAAACTTATAAACATAACTATACAAAAAAGCTCCATATGTTTTATGGAACTTTTTAATCATTTAATATTAAGTTTAATTCATTAT
This sequence comes from Candidatus Epulonipiscium fishelsonii, assembly GCA_001983475.1. Taxonomy (GTDB): domain Bacteria; phylum Bacillota; class Clostridia; order Lachnospirales; family Cellulosilyticaceae; genus Epulopiscium_A. The sequence goes on along the minus strand of LJHD01000150.1, from coordinate 3,719 downwards.
TTGTTAATTCTCTATATTCTCCTGGATCTAAATCCATAGGTAATTTTAAATTACCTATTTGAATTCGTTTTAAATATACTACTTCACCGCCAATATGATGTACCATACGTTTTACCTGATGAAATTTTCCTTCTTGAATTGTAATCAAAAGTTCATCTTTATTTATAAACTCTAACTTAGCAGGAAGACATTTTATACCGTCTTTAAATTCTATACCAGATTTAAATCTTTCTATAGCGTCTGGTACAATACTTCCGATAGTTTTTAAACAATATGTTTTTGATACATGTTTCTTTGGCGAAAGTAAATTATGTGACAGCTGTCCATTATTTGTTAAAATAAGTAGCCCCTCTGTATCTTTGTCAAGTCTTCCAACAGGGAATATATTCTTATTTTTATCTTCTTTTTTTAATAAATCCATTACAGTTTTATGCACATTATCATCTGTTGCAGTTATAACTCCTTGAGGCTTGTTTAAAATAAAGTAATAAAACTCTTTGTATTCTAAAAGCTCATTGTTTAATAATATCTTATCAACATCTGGATTTATATTAATACTTGGCTTATTTGCTACTTTTTCATTGACTTTTACCCTATTTTCACTTACTATCTTTTTCACTTCAGTTCTAGTGCCAATACCTATGTGGCTTAAATATTTATCTAATCGCATTTTCTTTTCCTATATTTAAAATTTGTTATCTAACAGTTCAGGATTTTGTGAAAAATACAAAATCCTATTTATATTAAATATTTCTTAATATCGGCGTACTGTACACCTCTATGCAGTCATAGAATATTTTCTTCACTACTTTTAATATAGCTTTAATCTTGTCTTTAACATTATAGATTTTTTATACATTAATGTGTTGTTTCCACTAAACTTCAGGAAGAAACTAAGTAATTCATTAATATGTTTGAAAAAATTTTTTACTTATTTTACTTTTATTAAAAACTGTTGTAAACACCTTTTTTCTAAACCTCCCACTCCCAAAGGAGCATGGTTCTTAGAGTCTTTTAACTTTATCAAGAAATTTTAGCATATCATTATAGGCGTGTTCAATTCGCCCATGGCTGTATGTCCCGATCTGTTATTTACCTTATTTATAGTATCGTCATCATCGTCTGAGTTTAATCTTTCATAATTAAATTTTTTCAGTGTTTTTTCTTAAAAATAGCTATGCCTTATCTAATTTTATAATCATCATCTACATAATATACCATTTCAAATATAAATAAATTTTCCAGCTTCTCCCCTCTTTGTATAGCCTCTGTTATTAAGTTAAAAGTTTCATTTATACGCATCATAGCTTTTACAAATTCTTCTTCAAGTTTTTTTTGAAATAACAATTGCTTTACATAATTATGTACCCAATAGTAATGAGTAAGTTTCATTTTTCTTATTACTATTTCTTCTTCTTGTTTTCTAATTGTAAATTGATTTCCATATTTGACTTCTGGTATTATCATTTCTACAACAATTTGAGGAAGCCACATAAGTAATTCTAAAGTTAAATCTTTATCATTAAGAGCTTCAAGCATATAATCACCAACATATTTATCTTTATATGTTGGCATGTCATGGTGTAAAACTGCCTTTGTATATATATCAATAGCTTTTAAAACTTGTTTTTCTATATGTGCCTTGGAATAGATACATTTATTTGGGATTGTTGGTTTTAAAATATAAGTATTTTTAAAACTAAAAAATGTATCCCCTCCATACTGTAGTATAAAGTCATTTAGCATATTACTAAGCTCTGGAATATCAATGCCATCAATATTTACTGTTGTTATATAAAAGTCTTTTCCTATGTTTACACAATATATACTAATCCAGTGTAAATTTTTATTATTTAAGTATTCATCTAAACTAGCTTTTATAATATCAAACGGATCAGGAATATATTTTTCTATTATTTTTCTTCCTACAATTATGCAGTTCTTTCCTTTAAATACTCTCATTGTATTTGTTGAAATATTAAATTCATCTTCTTCATCATTAAAAAGTACAGATTTTAATGCTTCTATACAGGTAAAATTAAAGCTTAAAACAGCATTGTGAATTGCATTTTCTAGGTTACTTCCATTATAAGTTGCTGAATGAATAAAATTTTCTTCAAGTAGATTAGGTCTGTCTTGATGAGCTGTTTCTATATTAAACATTATTTGAATTAAATATGATTGATAGGTTTCTCTAAAATTAATATTATTAATACTGATTTTAACATTATAATTTTTGAAAATTATTTCTGTATTCTCTATATGATTTTCAAAAGACATTATTTCTGAAAGTTCTTTTAATATCATATCTTTAATTTTAGCCTTTTCTTCATCTGTATTTGCAGATTTAAAAATAGTTTTAAGCTTTTTAATCATATTAATATTCCCCCTAAAATTTTGAAGCAATAACAAAGTAACATATTGGTTTTCACTAATATTTTTAGATATTTTGTCCATGATTAGTATATTAAAAATCGTATTTTTTATGTCTAGTAAATTTTCAACATAAGTTTTAAATTATTTTTTTCTGAAATTGAATAATTTTCTGTATATCGGAAACATTATACTTGTGTTGTATTTCAAAACTACTTAAAACTAAACCATATTATCTTTTTTGTTTTGTCTATATAAATGTCTTTAATATCTACCATGTGGGGCTAGTCAATAAAACATACTTTTAGCATCACATATGTAGATCAATATTTATTAAAGTAGTTACTAAAAAGGAGAAAATATATATTTTAAAAAATGGTATTAGTCATAGAAATTAGTTCAACACGGATTAAAGTGATATTAATTAATGAAAATAATGAACCAATTTCTATAGGTGATCACAATTGGGAAATAAATTTAAAGCTTCTGTGGTAAACCCAGACTCTGACGATGTGGAAGGATTTAATAAATTTATTAAAAATTATAAAAACGGACTATGTATTGAATAAGACGCAATTAAATCATTAAAATATTAGAAATGCAAAATTATTCCTGAGATTATATATTGTAAGGACTAATGATTTTTGCTCTTGTAATATGCAGGTGCTCTTTAATAAAATACTAAATATACTATTGTATTTTCATTATTATTAAAGTATAATTATAACGTCCTGTGCTAGTTAATTTCATTAAAATTGTAGTAAAGGTACTTAAAATAGTAGCAACTAGATTTGATTATAGTTGTTCAGAATCTCCTGTAGGGAGTTTCACTCTCTAACCCTAAAAAAATACTTTACTGTATAAGTACATGCAATATAATAAAATATTTAACTAGCATAATAGATAATTATAATGAAATTTTAACATGTTATTTGTTTTTGAAAGTAACTAAATATGTTTCAATTAGTAGAAAGGGTTGATACACATTGGAGGCAGTAGCATCAAAATTAAGATTACATGGTTTTAATAATTTAACTAAGACATTAAGTTTCAATATGTATGATATTTGTTTTACTAAAACTGAAGAAGATAGAAAAGCATATATTGAATATATTGATGAACAATATAATGCGGAAAGATTAACACAAATATTAACAACTGTAACAGAAATTATAGGAGCAAATATTTTAAATATTTCTAAACAAGATTATGAACCACAAGGTGCTAGTGTAACTGTATTAATTTCCGAAGGGAATTGTTTACCACAAAAGGCACAATATATTGCATTGGGGCATCTACATAAACCTCAAGTTGTATCAAATACAAAAGCAAGATATTCAGGCTCA
>LJHD01000149.1 GCA_001983475.1 Candidatus Epulonipiscium fishelsonii | reverse complement strand
CTATTTCAACAGTAATAAGTATGTTTTTAAATTTATCAATATATGTTTATTTATCTCGTTCATATATTGATTTTAAAATAAATAGTCTAAAAACTCATTACTTAATTGTTTTTGGTTCTACACAAACGCTTAGTGGTAAAATACTTTGCTCTAACAAATCTCCTTGAACGAATGCTAAACAGCTAGATTCTCCGCCAAGTGCAGATAAAGCAAATTTTGGTGGTACACAAAGTCCTTCATGTTGGAATTTGTATTGCACGAAATAAATAACTTTGAAGTATAAAGTTATTCCAATTGCAAGATATTCATCGTCAGCTGCAATTACTCTAGCTAAAGCTTGAGCTGAAATTCCTTGAGCTACTCCGTTGTTTGGTTCAAAATCTTTGTACATTGTAGTTGCTTCTTCCATTGCAACACCTTGGCACATATCTCCAGCTATATATCCTATATAGTTAATTGTTGGAACAAGTTTGTTACATCCGACAGGATTTTCTGCTGCGAATGAAATGCCATAAGGAGTATATAAATCGAATGCTACGTTGCTTGGATTAGTATCTTTGTCATATCCAGGGCAAGTTTCAGATGGAAGATATCTTAAAGTCAACATCCCTTCTTTACATACTTTATAGTTTGCATCAATTATTTTAATTGCAAAGGTTACATCAATATCTCTTAAAACTACTCTTGAAATATTTGGTGCATTTTTTCCTGGTTTAATTTCTGAATATCTGTAATGACTTGGGCAAACAAAGTTGAAATCTATGTCTACAACTTGAAGTTGAAGAGTTGTTGCATTTTGTAAATCTGCTCTACTTAAACCATCAAATAAAACATCGGTTGTACGTCCAGTAGTGTTATTTTGACATATATCTACTAAGTGATCAATTGATACTACACGGCATAAATTAAGTCCGCTTTCATCGAAAACTACAGGTGCCATCATTGTTAAAAGTCTTGGTTCGCCAATTGGTGCAAATACTCCAGGATTTAAAAGTGATTGTGAATCAGTAACATTTATATTAAAATTTCCAAAAGATTGTGTTGAAAAATATTTAGAATCATTGTTAGTGGTGCAGTTACATTTGCTCATAATTTAACCTCCTAATATGAATAAATCATAAAGTGTAAATATAATAGTATTATATGGAAATTTAAGTTGTTTGGTAGCTTTTACGTATAAATTATTTTTTGTTTAAATATTATATATTAAGATAAATTTTTAGGAGTGATAAAATGTCCTTTTTACTTCATTCTGCAAATACCTTTACCAGAGTTGACCGAAATAAACAAAATTTATTTTATCAAACCTACACATCTCAAGGATTGTCACGTCCAATCTCTCTTTTAATCAATTGCACTAATTACAGTGCAACAATTGATGGTGTAGGGCAAGTTCATGTTGTAGCTAAAAATGCCAAGGGTCAAACACATTATTTCTCTTGCTCAGCAACGCCTACAAAACAATTACTTTTTGAAGATTCTCCTTCTACTTATTTTTTTAATAATTTACAGCTTACTTACTTTAAAGATAAGTTGCATTTGTTTTATACTGCTACAAATCCAACTACCAAAACAACAACTTTGCTTCATAGGATATTTAGTGTTAATTCTCAAAATGTTGAAACTTTAGCTGTCGAAACACTAATACAAAACTTTCAGGATAAGGAATTTTCAGTCGTATCAAGTTCTGATACACTATTTATTGTATTCTCTGACCAAAAAAATGTGCTTGAACTAAAATATCTAAAAATGAAAAATGATAAATTTAGCCTTTATACCCTATTATTGTCAGAATTTCCGATAATTTCTTTTGAATGTAGCATTATTGAAGAAAAAATTAATGTCATATATTTGCAAAATAAATACGGATTAAATGAACTTATGTATTTTAATATAGATCAAAATTTGTCAACTCATGTGTGTAATATAGAAAGTATTAAAGGCTTATCTTTGTTTAAATATATAAATTTTCTTTGGATTAACTATGCTACTAACGAAGCCTTATATACTATACTTTCCATTGATGATGGTAAATCATTTAGCACTCCTGTTTTAAATTCTCTACAAAAAAATATTCATTATCTAAACTTTTTTTCATTAAGTAAAAAAATCTTACAAACTAATAATTTATTTGTAGCTATATCAAATAATATACAAATTTGTACTGTGTATTCTATGGATACTGCTGGACTTCATCCAAATGCTTTACCTAATAATGAATTAGATTTATTTCTTGATGCGATAAAATTCAAATTTCAACAACAATATTTAAAAGAATATGAAATGGCTAAAACCAAGATGGATACCAAAATAGAGACTATAAGCGAACGAGTAACTCCCAATGTTGCATATGTTGAATCAGCAAAACCAACTCCCAACGTTGCATATGGTGAATCAGCAAAACCAACTCCCAACATTGCATATGGTGAATCAAAAAAAACAACTCCTAATATTGCATACGTTGAACCAACAAAATCAACTCCTAATATTGCATACGTTGAACCAACAAAATCAATTACTCCTTATAGTACATTCGATGAGGCGCTGCTAAAACCACCAGCATATTCTAAACAACCTTTTGTTTTAAAAGATGAACCTCCTGCTCGTGGCATGAAAACTATTCAAGAAGAAGCACCTAAACTATCTAAGCCACAAGAAATGCCTCCTAAAGTAGCTCCTGCAGCTCCTAAAGAAGAATCTCTTCCAAGTTCAGGACCAAAAGACTTTAAAAGCTTGGCACAATCTTTTATGCAAAATTATAATACATTTGATGCACAACCATTAATTAAGCCAGATTAGCTTATATAATAAAAGCACTTTGAAATAGTAGTAACTAAATTTGATTATAAATGTGCAACCACACTTATAAGTAGAAAAACAGTAAAGTTTGATGAATAAGGGGTTATGATAAACATACCCCCTAAGCAATTTCATCTAATACATATAATTTTGTCATGAAATTAGAATAACTCTAGTCATAGTTTAGTTGACAAATCTGAATCTCCCACCCATAAAGGAGTAAAGTTAATAAAGTCTTTTAACTTTATTAAGAAGTTTGATATATTATATCCTTATTCTATAATTTAATTAAATTACTCTTTTAATTGTTTTAGTTACAATTTCTAATTACATCTAGTATATTTTCATACTTTCTTGAATAAAAAATCCAAAGCAAAGTAAAGTTAATAAATAATCCTATAAATATGCTCATAATACTTCCATTTGAAACTATAAAAATAATTAACATTATAAATAATGAAATGAAATTTATTTTAGTAGCAATAAATAAAGCATCTTTTCCACTATCAATAGCTTGCATAGAATATTGATAAATAGTACTTTTGGAATTAAATAAATTACTAACCAGAATTAAAGGGATTAAATTACTTGCATATGCAATAACTTCCACATCATTTGTTATCAAATTAGGAATATACTCTCTATATAGTATACAGATAATTCCACCTATAAAATATAGTATAAAAGCTAAGTTTCCAGCTACCTTGGGGATATTTTTAATATAAGCAAAATCTTCTTTTCCAAGATTTTCACTTACTAAAGTTAAAATTGCTGTTCCATACATATACATTGGCATTAGCAGTATATTGTTTATTTGTACTACAATTAAATATGATGATAATTCTATAACTCCTATATTTGATATAAGAGCTTGTATCCCAACAATAAATATACTTCCTTCTAACAATTCTTGGGTCATTAAAGGTAGGGCTGTAACAATTAATTCTTTAAAATTACGTAAATGAGTTTTTAGACTATTTATTTTAAAATCAATATATGAACGAGATAAATAAACATATATTGATAAATTTAAAAACATACTTATTACTGTTGAAATAGCTGCTCCACGTATACCTAAAATAGGCATTCCTAATTTGCCAAATATTAAGATATAGTTTAATATTAGATTGCTAATTGTACTTATTGTAGAACTTATTAAAATCCATTTAGTTTGCTTTTGTATCTTTAAAAGAGCTGAAAAATTAAATAATAATAATTGTAATATTAAATAGGGAGACATTATATTAATATAGATGCAAGCTTGTTCTAATATTTCTCCTTCAAAACCAAATATGTACATTAATAAAGTTCGTTTTCCTAGAACTAAAAAAATACCAAGTAAAAGGCCTACTATAGTATTTAAAACAATGCTTGATAAGAAATATTCTTTTATTGCAGTTGTATTGTTTTTACCTAAAACTCTTGAAGCTTTAATATTAAAGGAAGTAGATATATATCCTAATATTCCTGCTAAAAATGATAATATTGAAATTCCTATACCAATAGCTCCAAAAGATATGACCGAAATTCTTCCAATCATAGCTTGGTCTATCAATCCTAAACATAGTCCTGTTATAGATTGAATAATTAAAGGAATTGCTATACTGTTTAATTCCTTTATCATGTGATAATTTTTCATGATCATAAAATTCCCCCATATCCATGTGTTGATACATTAATATACAATAAATATACTGTGAACCACTCCATCATAAGAAACTCCTTGTCTATTCTTGTTAAAAATATAAAATCCCCGAAATATTTCATTACTATAAATTAAGATAAACATCCCCTATAACACTAAATTGTAGAAGTTTTTTCCTTATACATTTTCATTAAAATTGAAATACAATCACTTTCAGTTATAGTTTTTGGGTTGATATAATATGTTTATTACCAAATAAGCTGTAAAGCCCCTAGTAGAAATGAATTTATCCTTTAATCACTTTATAATCTACCTCCTTTATGCATGGAGAATGTCAAATCTTTATCATTGTCCTTATAAGCTTTAATTTTGTGCTCACATTAAGAATAGCTTGAGCAACTATTTCTATTGAATCACGTTGTTTTTGAGTTTGTTCAGGCCAAGAAAAAGTATTGTCACCACTTTTTCTTCAAATTTAATATATTCATGTGTATTTTCGACACATAATATTTTTGATAAATGTATCCAAGATGGCTGGCTTTGTCCTTTTTCAGTCCAAAATTCAACAAAACTTTTTATAATATTTAACCTCCACTAAAGTTATATTCTGTATAATTATGCATTAATAAAATTTTACAAACTGAAAAAAAGCATTTTCTTAGTTTGCAATTAAAATTATTCATAATTATTAATAAAGTATATTGATAATTTTGTAAATTCTGAACAAATTTCAGTCGAATGCAGCTGACAGTTGAGAGCACTTTAAGGTGTATTTTGAATAAATATACATAAATAGAAAACCACTTTATCATTTCAAATGTGCTTATGTAAATTGAAAATCACTTTATCATTTCAAATGCACTTATGCAAATTGAAAATCACTTTATCATTTTAAATGTGCTTATGTAAATTGAAAATCACTTTATCATTTTAAATGTGCTTATGTAAATTGAAAACCACTTTATCATTTTAAATGCACTTATGCAAATGGAAAATCACTTTATCATTTTAAATGTGCTTATACAAATGGAAAATCACTTTATCATTTCAAATGCACTTATGCAAATGGAAAATCACTTTATCATTTTAAATGTGCTTATGTAAATTGAAAATCACTTTATCATTTCAAATATACTATAATATAATAGAAAAAATACCGGATTTATATATATTAAAAGCTACTGAAAAATTAATTTTATTTTTATGATATGAAAGCTAGATAGCCAAGATAAGGAAGTTTGGATTATGAAAGCTGGATAGCCAAGATGAGGAAGTTTAGAATATGAAAACTAGATAGCTAAGATGAGGAAGTTTGGATTATAAAAGCTGGATGGTAAAGATGAGGAAGTTTAGATTATGAAAACTAGATAGCCAAGTTCGGACTATGAAAGCTAGATAGCTAAGTTCGGACTATGAAAGCTAGATAGCTAAGATGAGGAAGTTTTAATTATAAAAGCTGGATAGCCAAGTTTAGACTACGAAAAACTGGCCGATAAGTCTGAGTTTGTATCATTATTAATTTATACAGCTCAGGTTATCAAAAATTATATAAACATTATTCATGAATCACGGATTTAGGAACAGCGTGACTAACAAATATTATATAATTATTATACAGATTTCTGAACCATATTAAAATATTTTTTACACTAGAAATAGGCCTAAAGTAATTCTTTTAGAGCCCAAGCATAACAAATATAATGTTCTATGCCACTTATCGTGAACAATTATGCTTATTCATAATAACGAATTTAGGAACAACGTGACTAAATCTGTTATTTACTAGCTTTTATATAACCTGTTTATAATCTCAAATGTAAGATTATTAATAAGGTAATATTATGTTTAGGATAAATTAACTATATGTTTATTATCCAAGATTTAAGTTTTTTGTAGAGATTATAAACAGTATTATAAACTAAGGTCCATGGTTTTCCTTTAATGTTGTTTGAAGCATATCTTACTTAATTTTTAATTTCTAGATATATTTTGAATGAGTTTACTACTAGTACTACTTATTTCTAATAATTTTTTTATGGTTGTTAAGTGGCTGCTACTTATTCTTTCACGTCTGCTCTACTACTTATTTTTTCGCACTATTAGCTACTTATTTATTCGCGACTGCTCTGTTAATCGTTTTTTTCACATGGGTTAACTATTAAAGTATATACCTATATCTAACAAAATACAACTGGCAAAATACTCTAAAATTTTTCTTCTCACTAGCAAATTTTGCACAATATTATTGGCATTTTTTCAAAATGTATATTTATGCAATATAATCGGTATTATTGCATAATGCATATTTATGCAAAGTATTTTTAACACAGTAACACTTTTGATACAGAATTTCCTCAAGTTAATGACTCTAAGCAATTTAAAATCCCACACCTTTAGGCGTGGGAAATGTCAAATTTTATTAGATTTTGTTAAGTTAAAAACCGTATAGCTTTATTCATCTTGCAGTGCACTATAGCCCTTTTCGCCTGTTCTGACCTTAATAACATCAATTACAGGATAAACAAATATTTTTCCATCACCAATATTGTCAATATTTAAACAATCTGTTGCTGCTTTAATTACCAAGTCTACTGGAACTTTTGATACTACAATTTCTATTTTTACTTTAGGTAATAAATTAAAATCCACTGGAATACCACGATAATATTCATTTGTTCCTTTTTGAATGCCACATCCTAATACTTGAGTCACAGTCATTCCTGTTACCCCAATAGATTTCATAGCTAATTTTAAATCTTCGAAATTACTTTGTTTTGTGATAATGGTTATTTTTGTAATAGGCATATCCATAGAATGTTTTACTGGTATCATTTGCTGTTCTGGATATGTTGCAATCTTAGCATCCATAGGCATAAAATCTGCATAACTTGTTGTAAGTCCATGTTCTTCTATGTCAAGACCTATAATTTCTTCTTCTTTAGATACACGAAGGCCAATAGCTAATTTTATTACTTTAAATACAATGGTCATAGTTATTGCTACCCATGTAGCAACTGCTAAAACTCCAATTGTTTGAATTTTTAAAGCTTCATATCCACCACCATATGCTAATCCGTTTGAAACAGAAAATACACCAACTAAAATAGTTCCAACTGCACCACACATTCCATGCACACCCACTGCGCCAACTGGATCATCAATTTTTAAAATTTTATCAACAAATTCAATACCAAATACAATTACAAATCCTGCAATAGTACCAATCCAAAATGCTCCAAAAGGTGAAACAACATTACATCCTGCTGTAATTGCTACAAGCCCACCTAATGCTCCGTTTAATGTCATGGAAACATCGGGTTTACCATATTTAACCCAAGTTATTAGCATTGTTACAACAGAAGCAGCTGCTGCAGATATATTTGTTGTTACAAAGATTGTTGAAACTGTTATAATTGCTTCATCACCAGTTAAGCTAAGGCTAGATGCACCATTAAATCCAAACCAACAAAACCATAAGATAAATACTCCCAATGCACCAAGTGTTAGACTATGCCCAAGAATAGCTTTAGGTTTACCATTTTTATCATATTTTCCAATACGTGGTCCAAGAATTTTTGCTCCGATTAATGCTGCTACACCACCAACCATATGTACTGCTGTTGAACCAGCAAAATCATGAAAACCCATTTGAGAAAGCCATCCACCACCCCATATCCAATGACCAGAAACAGGATAAATAAATCCACTTAAAATTAAACTATATATACAATATGAAGAAAACTTTGTTCTTTCAGCCATAGCACCAGAAACAATTGTTGCTGAAGTAGCACAAAATACTGTTTGAAAAATCAAAAATGCCATAGTGGGATATGTTCCACTATAATCACCCTGTACAAAAAAGTCTGGGGTACCAACTAAACCGTTTAAAGATGTTCCAAACATAAGACCAAACCCTATAACCCAAAATATTAATGTTCCTGCTGCAAAGTCCATCAAATTTTTCATTATAATATTTCCTGCATTTTTTGCACGTGTAAAGCCAGATTCAACCATAGCAAATCCCGCTTGCATAAAAAATACTAGAACAGCTCCGATTAAAATCCACAACGTGTCTATTGAAGAATACACCGCATCATCTCCTTTGGATAAATTGACTAATTTAATAGTCTTTATATTATATGAATGCACAAGAAAATTGTTAAAAATTTATAACTTATGTAAACAACATAATGGAAAAAAACTGGAAACTTTTAAAAATTTTTCCATTATATCGATTTAATTATATAGAATATTTTAATAAAAATTTATGTAGAATGTATATGGCTATAGTCATAAATAATAAGAAAATTATTATTTAGAAACAATTAATTTTGTCATATTAGATGTCTTTAAAACAAGCGAATACAGGTAAAAATGTACAACTTTAACATTAAAATAAGCTGTAATAGTAACGGAAACTATCAAAAGAATAAGTTTACGCCAACGACTTATGTATACAGATTTAGTCACGTTGCTCCTAAATTCGTTATCATAAAAAAAAGACAGTTATACTATTAAGTATAACCATCTATTGCATTCTGCCTAAGTTTAATAAAGTTATTATTCTGTTTTTATTGCACTTAAAGCCGAAAGCTTCATTGCTCGACGTGCTGGAAAATATCCTGAAATTAGTCCAATTAATGATGAGAATACAAGAACTGCACCAGCTAGCCATATAGGAATAACTGATATTTTTTCGCCACCACCAGCAAATTGTGAAATTAATTCACCAGCAATTATTGGTCCAAAGTGATTTAATGCATATGAAAGGATATATGAAATTCCAAGACCAATTGTACCTCCAAGAAGTCCAATTAGTAAGGCCTCTAAAAGAAACATTTTTTGTATATCTGTAATTCTTGCACCAATTACCTTCATAACACCAATTTCACGAGTACGCTCATATATAGCCATAATCATAGTATTAGTAATACCAATTCCTGCTACAAAAAGTGAAATCGCACCAATACCACCCAGTAAAAGCTGAACACTATTAGACATGCTTTGAATATCTTCAAGATATTCCATTTCACTATATGCCTCATATCCCATTTCTTTAATTATATCTTGAACATCAACTACATCATTCTCATCAGCAACTTTTACTTTAAAAGAATCATATTTACTTTTATTTTCGTCGTTGTATTGTTCTTCATAGTTTTCTTCACCTTGTAAATCTCGAAGATATTTTTCTTTTTCTAATATTATTTCTTCATATATTTCCAGAGGAACAAATGCTGAATATGCTGTTTCATAACTTGTGCTAGGCATAATCCCTATAACATTTACATCCCAAGTATCTGGTAGTTTTATTTTTTTGTCTTCATAGTTTTTGTCTATGGGATCACCTGTTTCCCAATCAAGTTCAGCTACAATTATTTCAACAGTATCTTCTTCCAAAACAAAATCTATGGGAGGAGGTAGATTGCTCCAATCAAGTTTTTGTCCCTTCTTAATAAATTCATGTCTTAGTTGATCTCCTATAAGAATAACATTTTTTTCATTTTCTGTCATAAGTCGTCCTGTTTCTGGTTCATAACCCATTGCTATCATTTCCTTAAGAGCCATTCCTACAATTTCAATTTCCCAAGACGTTCTATATTTTCCAAATTCCAAATACCCACGGGTTTTTCTTTCAGGTAAAACAAGTTCCACTCCTTCTATGGCTGAAAAAGTCTTTATTGCTTCATCATCTAATTTAGGTGCATCTGGATTTCCATAATAATCTGCATATACATCAATCACGGTAAGCTGCCCCATATCATCTAGGCTTTGATCAAAATTCTCTTGCATTGCAATTCCTAAAGAAAGCATTAATATAATTGAGCAAGCACCAATTATAACTCCTAATACTGTTAGAAAAGTACGAAGCTTGCGCCGCCATAAACTGCGTACACTCATCATTATTAAATCATCAATCTTCATCGTCGTACTCATCCTCAAGTTTACGGAAATGTTTTTTAGCATATATTTTTGTAATAAATGCGGCGACTCCCATGCCCAAGCTAGTACCCAGAACTTTTGGCCAAATTGGAGGTTCTTCTATAATTGGTTCTTCTTCATATATTTCTTCATAAGTAACGTCATAGTTAAAATCTTCTTCTATATAAGCTTCCATAGCTTCCATTTCAAATGTTTGAAATATGTTATTTACCTTACCAGTGACATCTTCAAATTCAATGTTAATTTGTCCATGAAGAATTCCTGGCTCCATTGGAATAATAGTTGGTTCATAATCTTCTACCATTCCTTGTTCTAGCTTTCCAATTATCATTTTGTTATCAATCACTTCAAATCCATCTCCAGTAGTACTTATAACAATGTTACTTATGTTTGTTTTACCTTTATTAAATATTTGGGCTCTAAGTTCACTTTCACTTCCAACTTCTACAAGTTCTGTTGTTACATCAGCAACTTCAAGTTTTGTTACTTGTTCCACTGGGATACCAATAAATTCTGTTGCAGTTATTGTTTCACCATGCTCATCTTCATATTCCATTGAAATAGATAGTTCATAGGTTTTAGGTACTGCACTAGGAATAGTATACATTCGTATAGTTTTATTTACAATTTCTTGAGTATCCATCTCATCTATATAAAATGTATTACTTCCACCAACAGGAGTAAATACACTGCCTGTGTTGCCTTCACCTTCTTCATTAATAGTTAAATTTGCTTTAAAATTAAATACACCCAACTCTTTGTGTGTATTTAAAAAACCAATATTTAAAGTGAATTCCTCACCAGCTTGAACAACTACTGGATCAGAATTATATTCCCCAATAATAACTTTGGGCTTCCCCCCTTTTTCTTTGTCATCGTCCTTGTCTTCTTCTTCGTTTTCAATACTTATAGTTGCATATTGACTATAGTTTATATCTTTATTATTCAAAGAGTATTCTACATTCATTTCTATAGGATATATATTAGTTGTTACTTTATCTGTTGTAGAAAATGTTACAGAATAGTTTTGTGTTTCGCCTTTGTTAATTTCATTTATCATAAACAGATTTTTAGTTTTAGGGATAATACCTTCTGTTCCATTTACAGTAATTTTTACATTTTTTGCTCCATCAGGAGCTTTAACACTAAATCCAACATCAAAATTTTCCCCAACTTGCATGGTTTTGGTGGGTTCAATTATGTTATCTATTGTAATTTCTTCCTTTTCCTCATCGTTTTCCTCATTTTCAATACCTATAGTGGCGTATTGACTGTATGTAATTTCTTCACCATTTAAAATATATTCTATATTAATTTCTGCGAGATACATGCCAGTTATTACTTTATCTGTTGCTAAAAATGTTACTGTGAAATCTTGTGGTTTGTTTTCTTCAAATTCATTAATCATAAATAAGTTTTTAGTTTTAGGTATGATACCTTCTGCTCCGGTTACAGTAATTTTTACATTTTCTGCTCCATCAGGAGCCAAAGCACTAAATCCAATATCAAAGTTTTCTTTTACTGGCATAATTTTGGTGGGTTCAATTATATTATATATTATTATTTCTTCTTTTTTTTTCTCTTTTACATTTTCAATGTTTATTGTTGCATATTGACTGTAGGAAATTTCTTTATCATTTAGAGTATAATTTATGTTAATTTCTACAAGATGCATACCTGTTGTTATTGTATCTGTTGCTAGAAATGTTACTATGTAATCTTGCGGTTCATTTTCTTTAAATTTATTAACCATAAATAAATTTTTAGTTTTAGGTATGATACCTTCTGCTCCGGTTACAGTAATTTTTACATTTTCTGCTCCATCAGGAGCTGTAACACTAAACCCAATATCAAAATTTTCTTCTATTGGTATAGGAATTACAGGTTCTATTATGTTATCAATTATTATCTCTTTTTTTAAATCTTCATCATCATCTTTTTCAACAATTGTACTTAGATAAATATATTGATTGTCTTCGTAAGTTTTGTTTAAATCATCTATAAACGTAGATTTAAGTTGTAATGGTATAGTTTCAATTCCATCTTCTTCTGATAAATCATGAGGAATAACTTGCATTTTTATTGGTATTGTTACTACGCCTCCAGGAGCAATACTTTCCACATACCTTACATTACTTCCATCTAATACAAAAATCTTATCATTTTGAGTAAGTTCCAGTTTTAAATTTTCAGCAGCTACTTCACCAACATTTTTTAGGTTTATTTTTATTTCCTTTGGCTGGTCTTTAATAAATCCTTCTGTATTTTCAGATGTTATTTCCAGAGTGGGAGGAATGTAGTCACTATCTACTTTAAGCCAAATTTCGTGAACACCACCATTAAGTTTTAAATTTATTTTATGCTTTCCTTGAAGTACATCTTTGCCAACTTCTATTGTGGCTAAAAATTCTTTTTGTTCATACGGGACCATTTTAGGTACATTAATTTTATCTGTAATAATATTAATACCTGATGATTCATCTTCATCTGCTAGTGTTAGTATCATTTCAGATCTATTAGTGTATTCATCGCCATTTTTAAGTGTAAAACCAATTTGCTGACGTTCTCCATTTAATACTGCAATAGTGGGGGCTATAATCTCAGTGACTGCACCTACTTCAGCAGCTTCTTTAACGTCTAAATCAATAGAAGTTGAAAATATACTTTTTCTTTCAATATTACTATACATTCCTATAGAAGCACTAGAGCCATATCCTGTGTATTCACCCTCAATCATAAATTCTATTACGCCGTCCCCTAGATATAGAGCTGTACATTTTTTTTCATCAATGTCTAAGGCATCATAACTATGGTCATATAATAGTTCTGAATTATTAACATAAACTTCTAAACCTAATTCATCTAGCGAAACAATTTTTCCTATTGACAAATCATCTCCAAACTTACTGGCATCAGTTTGAATTGTTATCTCCAAATCACTCCCTCTTGAAAGTGGACTGTTATAATCTGCGTAAACTTTAGTTTCAACCATTGCTAAAACTGTGTTTGATATCAAAAACGTAATAGCAAATACAAACTTTTTCACATTGTCTCCTCCTCCTTCAATTTTATCTCAGATATATTTCCATCTTTTAATATAATAATTTTATCTGCATAATCAGCAATTTCTAAATCATGGGAA
>LJHD01000148.1 GCA_001983475.1 Candidatus Epulonipiscium fishelsonii | reverse complement strand
TAATAACTTCTTAATAAAGTTAAAAGACTTTAATAACCCCACTCCTTTAGAGGTTGGAGGTTCAGGAAAATTATAATAACAGATTGTGACCATTCAAATTTGAATGAAGAAAAAGCCGTATTTGATAAATATAATGCTGAATATGAGCTAAAGACATGTAAAACGGAAGAAGATTTAATTAATGAATGTAAGGGATATTCAATATTTATGAATCAATATGCGCCTTTTACTAGAAAGGTCATTGAGGCACTATCTCCTGAAATTAAACAAATTGTTAGATATGGAGTTGGCCTTAATAATGTTGATGTAGAAGCTGCTACAGAATTTGGAGTGCAAGTTTGTAACGTGCCTGATTACGGAATGAATGAAGTGGCTGATCAAGCAGTTGGGATGATGCTGGCATTATGCAGAAAAATAGTGTTAATGAACGAATATACTAAAAAAGAAAAATGGGATTATACCAGAGGAATAAAGATTTTCAGAATACCTAATAAAACAGTTGGTATTTATGGGCTTGGTCGAATTGGAAAGACGTTTGCTAAAAGAATGAGCGGGTTTGATGTTAAGCTTATAGCAAGTGATCCAATTTATAATATTGGTGATGTTATTAACGGTGTTACTATAGTGGATTTTGACACACTATTAAAAGAATCTGATGTATTGTCAATTCACTCTCCGTTTGATAAAACAACTAAACATTCTTTTAATTTGGAAAACATTAAGAAAATGAAACCAACCTCATTCTTGATTAATGTATCTCGTGGAGGAATTATCGAAGAAGAAGCTTTATATACAGCTTTAACACAAAATATAATTGCAGGAGCCGGAATAGATGTTGTTGAAATAGAACCTATGACAATTGACAGTAAATTGTTTAAATTGGATAATTTTATAGTTTCACCACACATAGCGTGGTATTCAGAAGAGTCATCTTTAGAATTGAAGACTAAGGTAGCTGAAGAAGCTTGTAGATTTTTAAACCATGAAACACTTCATTATCCAGTTAATAATATTTGCAAATAGGAGGATTTAAGAATGAAAGCAATAGTATATGTAGGACCAAATCAGCTAGAAGTAATGGAAAGAGAAATGCCAGAGGTTAAAGAAGGTCAAATTTTAGTTAAAGTAGATAGAGCAGGAATTTGCGGAGGAGATTTAGGTATTTACAAAGGTTTGCATCCAAGAGCAAAAGCACCTCTTATATTTGGACATGAGTTTTCTGGAACTGTTGAAATAGATGGAAAAAACTTTAAAAAAGGTGACAAAGTAACCATAAATCCAATTATATCTTGTGGAAACTGTACTCCTTGTAATACAGGAAATCAACATGTTTGCAATACATTAAGACTAGTTGGAATTGATAAAGATGGAGCTATGGCAGAATATATTGCTGTTGATGAAAAAAAATTAAATAAATTAGGAGATAAT
>LJHD01000147.1 GCA_001983475.1 Candidatus Epulonipiscium fishelsonii | reverse complement strand
ATTTAATCTTGCTAAACAAATAAGCAATACTTATGAAAAAAGAACTATTGATGCCAATATTAAAACAAAATCGGATAAAATAGATGAGATTGTGGCTAATAAAGTATGGGGCATTCCTATCTTTGCAGTTATAATGTGGGGAGTATATTGGTTTTCACAACGTGGGCTGGGTGGATATCTATCGGAATATTTAAATGAAGTAGTTTTTGGAGAGATAATTCCAACGACAGCTATTAATTTTTTAGAAAGTATGAATGTATCAGGATTTTTACAAGCTTTAATAGTAGATGGTATAATTGGCGGAGTTGGAGCAGTACTTGGATTTTTACCTTTAATTATGGTATTGTTCTTCTGTCTATCTTTACTAGAGGATTGTGGGTATATGTCAAGGGTTGCTGTTATTATGAACAGATATTTTAAAAAGATTGGTTTATCAGGAAAATCAATAATACCTATGCTTGTTGGTTCTGGCTGTGGGATACCAGGGATTATGGCAACTAGAACTATTGAAAACATTTCAGCTCGTAGAGCAACAGCAATATTGACACCATTTGTTCCTTGTGGAGCAAAATTACCTATAATTGGATTGTTTGCTATGGTATTTTTTCCAACATCAGCTTGGGTGGCACCATTAACTTATTTTATTGCAATATTAGTAATTATAATATCTGGATTACTAATAAAACATATGTTTAATATAGATAATTCAGAATCTTTATTTATAATAGAACTACCTGAATATAAATGGCCAAGTCTTAAAATTGCAACTTTATCTATGCTGGATAAAGCAAAAGCTTTTATAATAAAAGCAGGAACAATAATATTACTATGCAATACCGCAATTTGGTTACTTCAAAGTTATGATTTTTCATTTCATATTGTTGAAAATTCAGACTACAGTATGTTGGCATATTTAGGAGGAATTATTTCACCGTTATTTATTCCACTTGGAATGGTTGGATGGCAACTTGCTGCAGCATCAATTACAGGGTTTATAGCAAAAGAAAATGTTGTTGGTAGCTTGGCAGTTATGTTTG
>LJHD01000146.1 GCA_001983475.1 Candidatus Epulonipiscium fishelsonii | reverse complement strand
CCAAATATTAAATATAGTTGATGAAAGTTCGAAACTTATAATAGATGAATTATTTATAAAAGATTATATAGTCTATGTACCTTCAAGAAAAATTATAGAAGCTTTTAATTTAGAATTAGGATATAATGATGAAACGCAGCAACCCACTATTATTGTTGATGGTGTGGAAAAAGTATTTACTTCTATAAAAGAAGACGGTGTGAGTTTTATCCCTCTTAGAGATTTACCTTCAATAGGATTGGAATACGAGCAAGAAGAAGATAAAATAGCAATTTTTAAATCATAGGAATAATTTAAAGATTACACTAGAAAATCTCTAGTGTAATCTTTTTTTAATGATAACGGATGTAGCTTATTTAATTGAACCATCAACCATTCCGCTGATAATATATTTTTGAGCAATTATAAACAGTATAATAACTGGTAACATTGCTAAAAATGCAGCGGAAAGAATTAAGTCCCATTGTTTTACATATGAACCAACAAAACTTGTTACTGCAATTGGTAAAGTTTTTATTTTACCATTCATTCCTAGCATTAAAGAAGGTAGAAGGAAGTCGTTCCATATCCACATACCATTTAATATAAGAATTGTTACACGTACAGGTCTTAACATTGGAAATATAATTGAGAAAAACATTCTTTCTTTTGTACATCCATCAATCATAGCAGATTCTTCAAGTTCAAGTGGAATACCTTTTACAAACCCATGTATAATAAATATTGCCATTGAACCGCCAAAACCTAAATAAGCAAATATTACACCAAAGTAGCTATTTAAAAATGGAATTCCTATAATATCTGAAATATCTCTAAAGGTTGCAATCATTGGAAGCATGACCACTTGAAATGGAATAACCATAGCTGCAACAAATACCATAAATATAAAGTTTGACCATCCAGTTTTGTTTCTCGCTAAAATCCATGCTGCCATACTTGAGGCATACATATTAAGGACTAGGCTCACAACAGTAATAATAAGAGAACTCAAGAATGAATTATAATAGTTAAACTGTGGATTATTTATAACTGCTTTTAAGTTTGTAAATATTAAGCCCCAATCTTCAGGCATTCCTATTGGGTTCCTTGTAATACTTCCGCTATCTTTTGCTGCATTAATAATAATTAAAAGAAAAGGACATAAAACCAAAATCATTATTATTATTGCAAGAAATTCTAATAAATTTCGTTTTGTTTTGTTCATTATGCCTCAATCTCCTTTCTTTTATTAATGGAAACTTGAATTAAAGATACACTGGCAATGATTATAAAGAATATAACTGCTTTTGCTTGACCGGCAGCATAGTTATTTTCTGTTATAGCTGTTTTATAGATATTTAAAGCTAAAAATTCAGTTGAATACATCGCTGCTTTATCTACAATTCTAATTGGACCACCATTTGTAATTGCAAAGTTTAGGTCAAATTGTTTAAATGAATTTACAATAGTTAAGAATAAACATACAGTAAAAGAGTTTGCAATCATTGGCATTGTAATGTGTCGTAAGGTTTGAGGATATGTTGCTCCATCAATTGAAGAAGCTTCAAGAACAGATTTTGGTACACTTTGAAGGCCTGTAACATAAAGCATCATTATATATCCACCATATTGCCATGTTGAAACAATGATTATTGCAGCAAGAGCAAGATTTGGATCAGTTAACATTGAAGCAACTTCGCCTCCAAGAAGTTGAGGGATTACTCTGTTAAATATAAATTGCCAAACGTACCCAAGAACAATACCACCAATAAGGTTTGGCACAAAGTATGCTGCTTTGTAGAAATTTGCCCCACGAAGACTACTTGTTACCATAAGAGCTAGTGCAAATGCAACAGCATTTACAATTACAACATTAAGTACAGTAAACACAAAAGTTATAAGGAATGAATATCTAAATTTAGCATCACCAAGTATATCTATATAATTATTTAGCCCAACAAATTCATCAAATTTAAGTCCATTCCAATCAGTAAGAGAGTAAAATATACCAATTCCAAAAGGTAAAAGCACAGTTATAAAGAAAGTTATAAGAACTGGTAATAAAAATATTGTATTAACTATAGCATTATGCTTCTTTGAAGGCATTTTCATTGCACCTAATATTATTAAAATAATGCCAACAATAAGTATAATTCCACGATAATTAAAGAGAATATTACCACCTGATTTTTCTAAAGTATCTACTTGGCTTAAGATTGAAAAGTCATAAATGAATATTCCAATAGTTAGAATAATTCCTATTAAAGTTACAATGGGCCAAGTTTTATTTTCTTTAATTTCCATAAAATCAATCCTTTCTTAAAAGTTTTTTACTATAAGATGGGCGAAGACAATTCGCCCAATATTACTCATAAATCACGAATTTAGGATCAACGTGACTAAATCTGTTATTGTGCATTTTCTGAGATAACAGCTTCAATCATATCAGCAAACATTGTTGCGTCAATTGCTCCTGTCGCTAAAAGCTCGTAAAGTGGCCCCAACTTATTCATTCCAAATCCGTCAGGCATACTTGCCCAATTCCATGGATAGGTTTTTTCTGCTACAACCCATTCTTGAACATTTTTTGCAAGAGGTGCAACTGGTAATAAAGTAGTTGATTTAAATGGTGAAATCATTCCAGCTTCAACTACAAGAGCATTTTCACCAGCTTCAGTCAGTGCAAGAGCATTTAAGAATTCTTTTGTTTCTTCTAGATGATCTGAGTCTTTATAAACTCCCCACCAAGAT
>LJHD01000145.1 GCA_001983475.1 Candidatus Epulonipiscium fishelsonii | reverse complement strand
GTTTCTAAAAGCAAACATTTTAGAGTAAAACTTCTGAGCAATTTTTAATTGCGAATATTCAATGTAGTTGGTAATTTTAATTTTTATTAGTAACTATAGAAGTCTAACGACTAAAGGCTATAAAAATAAGATTAATTCTTATTCTGGTAATCGGCTAATACATTTTGATGGTTTTATGCTATAATATGCATTAGCTTCTGCTATATTCATTTTAACTGTATTTTCAAGATCATTAAAATGCCACCATTCAGATGCTAAAGGTTCCAGCCCTGCTTGTGTGCAGTAGTCCCTTAATTTTATTGCTCCGTCTGTCATATTGTAACTCATAGGTATTACACTCCAAAGACCAGAAACCTGCCAAGATATAGGAAATTGCAGCGAAACTGCTTCTGCACTAAGTTCATGTATTGGAGTGGGCATGGTATATTCAGTATAATCAGTGATATCTTGATAAAAATAATTTCCAATTTGTTTTTCTTCTATAGAATTGACCTTAGCAAGTGAAGTATCAATAGCCAAACCAACTTGATGTGTTGAAACACCTTTAGCTATAAACCACCCAATATGCCAAGGAGATTTATTAAGTCCCGCATAAACTTGTGAATTTGTATCACTTAGCATTGTTAATTCTTTATAGACTAGTATTTGTAAGTCATATGGTCTGTATCCTTCATGAATAACAAGTGTATCCCCCTGTTGTAACGCTAATTGTTGAGCATTGTAAATTTTATGTGCCATCGGATATAAAACAGGAAGATGGTACATATTTTTGCCTAGTCTTTCATTATAGCTCAATCCATCATAAAAAGCATTTCCTGTTACATTTGGAATTTTTATCCCTGAAGAATGAAATACAGAACTATACCCATTTGTTGCATTATAAACAACAGATGGTACAATATCAGGCAAATTAATCATTGTATGCATTGCTGAAACATAGCCTGTTTCTCCACTTTCAAATTCAATCTTTAACCATTCTCCTACTTCTTCTTTAATTAGAAAAATCTCTCCTGCTGATAGAACTCTGACAATTTCTGCATCAAGAGATGCATGTGTTCTAAGAAGCGTTGGAAGGCTATAACCCATGCTATTATATAAAGGCAACTCAAATTGAGTTTGTTGATTATCAG
>LJHD01000144.1 GCA_001983475.1 Candidatus Epulonipiscium fishelsonii | reverse complement strand
AAAAAATTAATGAAATCAAATTAAGCTGTGGAGGAAGATAAATTTGAAAAAACCAAATATCTTAGTAATAGGAAGCTTAAACATGGATTTGTCTATGATGGGAGCAAATAAAGTTCCTGTGTACGGAGAATCTATATTATGTGGAGAATATGAGTTCTCTACAGGAGGAAAAGGTGTTAATCAAGCAGTAGCACTTACTAGACTTGGCGGAAATGTAACTATGTTGGGATGCGTAGGAAAAGATGACTTTGGCAAAAAACTACTATCTAACTTAAAGAATGAAGATGTAAACACTAAATTTGTAAAAATAAAGAAAGATTGTCAGACGGGAATGGCCGTTATGCTGGTGCAAGATAAGACAGCTAAATACGTTTACTATGTAGGTTTGGGAGCTAACAATCATATAGAAGCAAGAGACGTGGAAAAAGCCATAAAATCTGATACCTTTGATATGATTGTTATGCAACTAGAAATGCCTCTAGAAATAGTATATAAAATTGTCGAACTAGGAAGAGCACTAAGTATGCCTGTATTCTTAGATGCTGGGCCACCTCGAAATATTGATATAAGTAGATTAAAAGGCATTGATTTTATTTCACCAAATGAAGCTGAAACATTGGCTTTAACTAAAATTAAAATCGTAGATGCAATTTCAGCTAAAAAAGCTGCTAAATATTTATATGATAATATATCACCTAAACATGTTCTCCTAAAAATGGGCGAAAAAGGCTCTCTTTTGTATGATGGAAATATATATTTAGAAGTACCAGCCTTTAAAGTGAATGCTATTGATACAACTGCAGCAGGAGATACTTTTGGCGCTGGCTTCGTTGTTCAATATTGTAGTGGTGAAAGTCTAGAAGATTCTATTATTTTTGCAACAGCTGCAGCTAGTGTATGCATATCTACACAAGGTGCTCAAAAATCTATACCTAATAAAAAAGATGTTAAAAAATTTTTAAGGAGTGTTAAAAAATAAAAAAATATATTTCTACGTCATTGATGTGTGTTGATGGAATAAAAGTTTTAGAACAAGTTGGCATAGACTATTCTCACATGTATGTAATGAATAATCATTTTGTTTTTAATTTTTATTTAAACAGTGATTTTGTTAAAGTAACCAGGCAAAAGTTCATTTAGACATTCATTTAATGGTTGAAAATCCTGAAAGTAGTTTAAATTTGTTTGATGAAGCTAATAAAGTAGATAACATTACAAAAGCACTAGATATGTACAAAAAGTATTAGCTGAAATTCGCAAAATGTGAGCAAACATTTTTGGAGCATAAACTTCCAGTGTCTTTTCCAAAGAGTACATTAAAATAAAATACAAATAAAATGAGAAAAATATTAGAAGAAACTAGTTAAGTAAATTTAAATAAAATAATTAGATGAGTGCTATAAGAATAGTACTCATCCTTTTTTATGAATCACGGATTTAGGAACAACATGACTAAATATGTGATTTTGTTTCTAAGGGTTACCTGCTTTTACCTGCTTCTACAACTAATGCATCAGTCACACTCACTCCTATATGGATATACATCCAAATACTTGGACATTTGTATTGTTCATGGATTTAGGAGCAACGTGACTAAATCTGTTATTTATGATAAAGAAAAAAAATAGCAACGTACTTTTTTCCTAATTTGTGAAGTATAACTTTACTAAGTTTATTTTTCTTATATAATTTGACACTCACTTTTCTATATTTATTTTTTTGTTAAACTGTTGAATGCTAATGTATAAATATACATTGTGATAGAATAATTATTATAAAAGTTTAGTTAAAAATACATACATTTATTTGTCCTATTTTATAATATTTTACTTATTAATATAATATACAAACTATAGTATAATAAAAATTGTCAAAAATATTAACTATATAGTAAAATAACACAATTATTTATAGATATTTATAAATTATACAGGAAAGGAAGAATCACTTTCGGAAACAATTAAAGATAAAGAAGTCAAAGTAGCAGATTTATCTGATTTTGAAGACATTGAATAAAATTAATGCTATATTTTTTTTGAATTTAATTATGAGGGTAATAATCCACCTCTAAATGAGTGGGCTTTGCGTACATTGATGTAATAAATAAAAAACTATTAAT
>LJHD01000143.1 GCA_001983475.1 Candidatus Epulonipiscium fishelsonii | reverse complement strand
ACAATATTTAATAAAAATTTTAACAGATTTTAATCTTTTTATTATTTTTGATAACCTGATAATAATGCTTATAAAAAAAGATAGAACGAAAGTCTATCTTTTTTTATAGCTTATATTCAATATACATAGTCAAATCTTGATTTTCATAAAATATATCTTCACTGTTTATTGATAAAGGAATATACTTGTCATTATCTTTCTTAGCTAAAATAATATAAGAACAAAGTACTTTATTTGGATCATCATCGGTACTATACTTATTTATCTCAAGCTGGTATAAATTTTCATCTAACAAGGTTACTTTTTCAACTTTAAAAATATTGTTTAATATCACTGGAGTATTTATAATAGGTGCATAAATTATAGCTTCATATTCTGTAATTTGCATTTCTACAAAATCCCATGGATGAGCTTCATGCTTAGTGGTAAAAGAAGACCAGGTTTCAAAGGTTACCTCTACGCCAAACAAATCTTTATATAATTGTTCAGCATTGTATTTATTCAGAGTATATTCGTAATCATCAGATTTTTTAATTCCATATTTTTCATTAAATGTGTTTTCGATTTCGTCTTGAAATGATGTTATGTACAATCCTAAAGGATATAAATTATTCTCTAAGTTTGAAAACACATCATACTCTGCATTAGGCGGAATGTAAGAAAGCAAATTAAAAATTACTTCTAATTCCTTTTTAGGAATAGAGTTATCATGCTTACTATCTATTTCATATATATTAGCTCTAAATATATCATTAAATAATTCCACTGGGGCATATAAAATATTATCATGAATAAAAGGTGATTTAAATAAATATTCTTGTTCTATTTTATTTCCCTCAATAGTCATACTATCAGCTGTTTTCCCTGCTCCTTCAAAATATGTGGCCAAATTTGGTGATATTTCAAAAATTCTACTGTATATACCTTCAGGGTGAGCTAAGATAGTTCGTCCTGTTTGTTTATCATAAGTAATATTTAAACCTGTTTTATCTGCAACTTCAATAACAGGTAGGTACAACAAATCATCTTTTTTTATGAGTTGGTTATGCAATGCTATTATGTTCTCATTATTATTCGTTTTTATTTTAATTGTATCTTTACCTAAAATTGGTATTATATTTATTAATGTTAAGATAAAAATCATTATTATCTTTTTAACCATAACGTTCCTCCTCTTTAATATATATACTAAGCAAAAAAGTAGGCTAGAACATAATTGCTCTGGTCTACTTTTAATTAAAATATAATTATTAGCAATGTTTTTTATTTTTACTATGAAATATTAATAAAGAAATATTAATAAAAAAAGTGAAGGCTACATAGTAATTTTATTATTTATTTTTTTCTAATGTTGCTAAATTAAGACCTAGTTCTTTTAACTGTATATCATCAACAATATTTGGAGCATTAGTCATTGGACAACTAGCATCTTTAACTTTAGGAAATGCTATTACATCTCTTATGCTATCACATTTTGCCATAAGCATAATTAGTCTGTCTAAACCAAAAGCTATTCCTCCATGAGGTGGTACACCATATTTAAATGCATTTAATAAAAATCCAAATCTTTCATAAGCTGTCTCTTTATCAAAACCTAAAAGTTTGAACATTTTTTCTTGTATCTCTTGTTGATATATACGAATACTTCCACCACCTAATTCACAACCATTTAAACATAAGTCATAAGCTTTTGCTCTAACATTTTGTGGTTCAGTATCCATATTAGCAATATCTTCATTTTTTGGCATTGTAAATGGGTGGTGCATTGCAATATAACGATTTGCTTCTTCACTAAACTCTAAAAGAGGAAAATCTGTAACCCATACAAATTTAAATTCATCTTTATCAATTAAATCTAGTCTTTTAGCTACTTCAAGACGTAGTGCACCTAAAGCGGTTTGAGCTGTCGTTGCTTTATCAGCTACAATTAAAATTAAATCGCCATTTTGTGCCGAAGTTTTATCTTTGATTAATTGAATGGTATCTGGTTGCAAAAATTTAGTAAATGAGGATTTTTCACTTCCATCTTGTTTGATTTGTAGCCAAGCTACTCCTTTTGCTCCATAATCCTGTCCAATCTTAACTAAAGCATCGATTTGTTTACGCCCAAGCTCACCAAGGTCTTTGGCATTCAATGCACATATTTTTCCTTTGCTTTCTATAACCGTTTCAAAAACAGTAAAGCCACAATGTTGCATTTCTTTAGTAATTTCAACTAATTCTAAATTAAATCTTACATCTGGTTTATCTGATCCGTATCTTGACATCGCTTCAGCATAAGAAAGTCTTTTAATAGGAATAGTTATGTCAACATTTAATGTTTCTTTAAAGACATGCTGAATTAATCTTTCGTTTAAAGAAATAACATCTTCTTGATCAACAAAACTCATTTCTATATCTATTTGTGTAAATTCAGGTTGTCTATCTGCTCTTAAGTCTTCATCTCTAAAACATTTTACAATTTGAAAATATTTGTCAAAACCTGATACCATTAGTAGTTGCTTAAAAACTTGTGGAGATTGAGGCAATGCATAGAAATTTCCTGGATGAATACGTGAAGGCACTA
>LJHD01000142.1 GCA_001983475.1 Candidatus Epulonipiscium fishelsonii | reverse complement strand
ATATCTTTTTTTATAGCACCTTCAACTAATAAATTTGCGAATATCTCTGCTCTTTGAGACTGCTCCCCAATTATAATTCTTGAAGGGTATAAATTATCATATAATGCTTTACCTTCTCTTAAAAACTCTGGAGAAAATATTATATTTGATGTATCAAACATTTTTCTAACCCTATCTGTATACCCAACTGGTACAGTTGATTTTATAACGATAAGAGCTTCTTCGTTTATAGCTAAAACATTTGCTATAACAGCTTCAACTGTTCTAGTATTAAAATAGTTTAATTCTGGATCATAATTTGTAGGAGTTGAGATGATAATATAATTAGCATCCGTATATGCTTTATACATATCAGTTGTTGCAGTTAAATTTAAATCTTTATTTTTTAAGTAGTCTTCAATCTCTTTATCTAATATAGGAGAAATTTTGTTGTTAATCATATCTACTTTTTCTTGAATTATATCAACCGCTACAACTTCATTATGCTGTGCTAAAAGTATTGCATTTGATAAACCTACATATCCTGTTCCTGCTATTGCTATTTTCATAAAATGCTCCTTTTTTCTTTAAAGTATAGTTATTGCTACTCCATCCGAAGCTAGTGCTAATATGATGGAGTTTCTTGTGTACTGATTAAATGATTAATTTCTTTGTACTTCATAATAACGGATTTATGAGCAACGTGACTAAATCTGTTATTTTTATACTATTATAAAGGATAGTACTCTACTTTTATAGATATGGTACTATTCCATATAGCCACCTTTCATAGGTGCAACAGCATTTTTAGAAAATATACTTAGTATACCGCTATCATATTTTGCTTGTTTAGGTATCCACTTTTGTTTTCTTTCTATTAAAGTTTTTTCCACTTCTTCCATTGAACAAAGTTGTCCATTAACACCTATAATTTGTAAAATTCTATTTGGTATATCAATTTCAATAATATCATCATATTCTAACAGTGCAATCGGTCCGCCTTCTGCTGCTTCAGGAGATATATGTCCAATAGCAGGCCCTTTTGAGGCTCCAGAAAATCTTCCATCTGTAAGTAGTGCTATACTTGCAGAAAGTTTTTCATCAGATGAAATTGCTTCTGTTGTGTAAAACATTTCTGGCATCCCACTTCCTTTTGGTCCTTCATATCTTATGATTACTGCATCTCCTGGTTTTATAACTTTTTTTAATACAGCTTCAATTGCTTATTCTTCACTATCATATGGTCTTGCTTTTAATATTGCTTTGTACATTT
>LJHD01000141.1 GCA_001983475.1 Candidatus Epulonipiscium fishelsonii | reverse complement strand
GTTCTTGTCGTGTTTCACTTTAGAAACATTTTCGGTGCATTGAATATTCGCAATTAAAAATTGCTCAAAAGTTTTACACTAGAAATGACTGCTTCTAGCAATCACCTATATCACAAAAGAATTGTTTTAATGTATTTAGTTGTATGCCATATTATACAATAAATATTAAAATGTGACAAAAGCTTTAAATAAAGATTTAATATCATTATATCCACATAGCTAAAGCTAGGGGATTTACGGCTTGTTTGGTAAACAATACTTACAATTTAATTTTTTCACTAGCCTTTATATAACCTGTTTATAATCTCAAATGTACGATTATTATAAGGTAATACTATATTAGGATAAATTAACTTTATGTTTATTATCCAAGGTTTAAGTTTTTTGGAGAGATTATAAACAGTATTATATATTGAACTAAGGTCCATGGCCATGGTTTTCCCTTAATATTGCTTGATGTTTGAAGCATATTTAAAACATATCTTGCCTTTAAATTACTGCTAGTATTACTAAATGAATTGTTTTTTATTCCTGATAATAGATTTAGTCACGTTGTTCTTAAATCTGTTGTTTCTGCTATTTCAAATATAATTTTAGTTTTGGTTGTCAACAAGTTGTTACTTATTCTTTCACATCTGCTCTACTACTTATTTTTTCGCCTAATTGCTACTTATTTGTTCGCGATTACTCTGCTAATTGTTTTTTTCACACGGGTTAACTATTAAAGTATATCCATATATCTAAAAAAATACAACTGACAAAATACCCTAATATGTTTCTTCCCACTAGCACATGTTGTCCAATATAATTTTTGTCTCTTCAAAATACATATTTTTACATTTTTGTGCAAGTTGTACATACAAATTTATCGACATAGCGAAATGCGATAAAAATATGTACAACTGTCATCCAAAGACAAGATAGGTCCTAAATTTTTCATCTACAAGCTTGGAAGGCAACTAACAAACAGACCCATCGACATCAACACCAAAAAATGTCTAAATAAGGTAACATATACAAAAAAATGTGTTGTCTTCTCCGATACAAGTTAATAATAAGTGGGTAAAAAATTATATTGCAGAGAGAACTTTTGGAATCAAAATGTGTCTAGATAGACAAGTGGCTTGTAATTTACCGCTTGTTTGTAGTATAATGTCAGAGAAAACGAATAATATTTACATAATTTTAGGGGGCATTAAGAAATCGGAATTAACATTTTGGAATTTATCTATGGCTTTGTATTGCCACAGGTACGATTGCTTATAATTGGGGCTATATACAATGCGATATCGATTATATGATAACAGAAACAGTGCTCCTGCTGATGTTACAATTATTACAGGCATACCGTTTATTATTGCAGTAGTAAAATCAAATCCTTCAATTAAATATATCTTATCAATTTGTTTATTATATTAACTAAATGTTGCATTAGTAGAGAAAGCAGCTATTCTATTTAAATGCCGTTTCCTAGTGTAATCCGTTAGCAATTTAACAAAAATATATCCTACTACCATGTTGCACTAGGAGAATTCTTAAAACTAAAATTAACAATATATTAGCGGTGTGTTTGTATTACTATAAGTATTGACATAAAAAAAATATATATTTATAATAGATAACATGAATATTTGAAGGAGAGAGGTAATTTAAGTGGAAAATTTAATTAGACAATTTTATGTACAATTTTATAATTTTTATTTTAGCTGGGGCTTTTATTTTAGCGCTGGTTTAAACTCAATGTACAAAAATAAACTTGTCGGATTAGCTTAAATTATCTTTTATATACTGTATAGTTGTAACACATATAATATGCAGATATATTAAAAAATAGGGCTCACTGGCGTGGGTCCTATTTTTTATTTATGATAAAAAGCTAAAACTCTTTTCTTATTTTTCATTATTTTAGGTAGTTATAAAAAACAATTTA
Source organism: Candidatus Epulonipiscium fishelsonii (assembly GCA_001983475.1). Classification (GTDB taxonomy): domain Bacteria; phylum Bacillota; class Clostridia; order Lachnospirales; family Cellulosilyticaceae; genus Epulopiscium_A. Next base: position 15,504 of record LJHD01000141.1, on the reverse strand, counting down.
TAGGAGGATTTTGAAATGGTAATAATATTAAAAGATGGTACATCTAAGGAAGACATTAATAAGTTAATTGAACAGGTAAAAAGTTTTGGTGTTGAAGCAAAATTAACAGAAGGTGTTGGCCAAACCATTATTGGATTAGTTGGTGATACTACTCGTATTAATAGATCAAAAATTCAAGCTAATAAAAATGTAGATAGAATTATGTCTATACAAGAACCTTTCAAAAGAGCTAATAGAAGATTTAAGCAAGATGATACTATTATTCAAGTTGGTAATGCTAAAATAGGTGGAGAAGTTTTAACTATGATTGCAGGCCCTTGCTCTGTTGAAAGTGAAGAACAGATTGTGGGTATTGCCAAAGAAGTAAAAAAATTAGGCGCTACTGCACTTAGGGGTGGAGCTTTTAAACCTAGAACATCACCTTATAGTTTTCAAGGACTAGAGCTTGAGGGACTAGAGCTTTTAAAAGTGGCAAGAGCAGAAACAGGCCTTCCTATAGTAACAGAAATTATGTCTACGGATATGATAGATGTGTTTGAAAAAGACGTTGATATCATCCAAGTAGGTGCAAGAAATATGCAAAATTTTGACTTATTGAAACAACTAGGGCAACTTAAAAAACCAATTTTATTAAAGAGAGGATTATCAGCTACTATTGAGGAATGGTTAATGTCAGCAGAATATATTATGGCCGGTGGAAATGAGAATGTAATATTATGCGAAAGAGGAATACGTACAATTGAAACATATACTAGAAATACTCAAGATTTGAGTGCAGTTCCAGTTATTAAAAAACTTAGTCATTTACCAATTATTATTGACCCCAGCCATGCTGCAGGTAAATCATGGATGGTAGCTCCTTTATCAAAAGCAGCTGTTGCAGTGGGTGCAGACGGTCTTATTATAGAAGTCCATAATGACCCAACAAATGCTTTATGCGATGGGCAGCAGTCAATAACCCCAGAACAATATGCAGACCTTGTAGAAAAACTAAAAGTTATTGCCTCTGTTGTTGGTAAACAAATGAATTAATTCATGATAAATTAAGAGCAACATGAACAAATTTTTTATTAGTAATAAGGAGAAAAGGCTAAAAGTCTTTTCTTATTATATATCAGGAAAGGAATTTTGACATTGAAAACTTTAAAAATTAACTTAGGAGAAAATAGTTATCCTATATATATAGGTAAAGGAATTTTAGAAAACATTGGAGAATTAATTGGAGAACATCTGGATAACAATAAAAAATTATATATAATTACTGACACAAGTGTTAGTAATTATTATTTAGATAAAGTGATAAATATATTAAAATCCAGTCAATACGAAGTAGGCTTTTCAGTGGTTCCAGCAGGAGAAAAAAGTAAAGATATATCAATACTTCCTGGTATCTATCAGGATTTGGTAAACTTTAACATTACAAGGTCAGATGCAATTGTTGCTTTGGGCGGAGGAGTAGTAGGAGATTTGGCAGGATTTGTAGCCTCAACCTTTCTTAGAGGCGTAAAGTTTGTGCAAATCCCAACATCTTTACTAGCACAAGTAGACTCTAGTGTAGGCGGAAAAGTTGCAGTTGACCTTAAAGAAGGAAAAAATTTAGTTGGAAGTTTTTATCATCCGAAACTTGTGATTATAGATCCAAATGTTTTAAAAACACTTGAGCCTAAATTTATTAGTGATGGGTTGGGTGAAGTTATAAAATATGCCTTTATTAAAGATTACAATTTGTATAAACTATTATTAGAATTTAAAGACATGAATGAACTTTTAGATAATATTTCAGATATAATTTTTACTTGTTGCAATATAAAAAGGATAGTAGTAGAAAATGATGAAAGAGACACTGGGGAGCGTATGATTTTAAACTTTGGGCATACTCTAGGCCATGCTATTGAAACTGTATGCGGTTATGAAACATATACGCATGGGCAAGGTGTTGCTATAGGAATGTATCAAATAACTAAACTTAGTGAGAATAAAGGGCTAACTGATAAGGGCGTATCAAACAAAATACTAGAGCTTTTAAAAAAATATGACTTACCATATGATATGCCTAACGTGCCTATGGCAGACATATTAAACGTAATGACTATAGATAAAAAGAACTTAAATTCTAAACTCAACCTAATACTCTTAAAGAAAATTGGAGAATGCTTTATTTATCAGGGCAATATAGATTTTTTTAAGGAGTATGTCAAATGAAAAAAATAAAAATTACACCATCAAAATTGAGTGGAGAAATAACAATTCCTCCCTCAAAAAGTATGGCTCATAGAGCAATAATTTGTGCTTCTTTAAGTTCTGAAAGCAGTACAATTTCTAATATTGACTTTTCAGAAGACATTATAGCTACTATTGATGGTATGAGAGCTTTGGGTGCTGATATTAAAATTGAGGAAAGCACACTGTATATAAGTGGAAAAAACTTGTTGGATAACTCTGCACAGATTAAAGAGATAAAAAATATTTTTTGTAATGAATCTGGCTCCACACTTAGATTTTTAGTTCCTATTAGCTTAATCAATGAAAATAGAGTTAGATTTACAGGCAAAGGCAATTTGGGAAAAAGACCGCTCACTCCGTTTTACAACATATTTGATAAGCAAGGTATAAAATATATTTATTCAGATGGTGTAATGGATTTAATGATTGATGGAAAAATCTGTAGTGGAGAATTTGAATTAGAGGGTAATATAAGTTCTCAATTTATTAGCGGATTGCTGTTTATGTTGCCTCTACTAAAAGGGAATTCTAAAATAACAATTACTTCTCCACTAGAATCAAAAGGATATATAGATTTAACTTTACAAATGATTAACTTGTTTGGGGTTAGTATAACAAACAACAACTACCAATCTTTTGAAATTGTGGGTGGGCAAAGTTATAGAGGCTGTAATTATGTGGTTGAAGGAGATTTTTCCCAAGCTGCATTTTTTCTAGTGGCTGGTGCTATTGGAAACGATGTAGTATGTAAAGGGCTAAATATTAACTCATTACAAAGAGATAAAATGGCACTAGAATTTTTGCAAAGAATTGGTGCTGAAATTCAAATTAACGGTAGTAATATATCTGTTACAAAAAATAAACTTGAAGCGATAGTGATGGATGGGAGCGAATGCCCTGATATTATGCCCGTAATGGCGGTTGTAGCTGCTTTATGTAAAGGGACATCGATGATGATAAATGCTGGTAGGCTTAGAATAAAAGAATGCGACAGGCTGATGGCAATAACAAAAGAACTGGGTACGCTCGGTGCTAATATAACTGAACTGAGTGATGGGCTTAAAATAATCGGTGTTGACTCGTTTGCTGGAAACACTACAGTCCACAGTCATAAAGACCATAGAATAGCCATGAGTATTGCAATTGCAGCGACTGCTTGTAATACTCCTATTATATTGGAAGAGCCCGATTGCGTCAGTAAATCGTATCCATCTTTTTGGGAAGATTATAAAGAAATGGGAGGAATAATTGAGGTGATAGATAGTGAATAGTAGTTTCGGTAAAAATATTAATATATCTTTGTTCGGAGAGTCACATGGTAAAGGTATTGGAGTTGTAATTCAAGGGTTGCCATCAGGAATAAAACTTGATTTAGAAGAAATTAATAAAGAAATGTTACGAAGAGCTCCTGGTAGAGATTCATTATCTACGACTAGAAAAGAAAGTGACATCCCTAAAATACAAAGTGGGCTATTTGAAGGATATACTACAGGTGCCCCACTTGCAATTGTTATTGAAAATAGTGATACTAAATCAAAAGACTACTCTATTTTAAAAAGTCATATGAGACCCGGACATGCAGACTATCCAGGAAATATAAGATACGGAGGTTTTAATGATTACAGAGGTGGTGGACATTTTTCAGGCAGATTAACAGCACCAATTGTATTTGCAGGAGCCGTTGCAAAGCAAATACTTAAAAGTCAGGGAATTACTATAGGTGCTCATATTTCTCAAATTGGAAATGTAGTAGACAAAAAATTTGACCCTGTTAATGTAGACGAAAAAGAATTAAATGCTTTGATATCAAAAGAACTTCCCGTATTAAATGATGAAAATATAATCAAAATGAAAAATGAAATTTTAGCAGCTCAAGAAGACAAAGATTCTGTAGGTGGAAAAATAGAATGTGCCGTAATAGGATTACAAGCAGGCATTGGAAATCCTTTTTTTGATTCAGTAGAAAGTACCATAGCACATTTGGCGTTTTCAGTGCCAGCAGTAAAAGGTATTAATTTTGGCATTGGAGAGGATTTTGCAAATATGAGAGGCTCTTGTGCTAATGATGAATATTGTTTAATAGATGGCAACATTAAGACGAAGACAAATAATAATGGTGGCATCACAGGCGGGATAACTAACGGTATGCCAATTATTTTTGAAGTTGTTATAAAACCAACCCCATCTATTAGTAAAGAACAAAAAACAGTAAATATAACCTCTAAAACAGAAACTACGCTTGAAATTACAGGTAGACATGACCCTTGCATTGTGCAAAGAGCAGTCGTGGTAATTGAAGCTATAGCAGGAATTGGTATATTAGAATTAATAAAAATATAGGAGTAAAATTAGATGTTAGAACTTAGTGGTTATAGAACAGAAGTAGACGAAATAGATAGGCAATTAATGGAATTATTTGAAAGAAGACTTGAGATAGTTGGCAAAATTGCAGCTTTGAAAGAGCAACAAGGACTAACTATATTTGATGAGAAAAGAGAAGAAGAAGTTCACCAAAAAAACATGATGCTGCTTAAAAATGAAAAATTATCATCATATGGAAATAGTTTTATTAGCTCATTACTAGAGATATCTCGAAATTATCAAATTGATAGTTTGGAACAAAGAGAAGTACCCCTTTCAAGAGGAAATATAACTATTGGATTTCAAGGAGTGCCTGGTGCTTATAGTGAGCAAGCTCTTATTAATTATTTTGGTAATGGCTATAAAACCAAATTTTACCAAGAATTTGAAGATGTATTTGAAGCTTTAAAGTATGAATATATAGATTATGGAGTGCTTCCAATAGAAAATTCTACTACTGGTTCAATTGTTCAAAATTATGATTTATTAAAGAAGTATGGATACTATATCGTTGGAGAAACTAGCATAAAAATAAGACATAATTTATTGGGATTAAAAGGTGCTAGTATAAATAACTTAACTCAAGTATTTTCACACTCTCAAGGACTAGAGCAATGCAGTAAGTTTTTAAAAACCTTACCGTTTTGCAAACAAATAGCTTATGCAAACACTGCCACTAGTGCTAAATTTGTTAAAGATAGTAATGTTGCTACTAATGCTGCAATAGGAAGTGAACGTGCAGGAGAAATATATGGACTAGAAATTTTACAAGAAAATATAAGTGATGCAAAAGAAAATTTTACTAGGTTTATAATAGTATCAAAATATGAACAAAGTAATTCAATCTGTGACAAGATGACATTAATATTTTCCATTGCAAACAAAATAGGAAGTCTATATGCAGTGCTAAATCAATTTTCAAATGAGGGCGTTAACCTTTTAAAGATAGAATCCAGGCCAGTTGGCGATGGCTCATTTTCATACTATTTCTATATAGATATTGAAGGAAATAAAGAAGATAGTAACATAAAAAAAGTTTTAGGCGAGATATCAAAAGTTACTCAAGATTTTAAAGTTCTTGGGTGCTACAAAAGGAAAAAATAAGGAGAGAAATTTTATGGGAAGTTTAGATAAAACACTCTAAGAACAACTTTTTGAAACATAGCTGAGTAAAAAACTAAATACAAGTACATCTAACCAAACCATAAGTCTATACTTTTTTAAGAATTTGTTTACACTAACAAGGTGAGAATCTGTAGTATTCGATTCTCACTCTTTTAATAATATACTTTTATCTCATAGATGCAACATTAAAATAACCTATCTCTTTCATTAATATTATCTCTGTCCCTTGCTTCTAATTGTTTCAATAATATTCCTGCTACTTAAAGATTTTATTGCAAATTTTGTAATTCCCAGTGTGATAGCTAAAACAAGAATGTTTGAGCCAACCATACTAACAATTGGAAACTTAAACAAGATTGGAAAACTTACTCTAATGCTCATATTTATAAGATATGTCAGACTTACACCAATAATATCACCTATTATAAGTGCCTTTGTAGTGCAAAGAAAACTCTCCATCGTAAGCATTTTTATCAGTCCCACTGGTGTCATGCCAAGGCTTTGTAATATTGCAAATTCATCTGCTCGCATAAACACATTACTAACGAGCGTACTTATGATGTTTGTAAAACCAATGAGCATTAAAAGTACTGCAAAGCTAGAAATAAAGATAAGGAATATCACAATAGCCACATTCATAACTTTTGAGTATTCATCAATTCTATAAACTCTAGTGCTAAAGCCCTCTTCCATATATTCTCCATCTTTGTCTGTTGGGAAATATTCTTCTAAAACTTTCCACGCATAATCCTTAAAGGCTTCTTCATTTACTGGAGATAAATACCAAGAATAATATCTAACCTCTGCCCTTGGCACAATCAACTCAAAAGGAGCAGCATTTATATGATCTAATTGTTTTGGCAGATTATCTCTATAAATCATAGCATCAATGGAGTATGTTTTTGTCGAGCCATCTGCTTTTTGAAGTGTCACATCTTTCATTGTTTCAAGGTATGGAATGATATATTTTTCATAGCCATAATCATTGTACCCTAAAGAATTGATTAAAATATTTGAATTTTCTGGAACACCTATGGCATCACATAATTTTTTGTAATTCTTTTGGTCTAAAGTTGTAATAGCTGCAGTGATTGCATAATTTTCTGGCGATGCACTTTCGTCAAAAACTTCTTCGGTTTCAATAAGCATTTTCATGTCTTCAGTTAAAAATTCATCCGTTAAAATAGCTCTGTAAGTTTGGGTATCGCCACCTATGCCAAAAACTTCTGCACCCTCAAACTCTGCTAATTTTTCTGTGATTTCTTTGCCAATATCGCTGTCAATAGGCTTTTTGTAAATACTTTCTTCCCAGCCAGTAGCCTCGTTTATCTTCCTAATTCTTGATGATGTATAATCAACAATATGACTTTGGTCGTATGAAAGTGCAGTGAAATCCATAAGTGCGTTTGCTTGAGATATAATGCCACCAAGACACACAAACAGTGTAACACCCACTGTGAGAGAAATGAACGTTGCTTTAAAATTTTGTCTGTTTCTAGTAATATTTTTATTTGCAAGCTCACCCTCAAAACCGAAAAGTTTATTGATTAGCTTAGAAAAACGTACTTTCTTTTTCTTGACTGTGATGCTCTGTGTGCCACGAATTGCATCTATAGCAGGTGTTTTAGATGCTTTTTTTGCAGGCTTCATTGCTGAAAACAAGACAACTAAGAAGCTTATTAGTGATGCAATTAAAATAGCTAAAGGTGAAAATGTATATGTTAAATAAAATGAAACTTGTGTAAGCATTACATTTGTTAGGGCGTTTATTTCATCTAAAAACAAATTTGTGACATTTACAGCAATAAATGATAGCAAAATTCCTAGCGCAGCTCCAATAGGAATAGCTACTGCTGACAAAAACAGGCTTTCGTGCAAAACTATAGATTTAATTTGTTTTTTGGTAGCACCTGTGCATTTTAAGATACCAAATTCGCCAATTCTTTGGTTGGCACTCACCTTGAAAACATTTGATATCACAACTTTTGTCATCAAAGCTATAATTAAAATTATAAATATTGCTGGCAATATCACTATACTTAAATAAGTAGCAAAAATTTCAGTTGCGTTACTAGCACCTGATAGTGAGCCACTAAACATTGAAAAACCACTTGCGATAAAAATGCAAACTGTTACAAGTAAAGCATTAGAAAGTGCGATACCAACCATTGCCCAAAAGGAGCGTATGCGATTTATTTTTAGCTGACTTAAAGCAAGTTTTGCTGTTAATTTCATGACTTCATCACCTCATCAGAAAGAATTTTTCCATCGCTTATGGTGATGATTCTATCAGCTTGTAAAGCGATTTTTTCATCATGAGTGATGAGTAGTAACGTTTGATTCGATTTTTTGTTTGCAAATTTTAATAGATCCATAATTTCACCACTTGATTTGCTGTCAAGGTTTCCAGTTGGTTCATCAGCAAGGATAAAAGCCGGTGTGTTGATTAAAGCACGCCCCACCGATACCCTTTGTTGTTGCCCACCAGAAAGTTCACTAGGTAAATGTGTTTTACGCTCACTTAGTCCTATTGTTTGAAGAATATTATAAAGCTTGTCGGCATCAACCTTTTGATTATCCAAAAGACGAGGAAGCGTGATATTTTCCTCTGCTGTTAGGGTTGGAATAAGATTATAAAACTGATAAATCATACCGATATTTCTTCTACGAAATATAGCACGTTTACTTTCATCAAGTTTATAAATATCATTTCCGTCTACAAAAATCTTGCCACTTGTAGGGCTATCAATCCCACCAATAAGGTTCATAAGTGTAGATTTTCCTGAGCCTGATGCACCAATGATTGCAACAAACTCACCTTTTTGGACTTCAAAGCTAACATTATCAAGTGCTTTCACTTCTGTGTCGCCTTTACCATATATTTTGCTAAGGTTTTCTATTTTTAAAACAGTCATTTATTTTTTCCTCCATTTATGTTTACTTTTATAATGTTATTATAACAAGTGAAAGTGACTGCTTAGTGAATAAATAAAAGAGTAAAGTGACAATTTAGTCATTTTACTCTTTTCCATAGTTTGATTGTAAATATCGCACCTTTGCCATGGCCACCCAAATCCACATCAATATCACCATTTTGTGAGCGAATAATCGAAAGAGCAAGTGGCAAGCCTACACCATACCCATTTTTATTGTGTGAATTTTCAAAGCGAGTGAATAGCTTTTTATAATCTTCTTTTTTGATACCATTTCCAGTATCGGTCACGCTAATATAGCTATATATTGGATTTTCCCCACTATTTACTGTTATAGTAGAATTTTCTTTAGAATGTTCCAGTGCATTTTTAATGATATTTGTTAAAGCTTCCGCCGTCCATTTTCTATCACAATTAACTATAATGTCATTCTCTAGTGCCACCTTTTGATTTTTTATATCTAACAAAATTTCAAGAGGTTTTAAGGATATATTTAAAAGTTCGTGTACAGGGATTTCTTTCTTGGAAAATTCAACCACTTTATTATCAAGTTTTGCCATTTTTAAAAGGTTGGTAGTAAGCCACTTCATCTGTGTCAAGCTTGTCTTGATGTTAGATAAAAACTCCAATTGCTTGTCTTTAGGTGCATCTTCAATCAAATCAAGCATAATATTCATAGATGTAATAGGTGTTTTTAATTGGTGGGATATATTTTCGATATATTCGCTCATGATTTTGTGTTCTAAAACTGCGTTGTCAAGCTGTGCGTTTTTTAAAGTTACAAAAGTATGAATATCATTTTTAAGTATGCTTAAAGCACCTTCGTTGTTATCACGAAAGTCTATATTATCCCCATCAATAGCTTTTCGTATATTATATGAGAGCTTTGTTACCTCACTTTTTTTAATTAGCACGATAACCCACTCCTCTCACTGTTTCAATTTTTATAGCATCACCCAGTTTTTCACGAAGCCTTTTGATGTACACCGTCAAGGTGTTATCTTCAACAAAATTCCCTTCATAGTCCCAAATGCTTTCTAAAATTTGAGTTCGTGTAAGTAATCTCCCTTTTTGATTTGCAAAAATTAAAAGCAACCGATATTCAAGTGCGGTAAGTTGTATCATATTTTCAGCAACATAAACCTTTCCACTATCAGTATCAATTTTTACATCACCAATATTTATATAGGAACGTTCAGTATTATTTTGATTTAGGGTCCTTTTAATTCTAGCAAGTAGTTCACGTACCCTAAAAGGTTTTGTGACATAATCAGCAGCACCTAAGTCAAAGGCTTTTACGATTTTTTGCTCATCGTCAACAGCAGTTAAAAATATTATAGGTATGCTGGTAAGGTTTTTTGCCACATCAAAACCTGTGCCATCAGGCAATCCTATATCTAATATAACCAAGTCAAAACGGTTGGAATTTATTGTTTCAATGCTTGACTTCACATTTTCACAGTGCGTAGCAATATAACCCTCACACTCTAAAGCATATTTTAGACCGCTTACTATCATAGGGTCATCTTCTATAAATAATATTGTCTTTATAAATCTCACCTCTTTCTAATTATATTTTAATCTATAATTTACGGTGTCGCAACCATTTTATTGGTTTGGTGTACTTGCTATAGCTTTATAAGAATTTTTCTTTGAGGTTGAAGGAATTTGTATGATATAATGAGTGGGCAACATTAATATAAAACCAGGTTTCGTTGATAAAGAAACGATGTATAAATATTGAACGAAATAAAGAAGATAGTAATATAAAAAAAAGTTTTAGCTGAGATATCAAAAGTTACTCAAGATTTTAAAGTTCTTGGGTGCTACAAAAAGAAAAAATAAATTTAAGGAGAGAAATTTTATGAGAAGTTTAGATGAAAGTAGAGCAGAAATTAATAAAATAGATAAACAACTCATTAAACTTTTACAAGACAGATTAAAAGTAGTAGTGGATGTGGGGACATACAAGCAAAATAACGGGTTGGAAATATATCAATCAGATAGAGAAAACGAAGTAATAGAAACAATTATCAATAGTTTAGAAACAGGGCTTGAATTTTACGCATACAGATTTATGGCTACTTTGATGGATATATGCAGAGATTTTCAGCATAAGCAAATAGGGTATTCTAGTCATGACATCCCTAAGCCCCTTAATAAATTTAAATGTGGATTGATAGGCAACGTATTATCTCATAGTCTATCTCCCCGAATTCATAACGATTTTTTTAATATATTTAATATAGATGGCAGTTATTCTTTATTTCAAGTCCCTGAAAGTAAAAGCAGAGGTATAGTTCAATCACTAAAAACTCTGGGGATTGATGCAGCAAACGTTACTATTCCGTATAAAGAAGTAGTGATGCCTCAACTAGACGAAATATCCCCAGACGCTATCAGAATTGGTTCTGTAAACACTATAAAGCTTGTAAATGGTAAATCATATGGATATAACACTGACTATTATGGTATCGGTGCTATGTTTGAAAAAGGAGAAGTGGATATAAAAGGTAATGACTTTTATGTTTTGGGCTCTGGAGGCTCTGCAAAAAGCGTCATTCGATATTTAAAAGACAAAGAAGCTAACAATATAACAGTCGTAACCAGAAATATACAAGCTGCTACAACATTTTTAGGAGATATAGTGAATGACATTATAGACTATAATCAGATGAAAAATATTTCAAACTCATATTGTGTAATTAATACTACACCTGTTGGAATGTATCCTAATATAGACAATACGCCAATAGATAGTACTATTATTAAAAAGTTTGAAGTTGCGGTTGATTTGGTGTATAGGCCTGTTAATACTCAGTTTCTATTAGAAGCTAAAAATCAAGGATTAAGAACAGTATCAGGATTATATATGCTAGTTGCTCAAGCTGTAAAGTCTGAAGAAATATGGCTTAACATTCCTTGTAAAAAAGAGATTATAGAAAAATTATTTGACATGTTAAGTAAATATTTAGACATAACAAAACAGAGCCTGTTTTTAGTTGGATTTATGGGCGCAGGAAAAACCACTGTTGGAGAAAAGTTAGCCTTGTCATTGAATATTCCTTTTAAAGATTGTGACAAATTTATATGTAATAAATATGGCTTGACTATAACAGAAATTTTTGAACAATATGGCGAAGAATACTTTAGACAAATAGAAGCTGAAGCTTTAATTGAACTTAATAGCTTAGGGCCAGCAATTATTGCTACAGGTGGAGGCTGTGTTACAAACAATACTAGCAAAAACTTTTTGATGACAAAAAATTGTGTATATTTAAAATATGGAATAGACACATTATATGCTAGGATAAAAGGAGATGCTAACAGACCACTAGTTGATAACAAAGAAAATTTGGATAAAAGATTACAAAGCAGAGATGTATTATATCAAGAAGTGGCTACCGAAGTAATTGAGTGTGAAACCCTTAGTGTATTAAATATAGTTGACTTAATAATTAACAGATTGGAGCAAAACAATGCATATAAAAATTATTAATGGCGCAAATTTAAATTTTTTAGGTATAAGAGAACCTCATATATATGGAAATACGTCATTGGTAGATCTGGAAAATACTATTTTAGAACATGCGAATAAAACACAAGTAGAAGTAAGTTTTTTTCAATCTAATATTGAAGGGGAAATAATTAATTGTATGCAAGAATGTTACCACAAAAAAATTGATGGCATAATAATTAACCCAGGAGCATTTACACACTATAGTTATGCGATAGCGGATGCTATTAAAAGCGTTGCGATACCAACTATTGAGGTGCATATATCAAATATTTATACTAGAGAAGAATTTAGACGACATTCCGTAACAGCAAATGCTTGTGTAGGTGCTATAACTGGCCTTGGTATGGCTGGATATATCCTAGCACTAGATTATTTCAAATTGGAGTCTATATGTACAAACAAGAATTTATAAAGTTTATAGAATAAGGGCGTAAAACCCACTCCTCTTTAGGGGTGTAAGGTTCAGTCAAATGTATTAACTGGAGATTTTATTACCAAAAGTGCAAGACAAACTTCATATTATTTTATTCCTTAATCTTTTGTTGTAAATAAATATTACTTGTTAGTTAAATGTAATAAATGAAAATGAATTATTCAACAAGCTATTTATTATCAAAGATTATTTTTAACTGATTTATAATTTAAATCTTGCCCCTAAAATAAGGTGTACAAATTGCACAAATGTGCATAAATATGCATTTTTGTGTAATCTCAATGATATTGGACAACATGTGCTAGTGGGAAGAAATATATTAGGTTATTTTGCTAGTTGTATTTTATTATATATAGGTATATACTTTAATAGTTAAGCCTGTGAAAAAAACAATTAGCAGAGTAATCGCGAATAAATAAGTAGCAATTGGGCGAAAAAATAAGTAGTAGAGCAGACGTGAAAGAATAAGTAGCAACTCTTAACAACCAAAACTAAAATAAATGTAATAAGAAATAATTTAAGTAAGAATAAATAACAGAGTCACGTTGTTCCTAAATCCATGATGCAGGAATTAAAAATAAAGCAAAATATGCTGCAGTAACAAGCAACAAAGGAAACCCATGGCCAGGTACCTTAGTATAATACTGTTTATAATCTCTCCAAAATAAACCTTGGATAATAAACATAAATTTATCCTACACATAGCTTTACCTTATAATAATCGTACATTTGAGATTATAAACAGGTTATGTAAAGGTTAGAAAAAATAATAGAGTAAAACTTAGGCAACTTACTTTAGGCCTATTTCTAATGTGCAAAAATATTTTGAAATAAACTATGCAAGGTAACAATAGCTTTTTCACCTAGAGAGTTAATTCCACTATACATTCTGCTTTTTCATTCAGTTAGTCCATTTCGATTAACACTCTGCTTTTTCATTCAGTTAGTCCATTCTGATTAACATTCAGCTTTTTTATTCAGTTAGTCCATTCCAATATACATTCTGCTTTTCTACTCAGGCAGTCCATTCCAATATACATTCTACTTTTTTATTCAAGTAGTCCATTCCGATTAACACTCTGCTTTTCTACTCAGTTAATCTATTCCAATGTACATTCTGCTTTTTCATTTAGGGAGTCCATTCCGATTAACACTCTGCTTTTCTACTCAATTAATCTATTCCAATGTACACTCTGCTTTCCTATCCAGGTAATCCGTTCCACTATGCATTCTGCTTTTTCATTCAGTTAGTCCATTCCACTATACACTCTGCTTTTTCATTCAGTTAGTCCATTCCGATTAACACTCTGCTTTTTCATTCAGTTAGTCCATTCTGATTAACATTCAGCTTTTTTATTCAGTTAGTCCATTCCGATTAACACTCTGCTTTTTTACTCAAGTAATCCGTTCCAATCTACATTCAGCTTTTTCATTCAGTTAGTTCATTTCACTATACACTCTGCTTTTCTACTCAGGCAGTCCGTTCCACTATTCATTCTACTTTTCTACTCAAGTAATCCATTCCACTTTTCATTCTACTTTTCTACTCAAGTAATCCGTTCCACTATTCATTCTACTTTTCTATTCAAGTAATCCGTTCCACTATTCATTCTACTTTTTTATTCAGTTAGTCCATTCTGATTAACACTCAGCTTTTTCATCTATCTTCTTTTAGCAGTATAATTTATAGATTTATTAAAAAATAATAAAAAAATCCCTTTGTTATTTTTCTATAATTCAGGAATAACAAATTTCGTCACGTTATTCATAAATTATGGATTCATAAATTATAGCTAATAATTGGTAAATCCATAACATTTATTTGTACAAATTATATGTTAATAAGTTTATTTAGATTAATTGAAAATAAAAAAAATAAAGGTTTTCCAGCTTTAGCTGCATAAATATTCATTATATTATAGTTAAATTTAAATGCTAGCTATGAAGAATAACAGCTTTCGTCATGTTATTCCTCAATTCGCTATCATGAATCTAAGTATTTGTATATGTTCCTAAATAGGTTTGTGAAAAATTCCCTAGTGGGGAAAACTCCCAGCAGGAGCTTCGTTTTTGTACCACAATCAAAAATAGCAGTTGCTATTTTTAGAATCTTTACATAAAATTAAATAGAACAAATCATTAGTTTAAATAGGGTGTTGAATGAATCATGATAAATCCATTATTCATTCAATAGTAAAAAAGTAAATACTTTTTAAAGCGGATAAGTTGGGAGAGTGGAGCCAATAGAGATTTGCCCCAAATTACTTTATTCCTTAATCTTTTTTTCAAACAAATATTATTACACTATAAAGAAATTAGCTAATTAAATGTACTAAATGAAAATGAATTATTAAACAACCTAACATCTATAAAAACTAATATATATATTTTAACTTGGCATGTAATAGCTATAATACTATTTCAAGTTTGAACACAACGTTCATCGTTCTATTTAGTAGAGTACTATCCTTTATATAACGCATCAATTTTTTTTTAAAATTTATTTAATACTTTATCCTTAAAATATCCAGTTATTACAACGCTTCTGTTATATTTTAGAAGCTAAGAAAACACTTTATAAAAAATTTATTTGGAAATTTTTTTAAAAAAGTATTGACTTCTTTATGGATATAGTGTAGTATTAGTCAAGTCAGCAGGACATACCTAGTAAGTAGGACGGAATGCTTTCACATTACAAATAAAAAAGTTTGAACATTGAAAATAGAATAGTCACAAGAATTAAACCAGTCAATTCATTAAAATGAATTTATTTCTATTATTAGCATTTTAAAATGCTATGAGTAGTACAAAGTAAGAATGTCAGCAGACAAACTTTTTAATTGAGAGTTTGATCCTGGCTCAGGATGAACGCTGGCGGGCGTGCTTAACACATGCAAGTCGAACGGACT